>NZ_JAAAHS010000040.1 GCF_009908195.1 Streptomyces boluensis | reverse complement strand
GACCCGGTAGCCCCGACTCCGGTCGCTACAGCGGCGGTTCGAGTCGGGCGACCGCGCGCAGTGCCCTGGGGGTGAAGCGGGACATGAGGTGCGCGCCGCGGGCCTCGGGGGTGACCGGGACGACGGCCTGGTTCCTGACGACCGCGCCGAGCACCGCTCGGGCGACCTTCTCCGGCGGATAGTTTCGCAGGCCGTAGAGGCGCGAACTCCGCTTCTGCCGGCGCTTCTCCTCCTCCGCGTCCACGCCCGCGAAGCGCGCCGTCGACGTGATGTTGGTGTTGACCAGACCGGGGCAGATCGCGGAGACGCCGATGCCCTGCCCGGCCAGCTCGGCCCGCAGGCACTCGCTGAGCATCAGCACCGCGGCCTTCGACGTGCTGTACGCGGGCAGCGCCTTGGACGGCTGGAACGCCGCCGCCGAGGCCGTGTTGACTATGTGGCCGCCCTGGCCGCGGTCCGCCATCTGCTTGCCGAAGATCCGGCAGCCGTGGATGACGCCCCACAGATTGACGTCGAGGACCTTCTTCCAGTCCTCGGCCGTGGTGTCGAAGAAGGAGCCGGAGAGCCCGATGCCCGCGTTGTTCACCAGGACGTCCACGACGCCGTACTCGGTGGCGACCTTCTCGGCGAGCTTCTCCATGGCCTGCTCGTCCGAGACGTCGACGGTCTCACCCCAGGCCGCGGGCGCGCCGATCAGCGCGGCGAGTTCGGCGGTACGGGCGACGCCCTCCGCGTCCCGGTCGACGGCGACGACGCGGGCGCCGGCCTCCGCGAAGGCGAACGCGGTGGCGCGGCCGATGCCGCTCGCCGCACCCGTGACCAGGACCAGCTGTCCGGCGAAGCGGTCCGCGTACCGGCCCGTGGGCGCCGCACTGCGGGTGGCCACGCCGGTGCCGCTCGCGCCCGGCTCGCCCAGGTCCTCGTGGGACGTCACGAAGTCCTTGATCCAGGCGACCAGTTGGTCGGGCCGGGTGCGCGGCACCCAGTGCTTCGCGGGCAGCGAACGACGGGTCAACTGCGGGACCCACAGCTCCAGTTCGTCGTAGAGCCGGGGCGAGAGGAACACGTCCCCGAGCGGCGTGATCAGCTGCACGGGCGCGTGCGCGTACGCGTCGGCACGTGGGCGGCGCAGCCGGGCGCGGACGTTGTCGCGGTAGAGCCAGGCGCCGTGGGCCGCGTCCGAGGGCAGCGACGGTGTCGGGTACCCGTCCTGCGGCACGTTCTCGAAGCGCTGCAGCATCTTCGGCCAGCGCGCGCCGAGCGGCCCTCGCCAGGCCAGCTCGGGCAGGACGGGCGTGTGCAGCATGTACACGTACCAGGACTTGGCGCCCTGGCCGAGGAGCTGGCCCACCCGGCGCGGGGTGGGGCGGACCATGCGCTTCTTGATCCAGTGACCGAAGTGGTCGAGGGACGGGCCCGACATCGAGGTGAAGGACGCGATCCGGCCCTCGGTGCGCTTGACCGTGACGAACTCCCAGGACTGCACCGAGCCCCAGTCGTGCCCGACGACGTGCACCGGCCGGTCCGGGCTGACCGCGTCCACGACCGCGAGGAAGTCGTCCGTCAGCTTCTCCAGGGTGAAGCCGCCGCGCAGCGGTGTCGGCGCCGTGGACCGGCCGTGCCCGCGCACGTCGTAGAGGACCACGTGGAAGTCGTCCGCGAGGCGGGTCGCGACCTTGGACCACACCTCCTTGGAGTCCGGATAGCCGTGCACCAGGAGGACCGTCGGCCGGTCTGCGTCGCCGAGCTCGGCGACGCAGAGCTCCACCCCGCCGGTACATACCCAGCGCTCGCGCGCGCCCTTCAACAGCCCTTCAGTCATACGGACTTCGCCCTTCCGATCCCGCTCACCGCGGCTCGTGCCCTTGTGCTGGTCGGTCTGGTCTCGCTGGTCCCGCTCGTTGGGTTCCCGTTCCCCGTCTCCGCCGGGCGCTCGCTCCGTGCTCACAGGGACCGTGCCTCCGCCCAGCGGCGTACGTGCGGCAGGTCGTCGTCCAGCCAGAACGCGCTCTGCTCCGGGTCCTTGGAGTCGGTGACGACCAGGATCTCCTCGAACTTCGCGCCCGTGCCCCGGAATCCGAGGTGCGGCTCGACCGCCCACAGGCCCGGCTGCGGTGGGTGGTCGGAGAACTTGTACGGGCTCCACAGCGGGGACCAGCCGTCCCGGTGACCGTGCAGCGCGTCGCTCGCCAGGCCCTTGAGCGCCTGGGTGCCGAAGCCGAACACGTTCGGCGCCCAGCGGCGCTCCGCGACCCGGTCGACCTTGTGCGCGATCACGCCGAACGGGTAGGCGCGGTGGCGGTTCGCGTACCCCTGCCGGTTCATCAGGCGCTCGACGTTCTCGTAGATCTCGCGCAGCGAACGGCGCTCGCGCACCTCGCGCAGGATCAGCTCGCGGTGCTCCTCCAGGTCGGCCATGAGCCGGTCCTGCACCGGGTTGAGGCCGAGGCTGCCGGAGTACCCGATGTCGGCCGTGAAGCCCTTGTACACCGGGGCCATGTCGAGGATGAACGGCATCCCCGGCTCGAGCCTGCGGTTGGTGGGGAAGAACTGGAGCGGGATCTTGAAGCCCGCGAACGCGGTGCGGTCGCCGAACCACGCGAAGGGCAGGTGGAACCAGTCCCGCACCCCGCGCTCACGCAGCCACTCCCGCTGCATCCGCGCCGCCTCGCGCTCGGTCACCCCGGGCTTGAGCTGGGCCGCGACCGCCTCCGCGCAGGCGTACGCGAGGGCCTGCACCTCTCTGAACCCCCGCAGCTCCGCGCCGAGTTCCGTGTCCACCGCTGAGGTCATGCCACCGTCCGTCCCCTGAATCGGCCGTGCCTGCACTGCCCGGCGTACCTGTGGTTCCTCGGATGCGCTACGCGTTCATAACGTGACACTGATGAATGTGACAATGCCTGGCGGCTGCGTCAAGGGGTGTGCACAGAGCCTGTGGACAACGCCGTGCGGGTGTACTCCGGTCCCACACCCCTACGGGTCCGTACGCCTGGAGGCGGACACATATCCAGGCGTCTGGTCTGACGACCGGTGTGGTGGGCGCCACTACCGTCGAACCGTGACTGTGATCGCGACCGAAAGCCTCAGCAAGCGGTTCCCCCGGGTGACCGCTCTCGACCGGCTCTCCGTGGACGTAGGCCCGGGTGTGACCGGCCTTGTCGGGGCCAACGGAGCCGGTAAGTCCACTCTCATCAAGATCCTGCTCGGACTCTCCCCCGCCACCGAGGGCACCGCCCAGGTGCTGGGCCTCGACGTCGCCACCCGCGGCGCCGAGATCCGTGAGCGGGTCGGGTACATGCCCGAGCACGACTGCCTGCCGCCCGATGTGTCAGCCACGGAGTTCGTGGTGCACATGGCGCGGATGTCCGGACTCCCGCCCACCGCCGCGCGCGAGCGGACCGCCGACACCCTGCGCCACGTAGGCCTCTACGAGGAGCGCTACCGGCCCATCGGCGGCTACTCGACCGGTATGAAGCAGCGGGTCAAACTGGCCCAAGCACTCGTCCACGACCCGCAGTTGGTGCTCCTCGACGAGCCCACCAACGGCCTCGACCCGGTCGGCCGGGACGAGATGCTCGGACTGATCCGCCGCGTCCACACCGACTTCGGCATCTCCGTACTGGTCACCTCGCACCTCCTCGGCGAACTGGAGCGCACCTGCGACCACGTCGTCGTCATCGACGGCGGCACGCTGCTGCGCTCCAGCTCCACCAGCGACTTCACGCAGACCATGGCCACGCTCGCGGTGGAGGTCACCGACTCCGACGAGCACCCCGACGGCACCCTGGCGCTGCGCCAGGAACTCCAGGAGCGCGGCGTCACGCTGCACGCGCGCGTGGAGGACGGTCTGCCGGGCGCCGGGCACGTGCTGCTCGTGGAGGCCGCCGGCGAGGAGACGTACGACGTGGTGCGCGACACCGTCGCCGACCTCGGCCTCGGCCTGGTCCGGATGGAACAGCGCAGGCACCACATCGCCGAGGTGTTCCGCACCGACCAGCAGGCCGACCAGCAGGCCGACCAGCAGGATGGTCAACACGCCCACGAACAGGCCGCGTTGCAGGCCGCACAGCGAGGAGGCGGCCGTGACGGCAGCTGACACCGGGCGCCCCGACGTGGCACAGACCCGGATCCACAACATCGGATACCGCTCGTACGACGGCCCGCGCCTCGGCCGCGCCTACGCCCGCCGCTCGCTGTACTCGCAGTCCCTGCGCGGCGCGTACGGCCTCGGCCGCAGCGCCAAGTCCAAGGTGCTGCCGATGATCCTGTTCGCCGTGATGTGCGTACCGGCGGCGATCATCGTGGCGGTCGCCGTGCAGACCAAGATGTCGGAACTGCCGCTGGACTACACCCGGTACGCCATCACCACCCAGGCCATCATCGGGCTCTACATCGCCTCCCAGGCCCCGCAGTCGGTCTCCCGCGACCTGCGCTTCCGGACGGTGCCGCTGTACTTCTCGCGGCCGATCGAGCGCGGCGACTACGTGACGGCGAAGTACGCGGCGATGGCCTCGGCCCTCTTCGTGCTCACCGCGGCCCCGCTGGTCGTGCTGTACCTGGGTTCCCTGCTCGCCAAGATGGACTTCGCGGACCAGACGGCCGGGTTCGGACAGGGGTTGGTCTCCGTGGCTCTGCTCTCCCTGCTCTTCGCCGGACTCGGCCTGGTCATGGCCGCGTTGACCCCGCGCCGCGGCTTCGGCGTCGCCGCCGTCATCGCCGTACTGACCATCTCCTACGGGGCGGTCTCCACCGTGCAGGCCATCGCCGACGTGCAGGGCTCGACGGACGCGGTCCCGTGGCTCGGGCTTTTCTCGCCGATCACCCTGATCGACGGGGTGCAGACGGCGTTCCTCGGCGCGGAATCCGCGTTCCCCGGCGGCCAGGGCCCCGGTACAGGTACCGGCGCTATCTATCTCCTGGTCGTCCTCGCGCTGATCGTGGGCTCGTACGCCGCCCTGATGCGCCGCTACCGAAAGGTCGGGCTGTGAGCTCCCTCAACATCGACCACGTCTCGCGCTGGTTCGGCAACGTCGTAGCGGTCAACGACGTCACCATGACGATCGGTCCTGGCGTGACCGGCCTGCTCGGCCCCAACGGCGCCGGGAAGTCCACCCTCATCAACATGATGGGCGGCTTCCTCGCCCCATCCACCGGCACGGTCACGCTCGACGGCCGGCCGATCTGGCGCAACGAGAAGATCTACCAGGAGATCGGCATCGTCCCCGAGCGGGAGGCGATGTACGACTTCCTCACGGGCCGCGAATTCGTCGTCGCCAATGCCGAGTTGCACGGTCTCGGCGCCAAGGCGGCCGGGCGCGCGCTCGCCACCGTCGAGATGGAGTACGCGCAGGACCGCAAGATCTCCACGTACTCCAAGGGCATGCGGCAGCGCGTGAAAATGGGCTCCGCGCTGGTGCACGACCCCTCGGTGCTGCTGCTCGACGAGCCCTTCAACGGCATGGACCCGCGCCAGCGGATGCACCTGATGGACCTGTTGCGGCGCATGGGCGGCGACGGCCGGACCGTGCTGTTCTCCTCGCACATCCTGGAGGAGGTCGAGCAACTCGCCTCGCACATCGAGGTGATCGTCGCCGGACGGCACGCCGCGAGCGGTGACTTCCGGCGCATCAGGCGCCTGATGACCGACCGCCCGCACCGCTACCTGGTGCGCTCGAGCGACGACCGGGCGCTGGCCGCCGCGCTGATCGCCGACCCGTCCACCGCGGGCATCGAAGTCGACCTGGCAGAGGGCGCGTTGCTCGTCCAGGCGGTCGACTTCGGGCGCTTCACCCGGCTCCTGCCGCGGGTCGCCAAGGAGCACGACATCCGGCTGCTCACGGTCTCGCCCTCGGACGAGTCCCTCGAGTCGGTCTTCTCGTACCTCGTCGCGGCCTGAAGGGAGCCTTCGACCATGTATGACCCCACTGTCGCCCGGCTCACCTACCGGGCCCTGCTCGGCCGCCGCCGCGCGCTGATCCTGTTCTCGCTGCCCGTCCTGCTCATCGTGATCGCCGCGGCCGTACGCGGCTTCTCCGGCGCCGACGACCAGGTGGCCGCGGATGTGCTCGGCGGCTTCGCGCTCGCCACGATGGTGCCGCTGATCGGCGTGATCGCGGGCACCGGTGCCATCGGCCCTGAGATCGACGACGGCTCGGTCGTCTATCTGCTGTCCAAGCCGGTCAAGCGCCCGACGATCATCGTCACCAAGCTGATCGTGGCCATCGCCGTGACCATGGCGTTCTCCGCGATCCCCACGTTCATCGCCGGGATGATCCTGAACGGCAACGGCCAGCAGGTCGCCATCGCCTACACCGTCGCCGCGCTCGTCGCCTCGATCGCGTACGCCGCGCTGTTCCTGCTGCTCGGCACGGTCAGCAGGCACGCCGTGGTCTTCGGCCTCGTCTACGCCCTGGTCTGGGAGACGCTGTTCGGTTCCCTCGTCGAAGGGGCGCGCACCCTGAGCGTGCAGCAGTGGTCCCTCGCCGTGGCGGAGCGGGTGGCGCGCGGCGACCTGGTCACCTCCGACGTCGGACTGCCGGTCGCCGTCGCCCTGTTGACGGGCGTGACGGTCCTCGCCACCTGGTACGCGGGCCAGAAGCTGCGCTCCCTGACGCTGGCCGGGGAAGAGTGAACCCGGCTCCGTCGTACGCCACGCGCGCGTAGTGCACGAAACGGCCGCCACGCGTGCGTGGCGGCCGTTCCCATGAGTGAAAGCTGCGGGGTGCCTCAGACCGTACGGTCCCGCGCCGCGAGCAGACCCACCCCGAGGGCGGCCGCGCACACGCACAGCACCAGGCAGATCGGCACGGTCCAGCCGCCCGTCGCCTGGTACACGGCACCGGCCGCCAACGGGCCCGCGGCGGCGAGGAGATAACCCACGGTCTGCGCCATCCCGGACAGCCGCGCCGCCGTCATGGCATCCCCGGAACGCAGCACGATCAGCGTCAGGGCGAGCCCCACCGCACCGCCCTGCCCGATCCCGAGCACCGCGGACCAGAGCCAGGCACCCGACACCGGCGCCACCATCAGGCCCGTGTAGCCCGCCGCGACCATGACGGTCACCAGGGCGACGAGCGGGCGCTGACTGCGCATCCGCCCGGCGAGCAGCGGCACGGCGAACGCGCCCGCGACCTGGATGAGGTTGTTGAAGGCGAAGACGACACCGGCGGTGGCACGGCTCATGCCGTGGTCGGTGAAGATCGTCGGCATCCAGGCGATCAGGACGTACGACCACAGCGACTGCAGGCCCATGAAGAGGGTGACCTGCCAGGCCAGCGGCGAGCGCCAGAGGCTGCGCGCGGGCGGCCCGGCCGGCGCCGTCCGCACCTCGTGCCCGGTGCGGCCCCGGGCGATCAGGACCTGCGGCAGCCACGCCACGGCCGCCACCGCGGCGAGCAGCGACCAGAACGCGAGCGACGCCTCCCAGCTGTCGCCGAAGGCCTTCTCCAGCGGCACCGAGGCCGCCGCGACGACGGTCGCGCCCGCGATCATCGCGCCGGTGTAGACGGAGGTCATGGACGCGGCGCGGTCCGGGAAGTCCCGCTTGATGAGCCCCGGCATCAACACATTGAGCAGGGCTATCGCGGTACCGACCAACACCCCGCCGCCGTACAGCGCCGCCGCCGAGGGCAGCACCCGTACGAGGATGCCGACGCCGAGCAGCAACAGGGCGCAGAACAGCACCAGTTCGGTGCCGAAGCGGCGGGCGAGCCAGGGGGCGACCAGCGCGCCGACGCCGAGGAACAGCACCGGCACCGAGGTGACGAGGCTGCTCGCGGTCGACGACAGGCCGAAGGCCGCACTGATCTCACCGACCAGCGGCGAGACGCTCGCGAGCGCGGCGCGCATGTTGAGCGAGGCGAGCACGATCCCGATGAGCAGCACCACGGGGTGCGCGAGCAACTGCCGCCGCGCGGCAAGCCCTTGGGGCGAGGGACGGACATCGGCCTCGGCATCCAGGAGCAGCCGGTCGGCGTCCGCGGGAGCGGTATCGGGGCGTGACAAGGAGAGCGCCTTTCTCGGGCCGTACGACCACTCGGTCGGTACGCGCCCGCGTGCGTGGGGGCGTTTTTGTTGAGAGGGGAGGGGCCGGCCGCGCATGCGCATGCCGGGAGCGGCCGCGCGCGCCGGGAGGGAGGGGCCGCGCATGCGCATGCCGGGAGGGCCTGTGCGTACCGGAAGGTCAGCCCACCCCGAGCTGCCTGAGCGCGTCGATCGGCACCTTCAGGAGCCCGCGTACGGCCGCGTCGGCCGCCACCGGGTCACCGGCCTCGACGGCGGCCACCAGGGCCTCGTGGCCGGCGATGTCGACGGGCGGCATGTCCCGGTCGCCGAGGGCGTGCACCAGGACCTCGTGCACCTGGACCGAGAAGAACCGGTACACCTCGATGAACGCGGTGTTGTGCGTGGCCTCGACCATCGCCAGGTGGAAGGCCATGTCCGCGTCGGCGTTCCGGTCGCCCTCCTCGTGCAGGGTGGCGAGCGCGGCGCGCAGCCGCAACAGGTCGTGGGTGTCGCGCCGCTCGGCGGCGAGCCTGGCCGCCTCCGCCTCCAGGGCGACCCGTACCTCGGTCACCTCGAGCGCGCCCGCGTGCCGCATACCGCGCAGCACCGCGGACGGATCGGCGGTGGACCGCACGAACGTGCCGTTGCCCTGCCGCGACTCGAGCAGCCCCGCGTGCACCAGGACCCGTACGGCCTCACGGACCGTGTTGCGGCCGACGCCGAGCTGCTCCGCGAGGGCGTGCTCCGTCGGGATGCGGTCGCCGACGGCCCACTCGCCCTCGGTGAGCTGGGTGCGGAGCTGATCGACGACGGTGTCCACGAGGGACTGCCGTCCCGCGGCCTGCAGCGCCATGTCCACGTACCTCTCATTCACCCGGTTGCCCAGTCATCCTACAACTCATCTCGCCCTGACCCGTCCGACCCCGTCCGACCCCGTCCGGCCCTCCGGGGGCCCTCAGGCTCGGCCCTGAGACCGCCCGGCTAGGTCGTCAGGCGTAGGTCCCGGACGCCGCGCACCTCGTCCGCCGGCCCGATCCGCACCCGGTACGCGGCTCCGTAGCGTCGTCCTCATGCGAATCGGAATTCTCGGAACAGGCAATGTGGGCAAGGCAGTTGGGCATGCGGCCGCGGCGGCCGGGCACGATGTGGTGTTCGGCTCGCGGACACCCGAGGCACCCCATGAGGGCATCGAGCTCCCGGTGGTGGGCGTGCGGGAGGCGGCCGCGCACGGCGAGCTCGTGGTGAACGCCACCGGAGGCAACGCCTCGCTCGGGCTCCCCGACGCCCTGGGGGACGCCCTCGACGACACGGTGCTGCTCGACATCGCGATCGACCTCACCCCGGACCTCGGCCTCGTCCACCAGGACGCCAGCCTCGCCGAACAGCTCCAGCGGGCGCTGCCCCGCGCGAAGGTCGTGAAGTCGCTCTGCACCATGGACTCGGTCGTGATGGCGCACCCGGAGAAGACCCTCTCCGGCCCCAGCTCGGTCTTCCTCTCCGGTGACGACGCGGCGGCCAAGTCAGTGGTCGAGGATCTGCTCGCCGACCTCGGCTGGGCCGACGGCACCCGCATCGACCTGGGCGGACTGGCCACGGCGCGCGGTCAGGAGCATCTGGCGCTGCTGTTCATCGGCCTCGCGACGGGCCTCGGCCACCACACCTTCAACCTGCGGGTCGTCACTCCCGAGTGACCGGACGCGCAGCGCGTACCCGCCGGGTACGGGCCATGATCGAGGAGTGACGTACGCGCCCGTACCCGCTCCGCCACCGGGACCGGAACCCTCACGACCGGTGCGGAGCTGGGTGCGTTCGGCACCCGGCACGCACGCGTGGCTGCTGATCATCCTCGCCACGAGCCTCGTCATCGCCTTCTCCAGCCAGGGCCTCGAGCAGTACCTGCTGCACCGCACCAGCAGCAACCTCCATGAACTCGACCGGCATCCGGTGCAGTCGCTGCTGCTCAGCGCGTTCTGGATCGAGAACCCGGCGTCGCTCCCCACCTATGTGCTGCTTTTCGAAATCGTGCACGCGCGCGTGGAGCGCGGAATCGGCACCGCGCGGTGGCTGCTCGTCGTCACCACGGCACACATCGCGGCGACCCTCGTCAGCCAGAAGGTGGTCCTCGTCCGGATCGAGAACCACGACGCGTCGCGGCGCATGCTGCACGTCGTCGACATCGGCGTCTCGTACGGCCTCGCGGCCTCGGCGGGCGTCCTCACCTATCTGGTCCCCGGCCGCTGGAAATGGCTCTACGCGGCTGCCCTGACCGCGTTCTTCGCCGTGCCGCTCGCGACCGGCGGCACCTTCACCGACCTGGGCCACGCCATCGCCCTCGCCGTGGGCTTCGCCGCCTGGCCGCTGACCCGCGGGCGACGTGCGTGGGCGACCGTACGGGCGTACGGAAAATAACTGGCGGCCGGTGCGTGCCGGCGGGCACAGTGGACGGGTCGACAGCGCCGGGAACGGCGCCTGTCGGACGGGGAGAGGAGCGCGGCGCCGCGGATCAGCGGGCTGTCACGCTCCCGAGCGGCGGTCGCAGGAGGCAGGCTCCGGAGTCGTCATCACACTCCGTCGCAGCCGCCCCTGCGAGCCGCCCCGCCTCGCACTCAAGTCGGCTCTGCGGACGGCTACTTCAGCAGCTCCGCGAGCACCGCCAGATGGCTGTGCTCCAGGTCCTTCGACGCGGTCAGCAGCGTGACCTGGCCCCGCGCGGCCAGCGCCCGCACCTCGTCGAGCGCGGCCCGCTGCGCGTCGCCCGCCAGCTCCGCCTCGTACCGCTTCCGGAACTCGGCGAACTCGCCTTCCGGGCCGTGGTACCAGCGGCGCAGCTCCGTCGACGGGGTCAGGTCCTTCGGCCATACGTCGACCCGCGCGGCCTCCTTGCTCAGTCCGCGCGGCCAGAGCCGGTCGGCGAGCACCCGGGTGCCGTCCTCGGGCGCGGGCGTCTCGTACACCCGGCGCAGACGGACCCGGCGGCCGCTCATTCCCGCTCGCCGCCCTCGACAGGTGAGGCACCGTCGACAGGTGAGGCACCGTCGCCGCTCCCGGCGGCCAGCAGCCGTTCCAGGACGAGCGCGATGCCGTCGTCGTCGTGGGACGTGGTCAACTCGTCGGCCACGGCCTTGAGTTCGTCATGGGCGTTGGCCATCGCCACGCCGCGCGCCGCCCAGCCGAACATCGGGATGTCGTTGGGCATGTCCCCGAAGGCGATGGTGTCGACCGCCTTGGCACCGAGGCGCCGCGCGGCCAGCGAGAGGCCGGTCGCCTTGGAGAGACCGAGCGGCAGCAGCTCGACGACGCCCTCGCCCGCCATGGTCACGCCCACCAGATCCCCGGCGACCTGCCGCGCCACCTCGGTGAGCGCGTCGTCGGAGAGACCGGGGTGCTGGATGTACAGCTTGTTCAGCGGCGCCGACCACAGCTCGGCCGGATCCGTGAACGGCACGAACGGAAGCGGGCCTTCCTGCACGCCGTACCCCGGACCGACGAGCACCTCGCCGTCCACGCCGTCCCGGCTCGCGGCCAGCGCGAGCGGACCGATCTCGGCCTCCAGCTTGGCCAGCGCGAGCCCGGCCAGCTGGCGGTCGAGCGTCACCGAGGTCAGCAGCCGGTGTTCGCCCGCGTGGTAGACCTGCGCACCCTGACCGCACACCGCGATGCCCTTGTACCCGAGGTCGTCGAGGATGTGCCGGGTCCAGGGCACGGCCCGGCCGGTGACCACGATGTGCGCCGCGCCCGCCGCGCACGCGGCCTCGAGCGCGGTACGGGTACGCGGCGAGATCGTCTCGTCGGAGCGCAGCAGCGTGCCGTCCAGATCGGTCGCCACCAGCTTGTACGGGAAGGCGCCCGGGGCCGCGGCGGCGGCGAGGGCGTCCCGCTGGGCGGCGGCCTCCGCGGCGGCACCGGCCTTCATGGAGCCGACGGTGACGACGCGCGTGCCGTCGGCATCCCCCGTACCGGTCCCCGTGCCAGTTCCCATGCCGGTCCCCGTACCGGTCCCCGTGCCAGGAAGTGAGCTCACTTGGCGACCGGCTCCAGTACCTCACGCCCGCCGAGGTAGGGGCGGAGCACCTCGGGCACCCGCACCGAACCGTCGGCCTGCTGGTGGTTCTCCAGGATCGCCACGATGGTGCGCGGGACGGCGCACAGCGTGCCGTTCAGCGTCGCGAGCGGCTTGACCTTCTTGTCCTCCCGCATGCGGATGGACAGACGGCGCGACTGGAACTCGGTGCAGTCCGAGGTCGAGGTCAGCTCGCGGTACTTGCCCTGGGTCGGGATCCACGCCTCGCAGTCGAACTTGCGCGCCGCCGAGGAACCGAGGTCACCGGTGGCGACATCGATGACGCGGAACGGCAGCTCGAGCGAGGTCAGCCACTGCTTCTCCCACTCGAGGAGACGCTGGTGCTCGGCCTCGGAGTCCGCGGGGTCGACGTACGAGAACATCTCGACCTTGTCGAACTGGTGCACCCGGAAGATGCCGCGGGTGTCCTTGCCGTGCGAACCGGCCTCGCGGCGGAAGCAGGGCGAGAACCCGGCGTACCGCAGCGGCAGCTTGTCCGCCTCGATGATCTCGTCCATGTGGTACGCGGCGAGCGGCACCTCGGACGTGCCCACCAGGTACAGGTCGTCCTTGTCCAGGTGGTAGACGTCGGCGGCGGCCTGGCCGAGGAAGCCGGTGCCGGCCATCGACTGCGGGCGGACCAGGGCCGGGGTCAGCATCGGCGTGAACCCGGCGGCCGTGGCCTGGCCCAACGCGGCGTTCACCAGGGCGAGTTCGAGCAGGGCGCCGACGCCGGTGAGGAAGTAGAAGCGCGAACCGGAGACCTTGGCGCCGCGCTCGACGTCGATCGCGCCGAGGATGTTGCCGAGTTCCAGGTGGTCCTTGGGCGTGAAGCCCTCGGCGCCGAAGTCGCGGATCGTGCCGTGCGTCTCCAGCTCGACGAAGTCCTCCTCGCCGCCGACCGGGACGTCCGGGTGCACGAGGTTGCCGAGCCGGAGCAGCAGGCTGTCGGTCTCGGCCTTGGCCTCGTCCTGCTCGGCGTCGGCGGCCTTGACGTCGCTCTTGAGCTGCTCGGCGCGCTTGAGGAGCTCGGCCCGCTCTTCCGGCGTGGCCTTGGGGATCAGCTTGCCGAGCTGCTTCTGCTCGGCACGCAGCTCGTCGAAGCGGACTCCGGACGACCTGCGGCGCTCGTCGGCGGAGAGCAGAGAGTCGACGAGCGTGACGTCCTCTCCACGGGCGCGCTGAGAAGCGCGGACACGGTCGGGGTCCTCACGGAGCAGGCGAAGGTCAATCACACGCCCCAGGCTACCGGTGCCCGCTTCGGGCCCTCGACCCGATATTCCTCTGCGTGCCGATACGGGATTCTCGTACGGGGCGGACTGATCGACGGAGTCGTCGGGGGAGACCTCGGCTGGGTGCCGGAAACGGACGCAGCGGACGCAGCGGACGCGTCAATAAATACCGGTGTATTCCCTGAATCGGGGCAGGGCGGCCGACCCGGATTGACCGTATCCCCTTGTGCGGAACGGGACTTGGGGCTCACTTGTCCACAGGAATCCATGGTCGGGAAAAGTTATCCACAGGCTGTGCGAAAGATCTGTGGACGCGGGAAGTGATCATTCCGAATGCCTGGTGCGGGCCTCAGGATTCCCGGTGCAAACCCCTCGCACACCCACTTTCGAGTGGAAATGACTCGCTCCAAAGAGTTGATCCAAGGAATTGAGTGGACGACGGGTGACGTGCCCGGCTGTGGACGGACATGGGGCACGAAGGGCGATTTGTCGACCATGTAGTGAGTTGTTGTCGACTTGTCCCCAGGTCGAGAAGCCCACCTGTGGATAACCTTGTGGACAACGAAAATCCGCAGGTAGGACAAGGTGCGGGGGCGCGGTGACCTAGCCCCGGCCGTCCTGGACCCGCGTCAGCCAGTCCGCCGCCGAGACGAACTCCGCGTCCGTCGTGCCCGAGCGCAGCGCCCGCACCTCGTCGGGCGTGACACCGGCCCGCGGGTAGGAGCCGAGGAACCGCACCTTCGGGGCGATCCGCTTCAGCCCCATCAGGGCCTCACCGACCCGCCGTTCCGAGATGTGGCCCTCGGCGTCCACGCAGAAGCAGTAGTTGCCGATGCCCGCGCCGGTGGGCCGGGACTGGATGAGCATGAGGTTCACGCCGCGTACCGAGAACTCCTGCAGGAACTCGAGGAGCGCGCCCGGGTGGTCGTCGTCGAGCCAGATGACCACCGAGGTCTTGTCGGCGCCGGTCGGGGCCGCGGGCCGGGCCGGGCGGCCGACCAGGACGAAGCGGGTCTCGGCGTTCTCCGCGTCGTGGATCTCGGTGACCAGCGGTTCAAGGCCGTACGTCACAGCCGCGAACTCACCGGCGAACGCCGCGTCGTACCGCCCCTCCTGCACCAGGCGGGCGCCGTCCGCGTTCGACGCCGCGGACTCCCAGAGGGCGTGCGGCAGATGGGCCGACATCCAGTTGCGGACCTGCGGCTGCGCGACCGGGTGGCCGGTGACCGTCTTGACCTCGGAGAGCTTTGTGCCGGGCCGCACCAGGAGCGCGAACGCGATCGGCAGCAGCACCTCGCGGTAGATCATCAGCGGTTCGCCGGTGGCGAGTTCGTCGAGGGTCGCGGTGACGCCGCCCTCCACCGAGTTCTCGATCGGCACGAGCGCCGCCGCGGCCTCGCCGTTGCGCACGGCGTCGAGCGCGGCGGGCACGGACACCATGGGCACGAGCTCCCGGGTGGCCGCTTCGGGCAGGGTGCGCAGGGCGGCTTCGGTGAAGGTGCCCTCGGGGCCGAGATACGTGTAGCGGGTCGCCGACATACCGTCACCCTAATGCGCTGAACGTGGCCCCCGCGTCCGCCACAGCCCGGAAACCGGGGCCCTCGCTCAGGACTCCAGGAGCCGCTGGCCCACGTATTCACCGGAACGTGCGCCTCCGGGCACCGCGAAGAGACCGCTCGACTCGTGCCGGATGAACGCCGAGAGCGCGTCACCGCGGTCGAGCTTGCGCTGCACGGGTACGAAGCCGCGGCGCGGGTCGGCCTGCCAGCAGATGAAGAGGAGCCCCGCGTCCGGCACGCCGTCCTCGTCGTACCCGTCGTGGAAGGAGAAGGGCCGGCGCAGCATCGCCGCCCCGCCGTTCTCGTCCGGCCGCGAGATACGCGCGTGCGCGTTGGCCGCTATCACCGGCTTGCCGTCGGCGCGGACCTTGTCGAGGTCGGGCTCCGTCGTCTCCGAACCCCCGGTCAGCGGGGCGCCGTCGGACTTCCGGCGCCCGATGACCTGCTCCTGGTCGCCGAGCGAGAGCTTCTCCCAGTCGTCGAGGAGCATCCGGATACGGCGTACGACCGCGTACGAACCGCCCGCCATCCAGTCCGGGTCCGCCGCGCCGCCCGAAGTGCCTGCTGAGCCGCCCGAAGTGCCTTGTGCGGGGACGAAGATCCGCTTACGGAAGTCGGGTTCGGACTCCTTCGGGTTGTTGGTGCCGTCGACCTGGCCCATCAGATTGCGGGTCGTCATCGGCTTCTCGGTGGCGCCGGGCGAGCGGTTGAAACCGTTCATCTGCCAGCGCACCCGGGCCGTGTCGCCCGCCTCCCGCTGCAGGGCGCGCAGCGCGTCGAAGGCGACGAGCGCGTCGTCCGCCCCGATCTGCACCCACAGATCGCCGTCACTGCGCCGCGCGTCAAGCCGGTCGGCGGGGAACGCGGGCAGCGGGTCAAGCGCGAAGGGCCGCTGCTTCGCCAGTCCCGTACGGCCGAAGAAGCTGTGGCCGAAGCCGAAGGTGACGGTCAGCGAGGACGGTCCCGCGTCGAGCGCGACCGCGCTGTCCCGCGCGTCGGTGCGGCCCGCCATGAGGCGGCGGGCCGTCGCCGACCAGCGGCGCAGCAGTGCGGCCGCCTCCTTGCGGCCCGCGCCGGGCGCCAGGTCGAAGGCGATGAGATGGCCGCGGGCCTGCATCGGCGTGGTGATGCCCGGCTGGTGCTCGCCGGTGAACGGCACCTCGGTGCCGCCCACCGAGGCGAGCCCCGCTCCGGGCTCCGGCTGTGCGGCCGCGTGCCCGGCCACCCCGCCCACCGCGCCGAGCGCGAGACCACCGGCCCCGGCCGCGCCGACCGTGCCGATCAACCGGCGCCGGGAGAGCTCCACGCGCGCGTGGAGGCCGGAATCCGTGTGGGTGGAGGTGCGGTCGCGGTCGTCAACAGCCATGGCGTCAGCCGATCTTCACGTTCTTGTGGACGGTCACTTGGTCGATGTCCGAGCTGCGCACGGTCACCGAGAGCTGCCAGTCGCCCGGCATCGGCATCTGGACGCCGGTGGAGCTCCAGTGCCCGGTGGAGACCCGGTCGGGCGCGACCGGGAGCGGTCCGACGTCCTTTGCCTTCAGCGTGAAGGCGAGCTTGACCTCGGGGAGGTCGAAGGCCTTGCCGTTCGGACGCTCGGCGTAGACGTGCAGCGTATTGGCCCCCGTACGGGCCGGGTCGAGCTCCAGGCGGAGGGTGCCCTTGCCGTCCTGGCCGCCGGTGTCGAAGGGCAGCTCGATCTTCACGGGGCCACTGGCCACCACGCTGCCCGCGGCGCCGGCCTTGTCGACCTGCTCCTGGGTGCGGCCGGGCTCGGTGGCGGTCAGCACCGTGGTGACGGCGAGCAGGACGACGGCGACGGCCGCCTCCGCGAGCACCGTGCGACGCAGACCTGAGCGGTCCGGGTCGGCGTCGCGTACCCGCTTCTCCCCGGCCTTGGCCACGGCGGCCCGCTGCCGGGCGAGCTGCGCGGCACGCACGGGGTCTTCGTCGCGGTCGCTGTCGTCGCCTTCGGGTGTGGGCTCGGTCGCGGGCTCGGGCTCGGGTGCGTCCTCGGCGGACGGCCGCGCCGACTCAACGGAACCGGCGCCGGCGCCGGAACCCGACCCCGCCCCCACGCTCACTGGCTCGTCCGCGGGCGCGTCCCGCGTGGGCGCGCTCTCCGCGGCCCGCTGCTCGACCACGTGCGCCCCGCCGTCGGTGAGACGCGCGGTCCAGCGCCGCGAGATCGACGCGAGCCCCACGAGTACGACGACCAGGCCGATCTTGACGAGCAGCAGTTGCCCGTACGCCGTGGAGACCAGGGCGTTCCACGAACCGACCTGGCGCCAGGACTGGTAGAGGCCCGTCGCCACCAGGACGAGGACCGAGCCGAAGGCGAGGCGGGAGAAGCGGCGGACGGCGTTCCGGCCGACCGGCTGGTCCGCGGGCGCCCGGTGCAGCGCGACGAGCAGCGCCGTCAGACCGCCGAACCACACGGCGACGGCCAGCAGGTGGAGTACGTCGACGGGCATCGCGACCGCGGTCTGGATGCCCGTCGAGGCGTGCTCGGCGAACGCCCACGTGGAGGCGATCCCGGCCGCCACGACACCGCCGCCGACGGCGAGGCCGAAGGTGAGGTCCCGCTTCTCGGCCGGGTCCTCGCGCTTCGCGTACGCCCCGAAGAGCACCACGATGAACAGCGCGGCCGCGCCGAGCAGCAGCATTCTGGAGATGAGCGCGGCGCCGGTCTTGGTGTTGAGCACCTCGCCGAGCAGGCCCAGGTTCAGGACGTCCGCGAGCTTCCCGGAGTCGGTGTACGGCCCGCGCAGCAGCAGCAGCGCCACCGTCGACCCGGCGAGCGCGACCCAGCTGTACGCGATCAGGCGCTGCAGCGCGGTGACGGCGACCCCGCGCGGCCAGCACGCGAGGACGAACGCCGCGGCGCCGACGACCAGGGCGAACGCCGCGTACGAGACGTACCGCGCGATGTCGTAGAGCGTGCCGACAGTGCCACCGCCGGCCTGCTGCTCCGGCAGCGCCACGCTGGTCTGGGATGGGGCGCCGACGGAGAAACTGAAGGCGCCGGAGATCGGGTGGCTGTCCGCGGAGACGGCCTTCCAGGCGACCGTGAAGGTGCCCTCGGGCAGGCCGCTGTGCAGGCCGACGCCGTACTTGACGGTGCCGCCGCTGCCCAGCTCGCGCAGCTTGCCGGTGTCGACCCGCTTGCCCTTGGGGTCGAGGACCCGGATCGAGTCGTCCGACATGGAGACCTGCTCCGAGAACTGGAGGGTCACCACTTCGGGAGCCTGCTGCACCACCGCGCCCTGCTTCGGGTCACTCCCGGTCAGCGCGGCGTGCGCGGACGCGGGAGTGGCACCTGCCAGGAGCGCGCCGGCGGTGGCCACGAACAGCAGCACCAGGTGCAGCAGCGGCACGGTACGGCCGAGGCGGGGCCCGGTACGGCCGAGGCGGGGAGCGGTGGGCAGCATCGACTCTCAGTCCCTCAGTGACTCTTCGGGTTGTGGGTGGCCGACTCCACGTCGAGCTCGACCTCGATCGGCGCGGACTTCTCGAAGTGCAGCTCGACGGCGACCTTGTCGCCCTCCTTCGGCAGCTTCTTGAGGCCGACGAACATGACGTGGTTCCCGCCGCGGCCGAGCTCCAGGGTTCCGTTCGCCGGGATGTCGAAGGAGTCGGCCTTCTTCATCTTCTGGTCGACGGTCTCGTGGAGCGTGGCTTCGTCGGAGATGTCGGTGGTGACCGAGGTGAGCTTGTCGGCTCCCCCCTTGTTGGTGACGGTCAGGAAGCCGCCGCCCATGTCCTTGGTGACGGGCGCGGGCATGTAGCCGCCGGTCACGCTCAGCTCGGGCTTCGCGTTCGCCGCTGCGGTCCTCCCGGACTCTGCGGTCTTCCCGGACGCCGAGGTCTTGTCCGGGCCGTCGGAGGTGGAACAGCCCGCCAGCGCCAGAGCCGAGACAGCGGCTATGGCGACGACGAGGGTGGTACGGGGGTTCACGGGTTCTCTCCCTTGATGATCTTCGGCAGGTCCTTGGCGTAGTCGTCGGCGGTGGCTTCCTCGCCGTTGTAGAGGACGTAGCCCGCGTTGCTCTTGGGGGAGAACGCGATGACCTGCTTGCCGTGCATGGAGGTGACGGAGCCGTCCTTCTCCTTCTTCGGCGCGTCGATGCTGATGCCGACGGTCCGGGCGCTCGCCTGGATGGTCGGGAAGTCACCCGTCAGACCGATGAACGAGGGGTCCTGCGCCTTCAGCCACTTGCCGAGCTCCGCCGGGGTGTCCCGCTCCGGGTCGGTGGTGACGAAGACGACCTGCAGCTTGGCCAGCTCGTCCTTGGGGAGCTTCTGCGCCAGGCGCCGCTTGGCGTCGGCGAGATTGCTCATGGTGAGCGGACAGACGTCGGGGCAGTGCGTGTACCCGAAGTACATGAGCACCGGCTTGTCCTTGGTCTGCTCGCGCAGGTCGAACTCCTTGCCCTGCGTGTCCTTCAGAACCAGGTCCGGCTTCTCGAAGGGCTGGTCGAGCACGGTCGCGGCCTTGTCCCCGGTCTGCGAGGAGACGTCGGCGACGGGCTTGTCGGCGTCTTCGGCACTGCCGCACGCGGACAGGGTCAGCGAGGCGGCGGCGAACAGGGCGGTGACGGCGAGGGCGGTCTTCTTGCGCATGACGGGTGTTCCCAGGGTGGTGTCGGTGATGGTCCGGTACGCGGCGGGGGCGGATCCTGCTGCCCCCGCCGCGCACCGCTGTCTCAGCTCGCGGACTCGCCGCGGCGCCGGCCGGCCAGTACGCCGAAGGCCACGCCGGCGGCGCCGACGAGGATGCCGGCGATGCCCAGACCACGGGCGAGCCCGTCGCTGGAACTGTCGGCCGCGGCCTGCTCGGTGGCGTCCTCACCGGACTTGGAGTCGGCCGAGGCCTTGTCCGCGGCGGCGCCACCGTGCTCGTCGGCCGCCTCGGTGAGCTGCAGGACGGGCGCCGGCGACTCGGGCTCGGCCGCGCCCTCCTTGGGCTCCTCGATCCAGCGGACGACATCGTCGTTGGAGTACGTCTGCAGGGCCTTGAAGACCAGCTGGTCGGAGTTCTCGGGCAGCGCGCCGAGGGAGACCGGGAACTGCTGGAACGTACCGGGCTCGATGCCCTTGTCGTCAGCGGTCCAGGTGACCTTGGAGACGGCCTCGTCGATCTTCTGGCCGTGCATCTCCATCGGCTTGTCCAGCTTCGCCTTGGTGACCTTCACGTCCCAGCCGGGCACCGGCTGGGGCATCACGGAGGCGAGCGGGTGGTTCTTCGGGAAGTTCACCTCGACCTTGGTCGTCGAGGCGTCGTCCTGCTCGTTCGGCACCTTGAAGTTGACCGTGGCGTAGCCGCCCTTCGCGGCCTCGCCCTCCGGCTGGACGCTGACGTGCGCGAAGGCCGGGGACGACAGAACGAGGACGGCGGAAGCGGCGACGGCACCGGCGGCGGCGACGCGCTTGAGGTGCATGGGCATGACGGACATGGCAGAGACACTCCACTTTCGGCAGTGGGAACGGTGAAGGGCGCGCGGCGCGACACCGCGCACAGCGGTACGCGGGCACACAGCGCAGAGCACAGGCCGCGAAACAGCAGACGTCACGCAGGCGTTGCGCGGACATCGCGCGGATATCGCGTGGACATCGGGCAGGCATCGCGGGGCCAGGGCTCAGGAACACACGGGCACGCGCGCGTGGCGCGACGCCCTCCGTAACTGCGAGAGGTGCGACCGCGTCAGGCGGCGAGTCCGAAACCGGACGCGGGTGGTCCGCGCCGGATCACCGTGTCGTCGAGGACCGCGGTACGCGGCTGCCACCGCGCCCACTGTGTGCCGCGCGGCATGCCCACCCCGGTACCGGGCAGCGCGGGCAGGCCCACGCACAGCACCCGCACCAGCGCCAGCGCACCCCGCAGGGAACGGACGAACGCCCCCTCTTCGACCCCGTACGTCGACAGCTCCACGAGGCGCAGCAGGGCGAGGTCGCCGCGACGCAGCAACCAGCCCGCGGCGAGCCCGGCGAGCAGGTGCCCGAGCAGCATGGGCACCTCGGGCAGGAGACTCATGTCCATGCCGGGCGCCGCGCTCTGCACAGCGGCCGCGGCCCCGCCGCCGTGAACGTGCGCCCCAGCTGTGGAACTCGGGTCGAGCCCCGCGGATGTGAGGATCCGGCGGGCCTCCGCCGGACTGATCACGGAGGCACCGGCCCCGCACACCAGGTGCGCGGCCCGCTCGATCAATGCGGCGTCCGCCGAGGCGGGTGCGGTGTGCGTGCCCTGCTGTCCGACCTCGAAGAGCGCGTGCAGCCCGAGCTGCCCCACCGTCAGCGAGGCGGCGATGCCGGGAAGCGAACGCCTGCGCCCGGCCAGCGGCAGTGCCACCACCAGCACCACGAGGAACCCGGTGGCCAGCGACCACAGCGGGACCGTGGAGGAAGAGGCCAGGATGTGACCGCCCGCGGACAGCGCGACACAGACCGCGGTGAACACCGCGGCCCTCAGCGCCCGGAGACCTGCTCCGGGGCGTGTCTCGCGCGTCTTGCGCGCCTCGCGCGATGCGCGCGGAAGGGGGGCAGCCATGACCGGGTCATCATCGCACTGGCTCTGGGCAGTACATACGGCAGGTCCGCAAGGTCCGAAAGGTCGCTTCGCACTTCGGCAGGTCGATCCCACCCGCCCACAACCGGCCCGCGCTCGGCGGCATACGCCCCACACGTCCCGGCATGCACCCCGTATCTCGTGCCGTATGTCCCGCACATCCGCCGTATGGGCGGCATCACGTCAACTCTGCGCTTATACGCGGTCGGTCGCGGCAATAGGTATCGGTATGTCGAGCCGCGGCCAGGAGGCTGGAGCATGAGCATCTGGTGGTCCCTCCACTTGCGGCGCGAGGCTGCGAGCGTGCCGCTCGCCCGGCGCCTTCTGCTCGGCACGATGGAGACGGCCGGCGTCGATCCAGACATTTCCTACGATCTCTCTGTCGCTCTGAGCGAGGCCTGCGCCAACGCGGTCGAGCACGGCGGCCGCACCGCCACCCACGAGACCGGCCTCGACCTCAGCCGCGACGCGGACATCACGGTCGCCGCCTCCTCGTCCGGCGGCTTCCGGGTGACCGCCTATCTCGACGGTGAGATGTGCCGGATCGAGGTGACCGACTCCGGCCCCGGCTTCCCGCCGGACCGCGCCGAGGGGCAGGGGCGGCGGTTCTCCGGTCCCGATGAGAGCTCCGAGCACGGCCGGGGTCTGTGCCTGATCCAGGAGATCGCCGACCACGCCTCGTTCGACAACAGGCCGGGGCGCGGCGGTGCGGTGGTCAGCTTCGACAAGATCCTCAAGTGGCGCACGGACGCACCGTTGCTGAGCGCCTGAGCGCCTGAGCGCCTGAGCGCCTGAGCGCCTGAGCGCCTGAGGCTCCGCAGCACTCGAGGCTCTGCAGCACCTGAGCACCTGAGTGACCTGAGTGACCTGAGCGTCCGAGCCCTCGCAGCACCCGAGCCCTCCCAGCACCCGAGCCTCCGCAGGACCTGCGCACTCGGCTTCCGCTCGCGGGACCTCGTGCGACGCTGGTCGTGTCGATCTTCGGCGCCGACCTTCGTCCGCTTCCCCCGGAACTGGAGCCCTCTCCCGTGACGATCACCTACAGCGATGTGCTCTCCGCGGCCGCCCGTCTCTCCGGCCGGCTCCGCCGGGTCGCCCTGAGCCGGGCCGTCCGTTCCGAGTTCCCGGGTGCCGATGTCTGGTTCGCCCACGAGTACCTCCAGTACACCGGCACGTTCAAGGCGCGTGGAGCGCTCAACTTCATCACCTCCCATCTCGACGCGGGCACCATGCCCGACGCCGGTGTCGTCATCGCCAGCGGTGGCAACGCCGGCCTTGCCTGTGCCTGGGCCGCCGCCCGGCACGGTGTCACCGCGACCGTCTTCGTCCCGGAGACCGCCCCTCCGGTGAAGGTCGCCAAGCTGAAGCGGCTCGGAGCCCGGGTACGTCAGGTCGGCACGGAGTACGCAGAGGCCCTCGAGGAGTCACAGCGGTTCGCCGCCGAGGCCGGGGCGCTGGAGTCGCACGCCTACGGTCTCCCGCTGATCGCCGCGGGCGCGGGCACCCTGCTTGACGAGATCCACGCACAACTCCCCTCGGTCGACACGGTTCTCGTGGCGGTCGGCGGTGGCGGGCTGTTCACCGGTGTCGCTGCGGCCGCGCACGAGCACGGCATCCGTGTGGTCGCCGTCGAGCCTCACGGCGCCCGAGCCCTGAACGCCGCGCTCGAGGCCGGTGAACCGGTGGACGTCCCCGTGGACTCGGTCGCCGCCGACTCGCTGGGCGCCCGCCGCGTGACGCCGATGGCGCTGCCCTGGGCCCAGGGCGACGGCGTCGACTCGGTGCTCGTCGACGACGCGGACATCGTCGCCGCCCGCCAACTCCTGTGGGACGACCGGAGGATCGTGGTCGAGCACGGCGCCGCCGCCGGCTTCGCCGCCCTGACCTCCGGTGCGTACAAGCCGGCCGAAGGCGAGACCGTCGCCGTGATCCTGTGCGGAGCGAACACCGACCCGTCGGACCTCGTGCACGCCTGACACAGCCTCGGCCGCCCGCGACGCGGCTGCCACCGAAGCCGTCAGCGAAGCCCCCACCGAAGCCACGGCTCAGCCGCCCGGCGTCAGGACGCGGCGCCCTCGACCTCCTTCAGGAACCCGGATATGAGGTCGAGCCATTCTTCGGGCCGCTCGACGAACGGCAGGTGCCCCGAGTCGAGTTCGGCGAACCGCGCGCCGGGCAGCAGAGCCGCCACTTCGCGGTGCAGCGCGGGCCGTACGAGCTGGTCGGCCGTGGTGGAGACGACCAGCGCGGGGATGCCGAGAGCGGCCACGGTGGCGAGGTCGTCGCGTACATCCACGCGCGTGACCAACTCGGCGTGATCGCCGCTGCCGACGGGGACGGTCTCGCGCGTCCCGTCGACGGTGGCCGCCAGCTCCTCGGGTGTGAGCGCGGAGAGCGCCGCCGGGCTCAGGGCCTTGGAGACGAGGAACTTGGCCAACGTGTCGTACCGCCCCGACGCGTGCAGCTCCCGCCAGATCTCCGCGTCGAGCCGCAACCGGGTGTCGGCCTCGGCGAGGGTGGCCGTGAGAACGAGTGCTGTCACCCGCCGCGGATGCCGCGCAGCGGCGCGTACCGCCACCGCTCCGCCCAGTGAGTACCCCGCGACCGCGAAGCGCTCGACCCCCTCCGCGTCCGCCGCGCCGACGAGCTGGTCGGCCAACTCGTCCAGCGTGAGCGGCTGTTCGGAACGTGGCGTAGCGCCTGTGCCGGGATAGTCGACGCCGATGACGGTGTGGTCCGCGGCGAGGCCCTCGACGATCGGCCCGAAGTTGGCCTCGATGCCGCCGCCCGCGCCGTGTGCGAGGAGCAGTCCGGGTCCGGTGCCCCGGACGGTCCGGGAGTAAGCGGACACGGGCACGGTCTCAGGCACTCGCACACGTACAGGACCAGGCGCACGCACAGACGCAGACATGGAGCTCCCCCTCGTTCCAGCATTCCGTATCGATCCCTACAGAAAAAATGTAGCACGCTTTCTGTATCGACCGCTAGGAAAATATCGACCTCGGACACGACCCCGGACGTGACCCCGGATTACGACCCCGGACATGACAAAGGCCGGGCACCCCCGAGCGGTGCCCGGCCTTTGCGGACTACGGACTACGGACTACGAACGACTGTCTACGAACTACTACGGACCAGGTCAGCCCTTGAGCTCGGCCATCCACGCCTCGACCTCGTCGGACCGGCGCGGCAGCGCGGACGACAGGTTCCGGTTGCCGTCCTCAGTGACGAGGATGTCGTCCTCGATGCGGACGCCGATGCCCCGGTACTCCTCCGGCACCGTCAGGTCGTCGGCCTGGAAGTACAGACCCGGCTCGACGGTCAGGCACATGCCGGGCTCGAGAGTCCCCGCGACGTACGCCTCGGTGCGGGCGACCGCGCAGTCGTGGACGTCCATGCCGAGCATGTGACCCGTGCCGTGCAGGGTCCAGCGGCGCTGGAGGCCCAGCTCGAGGACACGCTCGACCGGGCCCTCGACGAGGCCCCACTCGACCAGCTTCTCGGTGAGCACCCGCTGCGAAGCGTCGTGGAAGTCGCGGAACTTGGCGCCCGGCTTGACCGCCGCGATGCCGGCCTCCTGGGCCTCGTACACCGCGTCGTAGATCTTCTTCTGCAGCTCGCTGTACCGGCCGTTGATCGGCAGGGTGCGGGTCACGTCCGCGGTGTAGAGCTCGTTCGTCTCCACGCCCGCGTCCAGGAGCAGCAGGTCGCCGGAGCGGACCTGGCCGTTGTTGCGCACCCAGTGCAGGGTGGTGGCGTGCGGGCCGGCGGCGCAGATCGAGCCGTAGCCGACGTCGTTGCCCTCCACGCGCGCGCGAAGGAAGAACGTGCCCTCGATGTAGCGCTCGCTGGTGGCCTCGGCCTTGTCCAGGACGCGTACGACGTCCTCGAAGCCGCGGGCCGTTGAGGCGCAGGCCTGCTCCAGCTGGGAGATCTCGAAGGCGTCCTTGACCAGGCGGGCCTCGGACAGGAAGACCCGGAGCTCCTCGTCCCGCTCCGCGGTGACCTTGTCGGTCAGGGCCTTCTCGATGCCCGCGTCGTGGCCGCGGACGACTCGGGTCGAGCCGGTCGAATCGGCCAGCTGAGCCGCCAGCTCGCGGACGTCGGAGGCGGGGATTCCGTAGAGCGTCCCGGCCTCGGTGAGGGAGCTGCGGCGGCCGACCCAGAGCTCGCCCTGGCCGTCCAGCCAGAACTCGCCGTTCTCCCGGGCGGAGCGCGGCAGCAGGTAGATCGTCGCCTCGTGGCCGCCGTTCTTCGGCTCCAGGACCAGGACGCCGTCCTCGGTCTGGTCGCCGGTCAGGTACGCGTACTCCGTCGAGGCGCGGAAGCTGTACTCGGTGTCGTTGGAACGGGTCCGCAGGTTGCCCGCGGGGATCACCAGGCGCTCGCCGGGGAAGCGCGCGGACAGTGCGGCACGGCGGCGGGCGGTGTGCTCGGCCTGCGCGACGGGCTGCAGGTCGTGCAGCTCGGTGTCGGCCCAACCGGACTGCATGTTGGCCGCGAGCTCGTCGGACACGCCCGGGTACAGGCCGTTCTTGCGCTGCTTGATCGGCTGCTCTTCAGACTCTTCCGGGGTCTCCGGGGTGAGCTGCTCGGCCACGGTCTGCCTCCTCAGTACGACATTGGACCGCCCTCCATCGTATGTCCGTACGGAAGGCGTCCCAGGGTCTTCTGACCTATGGCCAACGTCACCCGTGCAGCCGACCGCGAAAGCCGGTGCTACAGCTGCCAAATCCGGCGCTACGGCTACACAAATCCGGCTCTATAGCTGCCAAAACCGGCGCTACAGCCGCGGAATCCGGCACTACAAGCGCGAAAACCGGCTCTATAAGTGCGTGATCACTCGAAGCGAGCGGCGAGCAGGACGACGTCCTCGCGGCTGTCCGCGGTGTCGAGGCCGTCCGGCAGCATCGTGCGCAGCACGTGATCGGCGATGGCGCCGGGGTCGTCCCGGATCGACCGGGGCACGCCGGACGCCGCCGAGTGCAGCCGGGCGAAGGCCCGGTCCATGGCGTCGCCGGTGCGGTGCAGCAGGCCGTCGGTGTAGAGGAGCACCGTCTCGCCGGGCTCGGGCGAGAGGTCGACGCTGGGCGCCTCCCAGCAGGCCAGCATGCCGAGCGGTGCCGAGAGCGAGGTCTCCACGAACTCGGTCCGGCGCTCGCCGATGATCAGCGGCGGCGTGTGGCCCGCCCCCGCAAGGACGATCTTGCGCTGGCGCGGCTCGCAGTAGGCGAAGAGCGCGGTGGCGCTACGGGCCGGTTCCGTCAGCCGAAGGAGGAGTTCCAGATCGGACAGGACGGCGACCGGATCCTCGCCCTCCATCACGGCGTACGCGCGCAGTGAGGCGCGCAGCCGTCCCATCGCCGCGACCGCGCTCGGCCCGGAACCGGTGACCGAGCCGACCGCGAGGCCGAGCGCGCCCTCCGGCAGCGGCAGCGCGTCGTACCAGTCGCCGCCACCGCGCGGGCCGGTGCTGTGCCGGGCGGCGAGCTGCACGCCGGCGACCCGGGGCAGCCTGCTGGGCAGCAGTTCCTCGGCGACGGTCGCCAACGTGTCGCGGGCCCGCTCCAGTTCGAGCAGCCGGGCCAGGTGCTCGGTCGCGTACCGGGTGTAGAGGCCGATCAGATGGCGCTGGCGTTCCACCGGTTCGGCCGGCTCGTCGTAGAGCCAGACCGCGGCGCCGAGGCGGCCCGCGGCGGTGGTGGCCAGCGGTACCGCGTAGCTCGCGGCGTAGCCGAGGCGGGCAGCGACCTCGCGGTGGCGCGGGTCGAGCCCGTCGTCGGCGAGCAGATCGGGGCTCGCGATCTCCGTCTCGCCGTCGGGCAGCCCGTCCAGGATGCGGCCGTACGAGGTGGCGCTGCGCGGCACGGTCTCGATGTGCCCGAGGTCCGCGTGGGCCAGGCCGAGGCCGATGGTGGTGTCGGGGCCCTGGCCGTCGGCGGGCTCCAGGACGACGAGGCCGCGGCGGGCGCCGACCAGGGCGGCACCGGCGTGCAGCAGCTCCTTGAGGGCGTCGTCGAGGCTGCCCGTACGAGCCAGGCGCTCGGTGAGTTCATGCAGCGTCGTGAGGTCGGAGACCCAGCCGGCGAGCCGGTCCTGGAGTGCGGCACCAGGGGGTGGTGCGGCGACTTCGGGGGCGGCGAGGGCAGGTGGGGCCGTCTGAGCGGGCGCGGGAACCGTTGAATCGATTCCAGCCACTTTCGGAAGGTGCGGGGCGTTCATGGCAACCGACTTTCGGGTCGGTGCGTATTGCTCAAAAGCATCGCAAACCCCCTGACATTCTGCGCCGCCGGCAATGCCTCCAGATGTACACGGCCTGGTGATGGGATGTCCAGCATTGTCCAGCTGGGATTGCTGGTGTCTAGTGGGGTTTCAGAGGCAGGGTGGAGTGTCTGTGCTGTGTTGTGGTGGCTAATTGGAAGTTGGCCGAAAAGTGACAGCAGTAAGGGCATATTGCGGTCGACTGGCTTTGTTCAACACGGCGTCACAGCGGTCGTGATGGGTACGTACTCGGTGTAGACCAGGGGCAGTTGGGCCGTCCCGGAACCTGGCACCGGACCTCCGCGTCTTAACCGGCGGCGGCCGCTCCCCACTCTCCGATGGTGGAAGCGGCGGGACTGCGAGCACAGCGAGCAAACGCACACGGCATACGCAACGGGCAGACAAACGCCATGCGCGCGCCACCCTCCGCCAGGCTTTAATGGAGCACAGCCAACGCTCGACCCATAGGGGTTCCCCATGCCTCGTGCCTGGGGTGTGAAGCGCCGACTTGTACGCACGGTGAACTGATGCACGCATGGTGTGATGTGGCCCTCGGCGTTCAACGGAAAGGAACGAGCGCTCATGCGCGAGATCCTCGGAAGGCGACGCAAGCTCCGGTCGAAGCGCTCCGGTGGCAGGTCTGACCAGATCAGAGCAGCCCTGACCTTCGCCACGGCCTGGCAGTGGCCGGTGCTCCCAGGGGTCGGGCCGAAGCAGACCGGTGCGCCGGGCTGTGCCTGCCCCGACGCCGACTGCACGGTGCCGGGCGAGCACCCCTTCGACCCGGGCCTCCTCGCGGCGACCACCGACGAGCGCATGGTGCGCTGGTGGTGGACCAACCGCCCCACCGCGCCGATCGTCATGGCGACCGGAGCTCCCGGCCCCTGCGCCGTCAGCCTGCCCGCCCTCGCGGCGGCCCGCGCCCTGACCGCGCTCGACCGCGCGGGCGTCCGGATCGGCCCGGTCGTCGCGGCCCCCGACCGCTGGTTCCTGCTCGTCGCGCCCTACTCCCTGGCCGAGTTGGGCGAACTGCTCTACGCCAAGGACTGGGTGCCCGGCTCGCTGCGCTTCCACGGCGAAGGCGGCTATGTGGTGCTGCCCCCCTCCGAGACGGGCCAGGGACAGGTCCGCTGGGAGCGCGCCCCGCTGCCCGGTTCCGCCAGCCCCTGGGTGCCCGGCGTCGAGGCGGTCCTTGACGTCCTCGTCGAGACCCTCACTCGTACGGGTGTGAGCGCGCCCGAGTTGTAGGGGAATTGGGCGCGGATCGCTCCGGCCACCTGTGATCCGCCGATATCTTCGGGCTCTCCCTTCCCCCGTAGCAGTCGAGCAGGTGGGTCCCTTTGCAGCGAGCTCGCTTGGCGGTGCTCTTGGCCGCCGTGGCACTCACCGCCTCCCTGCCCCTCGCCGGGGCGCTCGCCGGTCCGACCGGCCCCTCGGTGGAACCCGCGCCGGGGGGTGACGGCGGTGTGCAGGACGACGCGAAGCAGAGCGGAAGCCGCCCCGCGCAGCCCTCGGCCGGGCAGTCCCCGGCTGAGCAGCACCCCGCGGAGGGGCCGGAGAAGGCCGACGGCGGACTGCTCTCCGGGCTCGGCCTCACAACCGCGGCGCGGTGCGGACCCGAACTCGCCTCTCCCGGCGGGGTGGAAGCGCAGACCTGTGTCCTGGAACAGTCCGGCGACATCTGGGCGCGGACGTACTACCGCAATGCCACCGCCGGCCGGCTCAGCTCCGTGCTGACGTTGATGGGGCCCGAGGGCCGGACCGTGCAGATCCACTGTGCCGTGGGCGCCGACGACGAGCCGGGGGCTTGTGAGACACCGCGTGAGCCCGCGCGGGGAGCGGCCTCGGCCTACTCGGCGATCGCGGAGTTCGCGGCCCCTGAAGGGTCTGCGGGTGAAGATCAGGAGCGGCCGCTGCTGCTGCGCTCCGGGAGCAACTCGGCGCGTACGCCCGGGAGTTGACCACCGGGCCGCCAGGGCTGCCGCGCCAGGAAATGGAAGGGCCCGGTCGCTGGCGACGGGGGATGCACCAGCGACCGGGCTACCTGAACGGTAACAAGAGATCTGCGGTTCGCAAATTCGATCTCAGCTATTCGGACACGGATTTACCTGTGCGTACCGGGAGTTGTGACGCGAGTCATACGTTCCCGGCCGCTTCGGTACTGATCCGGACCCGCACCGGGCCCGTTCCGGCCCGGTGTGTGCGGTTCAGTGCTTGATCAGTTCAGGGTGACCTGGCGGTTGGTGAGGCCGCCGCGGGCGCGGCGCTCGTCGGGGGTCAGCGGGGCGTCGGTGGCGAGGGCGGCCGTGAGGCGCTCCGCGAACTCGGCGGCGGGCTTCTCCACGTCGGCAGCGGTGACCCCGCTCGGCAGGTCCCACACCGGGACCATCAGGCCGTGCGCCCGGAACGAACCGACCAGACGGGTGCCCTCGCCCAGGCTGGAGGTGCCGGCCGCGTGCAGCCGCGCAAGGGCGTCGAGGAGCTGCTCCTCGGGGTGCGGCATGACCCAGCGCAGGTGGTTCTTCTCCGGGGTCTCGCACCAGTACGCCGCGTCCACGCCGGTGAGCTTGACGGTGGGGATCGCCGCGGCGTTGGCGCGCTCCAGGGAGGCGGCGACGTCCGGTGTGGCGCTCTCCGAGTCCGGCACCCAGAACTCGAAGCCGGTGTGCACCTCGGGCTCGAACGCGGCGGCCGGGTCGAGGAGATCCTGCAGTCGCGGGCCTTCGGCGGGGGCACGGCGGCCGTTCACCGGGTTGCCCGGCTCGGTCGCGAGGGCCTGCTTGAGGGTGTCAGCCAGGTCACGGCTGAGGTCGCCGGACGCCATGTCGTTCTGGAGGCCGAGCAGTACGGAACCGTCCTCGCGGCGCAGCCCCGGCCAGGCCATCGGCAGCACCGTCGCGAGCGTGACGGAGGGGACGCCCTCGGGCAGCCCGTCCTTGAGGGTGAGCCGCACGGTCGCCGCGGGCACGAGCTCGCGCAGCGCGACCCAGTCGCCTTCGCCGGCCAGGCCCTCGAAGGGGCGGTGCACCAGCTCGGTCACCGCGTGCGCGGCGGCGCGGCCGTGGCACGCCTTGTACCGGCGGCCGGAGCCGCAGGGGCAGGGTTCGCGGGCACCGACGACCGGGATCTCTCCATCGGTGAGCTGTGCCTTGTTGCCCTTGGGCTGGCCCTTGGTCTGGGGGCGCTTCTTGGCCATCGTGGGTGTCTCCCGGTGACGTCTTCCTGCGTACGGCGCGAGCCTAGCCGTTCGTACGGGAGGACCGGGGGCCCTGTGGACAGAGCGGGTGCCGAGTGTGCCCGGCGGCGGTTCGCCGCGGGGCGCGGGACGGACCCGGCCCCGTGGCGGCGCCGCGCTCAGGCCAAGTCCTCGCAGCGCTCCGCGAATTCGAGTCCGGCGGCGCCCGCGGGGGCCGCGACGCGCGTAGCGAAATCGGGGCGGCGGAGGGCGTCCTTGAGGACGACCCAGACGGTGACCTCGTCCGCGCTGTCGTCCCTGACGCCCCAGTCGTCGGCCAGGGCCGTGATGATGTTGAGCCCGCGGCCGCCGTGCGCGGTGACCGAAGGTGTGGCCGGAACCGGTCGGGTGGGACCGCCGCCGTCCGTCACTTCCACCGTCAGCCGGCCCGCGGGACCCACGCGCCACGCGGCGCGCACGTCTCCGTCCCCGACCAGTGATCCGCGGCCCAGCGGCCGGCCGTGCCGGCACGCGTTGCTGAGCAGTTCCGAAAGGATCAGGACAGCATCGTCAATGACCGTGTCCGACACCCCGCTGATACGCAGCTGATCACGCATCCGGTGCCTCGCCTTGCCCACGCCCGCAGGGCCATGGGGTACGGCCATGCTCGACAACGCGGGCACCTCCTGTGCCACCACCAACGCCACCCCCGAGACCTCCTTTGCCCCACGCCACGGTTTGAATGCCCCACTGGACTGGACCGGAAACCGGCCAATCATCCTCTGGTGACGCACTCGTGACGATCGCGTACCGACCGAACGCGCCGGTGCAC
>NZ_JAAAHS010000004.1 GCF_009908195.1 Streptomyces boluensis | reverse complement strand
CCCCCAAGCTCCCCGACGTCCAGGGCTACGAGTTCGCCGCCTGGACCCCGCTCGTCGCCCTCACCGTCCTCGCCGGACTCTGGCCCGCGCTGCTGCTCGGCCTCACCGACCCGGCCGTGCAGCAGCTCCTCGCAGGAGGCAAGGCATGACCGAAGCAGCCGCAAGCCTCGTCCAGTCCGTCGACTGGATCGCGGTCGCTCCGCCCACCGTCGCGGCCGTCGTCGGCCTGGTCGTCCTCGTCGCCGATCTGTTCGTGCGCGAGGCCAACAAGGCGCTTCTGGCGTGGATTTCGGTCGCCGGTCTGGTCGCCGCCACTCTGTCGCTGCTGCTCCTGCTCGACGGCGACCGCTCCACGTTCTGCCTCACCGGCGACGCGGGCGTCTGCAGCTACACGGCCGACCGCTTCACCGTCGTCATCCAGTTCCTGGTGCTCGCCGGCGCGCTCCTGACCGCCCTCCTGTCGGTCAGCCCGCTCAAGGAGACTAAGGAGCTCCCCGAGGGCGAGTTCTGGTTCCTGCTGCTCTCCTCTGCGGCCGGAGCGGCCCTGCTGCCCGCCTCGCGCGACCTCGCCACCCTGATCGTGGCCCTGGAGGTGGCCTCGCTTCCGGCCTTCGCGCTGGTCGGCCTCAGGCGCGGCGACCGCCGCTCCTCGGAGGCGGCCCTCAAGTTCTTCCTGTCGTCCGTCACCGCCACCGCGGTGAGCCTCCTGGGCGTCAGTTTCGTGTACGCGGCCACCGGCACGCTCCACCTCACCGAGGTCGCGACGGAACTCGGCCGGGTCGACGGGCAGTTGCACACCCTCGCGCAGACCGGTGTCGCCCTCACCCTCGTCGGCTTCGCCTTCAAGACGGCCGCGGTGCCCTTCCACTTCTGGGTGCCCGACACCTACATCGGCGCCCCGCTCCCGGTGGCCGCCTACCTCTCCGTGGTGGGCAAGGCGGTCGGCTTCACCGGGATCATCCTGGTGACCGTCGTCGCCTTCCCCTCGTACGCGGATGTGTGGGGCCCCGTACTCGCCGTACTCGCCGCCCTCACCATGACGGTCGGCAACGTCGCCGCGCTCCGACAGGTCGGCACGCGCGCGTACAGCGCGATTCGCCTCCTCGCGTGGTCCTCGGTGGGACAGGCCGGCTACCTCCTGGTGCCGATCGCCTCGGCCGCCTACGCGGACAGCCCCGCCGACACCCAGAAGGCGATCGGCGCGACCGTCGCGTACGCCCTGATGTACTCCGCGGTGAACCTCGGCGCCTTCGCCGTCGCCGCCCTCGTCGCCCGCACCCGGCCGCTGAACCGGATCAGCGACTACCGCGGCCTGTACGCGAACCACCCCCTCGCGGCCCTCGCTCTCGGCTTCTTCCTGCTCTGCCTGGCGGGTCTGCCGCCCGGCATCATCGGCCTGTTCGCCAAGGTCACGGTCTTCTCGGCGGCCGTCGACGCGGGCCTTGGCTGGCTCGCGGTCGTCATGGCCGTCAACGTCGTGATCGCCCTCTTCTACTACCTGCAGTGGACCGCCATCCTGTTCCGCACCCCTGAAGGAGCGGAAAAGCCCGAACGGAAGCACGCGATCCCGTTCCCGCTGGCGGCCGCGCTCGTCCTCACCACCGTCCTCGGTATCGCCCTCTCCGGCGCCCCCCAGCTCGTCCTGCGCTTCTCGGCGACCGGCCTCTTCTGAGCGCCGCACAACACCACGAGCGCCTCACAGCACCGCATCCGTACGGGACGGGCCCCCGCCGCCGGGCTCCGCACCCGTACGGCCGAATCCGGCTGTGCGCGCACCGGGGAACCAGCACCCTTCGCCTGGCGTTGACCAGGTAGGGAGGGTCCACTGGAGAGTGGAAGCCAGTGATTCAAGGGTTCCCCCGCCGCACCACCAGGAGGGCGTACCGTGCACCGCCGCTACAACGGTCTGAAGACCGCCGTGCTCCTCGGCGGACTGTCCGCGCTCATCCTTGTCATCGGCAGCTTCTTCGGACGTACGGGCCTTCTCGTCGCCCTTCTCGTGGCGCTCGGCACCAACGCGTACGCGTACTGGAACAGCGACAAGCTCGCCCTGAGGGCGATGCGCGCCCGCCCGGTGAGCGAGTTCGAGGCCCCCGAGCTGTACCGGATGGTCCGCGAACTCTCCACGCAGGCCCGCCAGCCCATGCCCCGGTTGTACATCTCACCCACCGAGGCGCCCAACGCGTTCGCGACCGGCCGCAATCCGCGCAACGCGGCGGTGTGCTGCACCGACGGAATCCTGCGCATCCTGGACGAGCGCGAGCTGCGCGGCGTCATCGGCCACGAGCTGAGCCACGTCTACAACCGCGACATCCTGATCTCCTCGGTGGCCGGCGCCCTCGCCTCAGTGATCATGTTCCTGGTCAACTTCGCCTGGCTGATCCCGAGCGGGAACAACAACCGTGAGGGTCCAGGCATCTTCGGCATGCTGCTGATCATGCTCCTGGGGCCGATCGCGGCCTCGGTCATCCGCCTCTCCATCAGCCGCTCCAGGGAGTACGAGGCGGACTCCTCCGGAGCCCAACTCACCGGCGACCCGCTCGCCCTGGCCAGCGCCCTGCGCAAACTGGAGAGCGGTACGAAGCAGCTGCCCCTCCCACCCGAGCCCAAGATCGAAGCAGCCAGCCACATGATGATCGCGAACCCCTTCCGGCCGGGCCAGGGCATGGCGAAGCTGTTCTCGACGCACCCGCCCATGGCGGAGCGCATCGCCCGCCTCGAACAGATGGCAGGACGCAACCCGTGAAGACCATCCTCAACATCATCTGGCTCGTACTGAGCGGCCTCTGGCTGTTCCTCGGTTACGTACTGGCGGGCCTGATCCTCTGCATCACGATCATCGGCATCCCCTTCGGGATCGCCGCGTTCCGTATCGGTGTCTACGCGCTGTGGCCCTTCGGGTACACGACCGTCGAACGCCGCGACGCGGGCGCGCCGTCCTTCGTGGGCAACGTCCTGTGGCTGGTCCTCGCGGGCTGGTGGCTGGCGCTCGCGCATATCGTCACGGGCGTCGCGCAGTGCCTCACGATCATCGGAATCCCGTTGGGCTTCGCGAACTTCAAGCTGATCCCGGTCTCTTTGATGCCCCTGGGTCGCGACATCGTCCGCACCGACGAGCCGTTCGCCACCCGCTGACCCGCCCTGTGTCATGCGCCGCACCGCGCGGCGCCTCGCAACCACACACGCCCCGCCCCGCGTCTTCCCCCGTGACACCGCACAACCGACAGGTGCACGAGGAAAGGCAGGTCACGGCGGTATGGGCATCATCAGCTGGATCATTCTGGGACTCATCGCCGGAGCCGCAGCCAAGATCCTGCTGCCCGGCCGGGACCCGGGCGGCCTCATCGGCACCACCCTCATCGGCGTCGCGGGAGCCTTCATCGGAGGCTGGGCCTCCGCAGAGTTCCTCGACCGGCCGATCACCAAGGACTTCTACGACGGCGCCACTTGGGTCGCGGCCATCGGCGGCTCCCTCATCCTCCTGGTCGCGTACCGCCTGCTCTTCGGCCACTCGCGCTCCCGCTGAGGAGCCACGGCCGGCCAGAGGCGGCGGGCGACAAACGGAAGGGCGGACACCGCGACGGTGTCCGCCCTTCCGTACATCTGCCTCATGAGCTCCGCGGACGCTACGCGCCCAACGCGCGCATGCTTACCGGTAGTTCACGAACTGCAGCGCGAAGTCGAAGTCCCGGCCCTTCAGGAGTGCGATCACGGACTGCAGGTCGTCGCGGTTCTTCGAGCTCACCCGCAGTTCGTCGCCCTGCACCTGGGCCTTCACGCCCTTCGGGCCCTCGTCGCGGATGACCTTCGCGACCTTCTTCGCGTTCTCCTGGGAGATGCCCTCCTCGATGGAGGCGAAGATCTTGTACTCCTTGCCGGACAGCTGCGGCTCACCGGCGTCCAGCGACTTCAGCGAGATGCCGCGCTTGATCAGCTTGGACTGGAAGATGTCAAGGATGGCCTTGACGCGCTCCTCGCCGTTGGCCTGCATGAGGATCTTCTCGCCGGACCAATCGATCGAGGCGCCGGTGCCCTTGAAGTCGTAGCGCTGCGAGATTTCCTTGGCGGCCTGGTTGAGGGCGTTGTCGACCTCCTGCCGCTCGACCTTCGAGACGATGTCGAAACTGGAGTCGGCCATGTCCTGTGGCTCCTTGTATCGGGGTGCGTAGGGGTACGGCCGGTAGTCCGGACCGCACCCGCAAGCCTAGTCACCAGGTCGCCGACGAGCGGCGATCTATCGGGTGGCGAAGCACCCCCGGGCATCAGGTATCGTTTACGTCGTTGCCACGGAGCAGCCGCAAGGCCGCTTTACGCAGCATCCCAGGCGGTGTGCCCGAGCGGCCAAAGGGAGCAGACTGTAAATCTGCCGGCTCAGCCTTCCCAGGTTCGAATCCTGGCGCCGCCACACTGGGAAAGCCCCCTCCGAACTGCGGAAACGCAGAGCGGAGGGGGCTTCTTCGTGCGCCCGCACGCGCCCCGCTCTCGGTCCACTCTCAGCCCGCCCTCAGACAACCCCCAGCCGCCCGCGCACGACCGTCACGGACGGCGGCAGGGTCTCGGCGCCGGTGACCGCGGCGCCCTCCGGGACACGGATCGTGCGCAGCGACCGCAGCTGCGGAACCGTACTGAAGTCGATGTGTGAGTGAAGCGTCTCGACGGTGAGCTCATGGAGCCGGTGGAACGCGCCGAGCCACTGCCAGGAGCGCCCCATGTCGGTCTCCACCCACAGGTGGGTGAGTGCCCTGCTGACGCAGGTGTTCACGAACTCCGGGGCGGTGAATTCACCGGCGACCCTGATGTGCGAGCGGCCTCCGAATTCCCGTAGTGCGCGCAGCTCGCGAAGGTTCGTGACCGGGAAGTACAGGTCCTTCGACGGGAGATGCGCGATCACTTCCTGGCCGTAGAGCTCGGTGTCGTATCTGCTCCACGCCTGCGCGAGTTCGGTGCGTACGCGCAGATCCGCGTGCTCGCGGTACTGGGCGAGAACGCCGACGGCGCCGTCCGTCGCGATCGGTGTGGCCGAGAGAACGGTGAAGTAGGCCTCATCGGCGACCGCTCGGTACGCGGATTCCATTTTCCTTTTACGGGCTCGCTCCGCCTCCGTGTCCACCGATTCCACCGGCATCGGACGCGGCGGAAGCACCCGCGGTCCGGGAAGCAGATCGAGTACGACAGGGCCGACCGACGACAACGCGCGTGCCTGTTCCGCCGAGCGCGGGGGAATCAACGCGGCCGCACGGTGCTGGACTTCGGCCCGCACCTCGGGGTCGAGTTCGGTGGCGTGTTCCAGGCAGGCCGCCGCGAGCAGATGCAGCCGATTCAGGCCCTGCTCCGTGGTGTCCGTACGCCTGACAAGGCCGGTGAGCAGCCGGGTCCGTTCACCGGGGCGAGCGTGGGCGACGGCCATTCTGATGACGTCTTCCCACTGGTCCAGGTGACCGTTGGCGATGAGGAAGTCGAAGTCGAGCCCTTCGACCGCCGCCTTCGCCCCGAGATAGTCCTGGAAAGTGCGGTGGATGAAATCCATCGACTCCGCACTCGGTTCCCTCAACAGGCCACTGCGGACGAGCAGATACTGATAGATCTCCTCGGCGGAACCCTGCCGGGAGACCTGGGGCATGGCCGGAAGGGCCTGGCCCAGGAGTTCCACGGCATCGGTGCGGTTCATCTCGGAGCGGCCGTTACGGATCATCCAATAGGCCAGTTTCTGGATCAGTTGGATGTGCTGGGCCTCGCTGATCCGGATGGCACCGGTTTTGTGGACACCCCGTTCACGGTCCCGCCGGAACAGCAGCATGGAGAGCGCCGCGTCGTAGATCTCCTTACGGCCCTCCGGCAGATAGCCGCGCCGGTCCTGGTTCAACGCGCAGATCAGCCCGCACATCAGGGGATTCGTGGCCAGTCTGCTCAGATCCTGTTTGGCCCGGACGGTGCGCAGCAGCGCCGTCGCGTACTGATCGCTGATTCCGGCGGCCTCGTGCCAACGCTTCACGAATTCCGTGACGTTGTCCCGGTGCATGGGCGCCAGGTCCAGCTCGGCGAACTCGTCGTCGGTGAGCCAGCGTTCGCGTACCGCGGAGGGCCTCGACGTGACGAGCCAGCGGTTGTCCGGATAGGCGCTGAGGAGTTCGTGGAGCCAGCGCCGGGCGTCGTTGCGGTCGTCCTCGGGAATCTCGTCGATGCCGTCGACCAGAATGAGCCCGCGCCCGGCGCGCAGAACCCGGTCGATCCATCCATGGGGCTGGAATCCGGCGATGGGACAGGCGACCGAGGAGAGGAATGCGTCCGGGGCCGGAAGAGGCGCGCCGCTGCGGGTCAAAGTGCGCAAGGGCAGTACGAACGGCACGAGTCCGTACAGATACAGCAGGTCTTTGTCGAGGGACTTCTTCGCCGTCGAGATCGCCAGCCACTGGACGAGGGTCGTCTTTCCCGAACCGGCCACCCCGCGCAGGAGTACGCGATTGCGTCCGGCGAGTACGTGATCGGCGGAGATCGTGGCCGGCACGGAATTCGGGGAGTCGCCCGCCGCGTCCAGGTTGAGATAGGCCACATCGAGGCGCCAGCTCGCCGGCCCACCGGACAGATCGAGGCCGAAAATGCTCAACTTGCCGTGCTTGGACTCGATGTAGCGCGCATAGCGTTCCTCGAAAGGGCCGTCGGCGGGGGACGGGGCCCGCGCGAGCAGGACATCGATCCTGCGCGCCAACTCCTCGATACTGCGGCTCTGTTCGAGCAGCGTCCGCGCTACAAAGGTGGAGCGCTGCGTGAAGAAATTCAGGATGTGCAGGCAGGCGGTGTCCATCACGGCGGCGTGCAGTGCGATCGCGTCGCTCGACAGGCCTATCGTGGCCGCCCTGCTCTGCGCCCGTAAATGCTGCGAGAGTTCGAGATGGCCGAGCCGCACCGCTTGTACGTCGTCCATGTCGATCGTGCCGAGGGACCGCAGGGAATCGGTGACGGCATTGATGACGCCCCGCTTCTCGAAGGAGGGCAGCAACTCCTCCGCGCCGGTCGAATGGGCCGCGCGCCGGACGAGTTCGTCCGCGATCTTCCGCAGTTCCTTGTCGGAAAGCGTCCGTTGCTCGCCGCGGAATGAAATGAGCCGGGTCACGCGCACCGGTTTGTCGACCAGGCCGGCGCCGGGACCGTCGGGCAGGAACAGTTTCTTGACCAGGGGACCGACGACACCGGACGCGAGCCGGGCCCCGATCACGGTGGGTTCCATCAGCCCTCCGGGTCGCCCGCAGGGCGAGTTCGCCGATCCGTCATCCGGCCAGCGTAGGGCCGAGCGCGGCGGCGTACGCCACAACGTCGTTATTCCGTTCGGCAGTTGAAGAACGCGCCACCGAGCAAGCAAATTCCGGCCAGCAACCCGATAATGCCTGGCCGCCGCTCCCGAAAACCCCCCGGGGAGCCCTCAGTTCCCCGCCACGTCCTTCACCGCTACGGAAACCGGCGTCCCCCCGCTGACCAACTCGAGCGTGAGGCCGACCGTCCCCGGCGCGTCCACCAACTCGGCCAGGACCGCCGCCACGTCGTCGCGCGGGACAGGTCCGCGGCCCGTCGAGGCCGCCAGGCGCACCAGACCCGTACCGGCGTCGTTCGTCAGCATGCCGGGCCGCAGAATCGTCCAGTCGAGCCCCGCACGGCCGCGTACGTACGCATCGGCCTCACCCTTCGCGCGCTGGTACGCGTCGAAGACGTCGTCGCCCTTGTGGTCCGGGTTCGCGCCCATCGACGACACCACCACGTACCGCCGCACTCCGGCCCGCTCGGCGGCCTCGGCGAACAGCACCGCCGCGCCCCGGTCCACCGTGTCCTTGCGGCCCATGCCGCTGCCGGGCCCCGCGCCGGCCGCGAAAACCGCCGCTGTGGCGCCCTGAAGATGGGCCGCGACCTGCTCGACCGAGGCCGACTCCAGGTCGCACAGCACCGGCTCGGCGCCCGCAGCCCGCAGGTCGTCGCCCTGATCGGGGTTGCGGATCAGGCCCGCGACCTCGTATCCGCGCGCGGCGAGCAGACGCTCCAGCCGCAACGCGATCTGACCGTGTCCTCCAGCGATGACAATCCGCATGTTTCCGACCGTACGCCGCGTCGGCCGACCGTGCCGTGCAACCAGTGCCGTGCCTCGGGCGTCACATGAGTGTTCATCTTCAAGAGGAGCCTGCCATCACCGCCATACGCACCACCCTGATCGCCACCGGCTGCGCCGCCGTCGTCCTCGCGGGCACCACCGCCTGTGACCCGATCGAGAGCGCCTCCGCGGGGCGCCAGGTCGACGACGCCGTGGCGAAGCTGGGTGAACAGCACTCGCTCTCCGTCGAGTTGAGCCTGGACGCCGATCCGGCCACGCTCGAGGAGCTCGTCGGCCGCAGCGACGGAGTGCGCGGGGGCGACGGCCCGCCGCCCGGCTTCGGCGCCTTCCTGGGCGAGGCCCGGCTGCAGGTCGCGCTGCGCTCGAAGAAGCCGCTGGCCGACACCAGGGAGAAGGATTTCTCCGGTAAGTCGATGAAGATCGCCGGAGCCGACGGAACGCTGGTCGAATACCGAGCCCTGGGCGAAGACACGTACTACCGCGCCGACTTGCGAGCCTTCGGTGAGCTGGCGAAGGTTCCGATGCCGTCGGCCGGCGACCTTCCCCCGCAGGCCGGGAGCTTGCGCAGCGTCCTCGAGGGCGACTGGATCAGGGTCGCTCCCGGGACCCTGCCCGGCCCCGCGCAGCGGCAGCGCACGGACGAAAAGGCGCGGGGCAAGCTCCTCAAGGGCATCCAGCGCGTGCTCGCCCGCGAGGTCACGTTCAAGGGCGACACGGACGCCGACGGCACCGGCCGCATCAAGGCGAAGGCGCACGCCCGCTCGCTCCTGAAGGGCATCGTGAACAAGCTCGAGCCGATGGCCGACGAGCTGCCGCCCGGCTCCGAACTGCCGACCGCCAAGGACTTCAAGTCCCTCCCGAACAAGCCCGTCACGGTCGAGTTCGAGATCGAGAACGGCAAACTGCGACAGGTCACGTTCGACCTCGCTCAACTCGCGGACAAGTCCGACGGCTTGCAGAAGGGCACCGAGCTGCCGCTGACCGTGAAGTTCGGCACAGCGGGGAAGATCGAGCGCCCGGCGGACGCCACCGAGCTGAAGCCCGCCGACCTGATGTTCCTGGGCGGCGCCGGCCTCATCGGCTGACCCGGCCCGCCGGCACAACAGCCCGCACGCGCGCGTGGTGCCGTACCGCACCGCAAAACCGTCACCACGCGCGCGTGGCAGCCGACTTCACGCCGTGCCGCTCTCCCCGGCCGTCCCCTTCGACCGCCCCTGACGCGGCAGGTCGAGCGCCACAGCCACCGCCGAGTCGCAGTACTCCCGTACCGCACTGGTCCGCGCCACCACGCGCCCGCGATGCACCACGATCCGGCTGTACGCGAGCGACAGGGCGCCCGCGAGCCGAGAGCCGCGTACGGCGAGCAGCTCGGCCGGGAAACCGGCCTCCACGCGCACTTCGGGCAGCCCCATGGCGGCCCGCGCCACCGTGCTGACCGAGGCGTACGCGTCCTCAGCGGCGAGCCCGTGCTGCGAAGCCAGCAGGTACCCGGCCTCCAAGGGGTCGCCGCGCCCCACCGGATTGGCCACGTCACGCAACGCGCCACTGCCCGCGGCCACCCGCACCCCGGCCGCCCTGAGCAGCCGTACGGGGGCCGTGCAGGACCCACGCCGCTCCAGGCCGCCGCAGTCGCCCTGCGGCAGGCAGGCCACGGCGACACCGGCGGCGGCGAGGGCGTCGGCGCTGCGCGAGGCCACGTCGGCGGGCATCCGGCCGAGCCCGCCGCAGGGCCCGACCGTCACCCCGGGCCGCAGCCCGCCCGCCATGGCCGCGAGGCGCGCGAGCCGAGCCGGATCGCCACCGTCGGTGTGCAGGTCGACGGGGCAGCCGTGCTCAGCGGCGACCTCGAGAACCGCCTCTACGTAGCCGGTCGGATCCGGGTCCAGATCGGGGCAACCTCCGACCACGGAGGCGCCCATTTTCACCGCGTCCCGCAGCATCGCGAGACCGTCGGCACCCGCGACCCCGGTGAGCAGCCGCGGCACGGCGACCGCGGTGAGATCCGTCAGCCCGCGCACCGCCCTGCGTGTCTGCAGAACGGCCTCCATGGCGTCGAGCCCTTGCACGTCCCCGATCCGCACATGGCTGCGCAACGCGGTGGCGCCGTGGCCGAGTTGCAGGAGCGCCGCTTCGGTGGTGCGCCGCTGGACGTCCTGGATGTCGTACGCGGCCGGACCGTCGCAGTCCGCCGTCAGCGCGGTGTCGCTGTGCGCGTGCGGCTCCGCGGGCGCGGGCAGCAGCAGGTAGCCGGCGAGATCCACGCGCGCGGTGTGCGCGGTCAGGCTGCCCGCTGTGCCGACCGCCTCGATCCGCCCCCGGCCGAGGCGCACATCGACCGTCCGGCCGTCGGTGAGCGTGGCTCCGCAGAGCAGGAGGGAGGCGGTGTCCTCGGCGGCGCCGTCATGGTGCGGCGGCTGCGGCTGGCTGTCGGGCATCGCGCTCCCGGGTGCGTGGCTCGAACGGTCAGGACCACGCGGCGTTCGATCAAGATCACGCAGCGTGTGCCGAGCCTAGGGCGCAGGTCACCCGCCTTCGCGGAGGAGCGGAATAGTCGTACCGGTGTGGTGCACGGGCCCCTGAAGGGGCGACTGAGAGGCGTGGGGCGATCGTTGTGCGCGGGGCTCTCAAACGGATTTGGGCGAACGGCAGCCGACCGTGTAATGTCTTCATCGCTCGCCCCAATAGCTCAGTCGGTAGAGCGTCTCCATGGTAAGGAGAAGGTCTACGGTTCGATTCCGTATTGGGGCTCTGATGTGCGGCTCCCTCACCTTAGGGTGAGGGGACTCGCATCAAAGCGGTGTAGCTCAGTCGGTAGAGCAAGCGGCTCATAATCGCTGTGTCACCGGTTCAAGTCCGGTCACCGCTACTGACAGTAGCCGATTGCGGGGTCTGTCCTCCGGTCGGCTACTCTTTTCTGCGTTCATCTGTTTTATTCGCCCATCCGTCCGTCCAAGGAGCACTCACGTGGCTGCCACCGACGTCCGCCCGAAGATCACGCTGGCCTGCGTGGAGTGCAAGGAGCGGAACTACATCACCAAGAAGAACCGGCGTAACAACCCGGACCGTCTTGAGATGAAGAAGCACTGCCCGCGCTGCAACTCGCACACTGCACACCGCGAGACTCGCTGAATCAGGCTCGTATACGAGGCCGTCCCCTTTCCAGGGGGCGGCCTCGTGTCGTTACCGCCCGTGGTCGTCGCCGCGGGTGAGGCAGGAACACCGCGGAATACCGCGGAAAGCACAGGAGGTGCCGACGGCCATGGCGCTCGACCAGTCCTTCGTGGGGCGGTCCTACCCGCCCACCGACCCCTATGAGGTCGGCCGGGAGAAGATCCGTGAATTCGCGGAGGCGGTGGGTGACGCCAATGCGGCGTACACCGACCCGGAAGCGGCCAAGGCGTTCGGACACCCCGATGTGATCGCTCCGCCGACTTTCGTGTTCGCCATCACCTTCAAGGCGGCCGGACAGGTCATCGAGGACCCGCAACTGGGCCTCGACTACAGCCGCGTCGTGCACGGCGACCAGAAGTTCGCGTACACGCGCCCGGTGCGCGCGGGTGACCGGCTCAGCGTCACCACGAGCATCGAGGCGATCAAGTCCATGGCGGGCAACGACATCCTGGACATCCGGGGTGAGGTGCACGACGAGGCCGGCGAGCACGTGGTGACCGCCTGGACCAAGCTCGTCGCCCGCGCGGCAGAGGAGGCGTGACGATGACCACATCGAGCACCACGGCGCAGGTCCGGTACGCGGACGTCGAGGTCGGCACCGAACTCCCCGCGCAGAGCTTCCCGGTGACTCGCGCCACACTCGTGCGGTACGCGGGCGCGTCCGGCGACTTCAACCCGATCCACTGGAACGAGAAGTTCGCCAAGGGAGTCGGCCTGCCCGACGTCATCGCGCACGGCATGTTCACCATGGCCGAGGCGATCCGCGTCGTCACCGACTGGGTCGGCGACCCGGCGGCTGTGACCGAGTACGGCGTCCGCTTCACCAAGCCGGTCGTCGTGCCCAATGACGACGAAGGCGCGGTCATCGAGGTCAGCGCCAAGGTCGCGGCCAAGCTCGACGACGACGCCCGCACCGTGCGCGTGGACCTGCTCGCGAAGAGCGCGGACCAGAAGGTCCTCGGTATGTCGCGGGCCGTCGTACGCCTCGGCTGAGGCGCGTCGCGGAACCTCTCACGGTCCGGGACCGGCGTTGTCCGTCCCGGACCGTACCCTTGAGCGCGTGCAGCAACTCCACGACGCCCCGCTCGCCCCGCTGACCACCTTCCGGCTCGGCGGACCCGCGACCCGCCTGATCACCGCGACGACCGACGCCGAGGTGGTCTCCGCCGTGCGCGAGGCCGACGCCTCGGGCACCCCCCTGCTCGTCATCGGCGGCGGCAGCAACCTCGTGATCAGCGACAAGGGCTTCGACGGCACCGCCCTGCGCATCGCCACGAAGGGCTTCGAACTGGACGGCGCGAAGCTCGAGTTGGCCGCCGGCGAGGTGTGGACCGACGCCGTGGCGCGCACGGTGGAGGCCGGTCTCGCGGGCGTCGAGTGCCTCGCCGGGATCCCCGGCTCCGCGGGCGCGACCCCGATCCAGAACGTGGGGGCGTACGGCCAGGAGGTCTCCTCGACCATCACCGAGGTGGTGGCGTACGACAGGGAGGCCCGGGAAACGGTCACCCTGAGCAACGCCGACTGCGCCTTCTCGTACCGCCACAGCCGCTTCAAGGCCGACCCCGCGCGCTATGTGGTGCTCCGCGTCCGCTTCGAGCTGGAGGACGCGGACGGTCTGAGCGCCCCGCTGAAGTACGCCGAGACGGCCCGCACCCTGGGTGTCGAGGCAGGCGACCGCGTCCCGCTGGCGAGCGCCCGCGAGACGGTCCTGAAGCTGCGCGCCGGTAAGGGCATGGTGCTCGACCCGGAGGACCACGACACCTGGTCGGCGGGGTCGTTCTTCACCAACCCGATCCTCACCGGGGAGGAGTTCGACGTCTTCCACGCGCGCGTGGTGGACCGCCTCGGCGCGGACGCCCGCCCGCCCGCCTTCCCGGAGGGGGAGGGCCAGGTGAAGACCTCCGCCGCCTGGCTGATCGACAAGGCGGGCTTCACGAAGGGGTACGGAGAGGGGCCGGCCCGCATCTCCACCAAGCACACCCTCGCCCTCACCAACCGAGGCGAGGCCACCACCGAGGACCTGCTCGACCTCGCCCGTGAGGTCGTCGTCGGAGTCCGGGACGCCTTCGGCATCACGCTGGTCAACGAGCCGGTGACGGTCGGCGTCAGCCTCTAGTGGGACATCGGCGCTAGTACGCGACCAGTGGCGTACCGGCGCTAGTACGCCACGCTCACGCCCTGCCGTACGGCCGCCGGATCGTCGGCCAGCGCCAGCATCGCGTGCGCCACGTCCGCGCGCGCGATGGTGCTGCCGCCGCGCAGATTCTCGTTCAGCGCGGTGCGATAGGTGCCGGTCACCGGCTTGTCGAGCAGCTTCGGCGGGCGTACGAGCGTCCAGTCCGTGGCGCTGCGCCGGATCTCCTCCTCCATCACCTTGAGGTCGTCGTAGACCGCCTTCAGGACGGTGTTGATCAGCGGCAGCACCACCGCGCGCTGCATGAACGTCTGGTCGGCCGGCTCGGCGGCGAGCGGCGCCGCGCTCACCGCGAGGAAGCGCCGGGTGCCGGTCACGTCCAGCGCCCGCAGAACCGGCCCCGTCAGCCGCGCCGCGATCCCCGTACGGGCGTCCTTGGTCGAGCGCGCGCCGAGCCCGGACAGCACCGCGTCCCGCCCGGCGACCGCGTCCCGCAGCACCTCCGGGTCCCGCAGGTCGGCCCGGACCACCGTCAGGCCGTCACCGGTCACCGTCAGACGTGCCGGATCGCGCACCACGGCCGTGACCTCGTGCCCCGTGTCGAGCGCTTGCCGGACGACCTCCTGGCCGATGCCGCCGGTGGCACCGAAAACTGTGAGCCTCATGTCGCAGCCTCCCAAGGTGGGTGAGTGTTCACTCACCCCTGCGCCTTCTAGAGTGGGTAAGCACTCACTCACCCGTCAAGTCTGATTGGAGGGCACATGCAGAAACCGGCCCGGGAGCGCATCCTCACGGCAGCCCACGAGCTGATGCGCACGATCGGCCTCGCCCGCACCACCACCAAGGAGATCGCCAAGGCGGCCGGCTGCTCGGAGGCCGCGCTCTACAAGCACTTCGCGAGCAAGGAAGAACTGTTCGTCAGCGTCCTCCAGGAGCGCCTGCCCCAACTCTCCCCACTGCTGCACCGGTTGGTCGCCGACCCGGGCAGCCGGAGCGTCGAGGAGAACTTGGTCGAGATCGCCCGTGCCGCCGCGCTCTTCTACGAGCAGAGCTTCCCGATCGCCGCCTCCCTGTACGCGGAGACCCAGCTGCGCAACCGCCACCAGGAGGCGCTGCGGGAGATGGGCACCGGCCCGCACATGCCGATCACGGGCCTCGACGGCTACCTGCGGGCGGAACAGCAGGCGGGCCGCATCGCCGCGCACGCCGACACCTTCGCGGCCGCGTCACTGCTCCTGGGTGCCTGCGCGCAGCGCTCCTTCGCGTACGACACGGACGGGCCGCACCCGCCGCCGCCCGTCGACACGTTCGCCACCGGTCTTGTCCGCACGCTCCTCGCGGGGATCGCCACGGAGTCCGCGGCCTAGGGGAGCGGGCTCACCGCAGCCAGTCGTCGATCCCCGACAGGAGCTTCTCCCGCACGTCGACCGGCGCCGCCGAACCGCGCACCGACTGCCGGGCCAGCTCCGCGAGCTCCGCGTCGTCGAACCCGTGGTGCGCCCGCGCGATCTCGTACTGCGCGGCGAGGCGCGAGCCGAATAGCAGCGGGTCGTCGGCGCCGAGCGCCATCGGCACTCCGGCGTCGTACAGCGTCCGCAGCGGCACGTCCTCGGGCTTCTCGTACACCCCGAGCGCCACATTGGAGGCCGGGCAGACCTCGCAGGTCACGCCCCGCTCGGCCAGGCGCTTCAACAGCCGCGGGTCCTCGGCGGCGCGCACCCCGTGCCCGATCCGGGCGGCGTGCAGATCGTCGACGCAGTCGCGCACCGAGGCGGGCCCGGTCAGCTCGCCGCCGTGCGGCGCCGCGAGCAGCCCGCCCTCCCGCGCGATGGCGAAGGCACGGTCGAAGTCCCGTGCCATGCCCCGCCGTTCGTCATTGGAGAGCCCGAAGCCGACGATGCCCCGGTCCGCGTACCGCACCGCGAGCCGGGCCAGCGTGCGGGCGTCCAGCGGGTGCTTCATCCGGTTCGCCGCGACCAGCACCCGCATCCCGAGCCCGGTCTCCCGGGAAGCGGAATCCACCGCGTCCAGGATGACCTCGAGCGCGGGAATCAGACCGCCGAGCCGGGGCGCGTACGAGGTCGGATCGACCTGGATCTCCAGCCAACCGGAACCGTCCGCGAGGTCCTCCTGCGCGGCCTCACGGACCAGCCGCTGGATGTCCTCCGGCTCCCGCAGACAGGACCGCGCCATGTCGTACAGCCGCTGGAAGCGGAACCATCCGCGCTCATCGGTGGCCCGCAACTTCGGCGGCTGCCCCGCGGTCAGCGCGTCGGGGAGATGCACCCCGTACTTGTCCGCGAGCTCAAGCAGCGTCGTGGGCCGCATCGACCCGGTGAAGTGCAGATGCAGATGGGCTTTGGGCAACAGGCTGACGTCACGAACACGCTCCATCCCAAGATCCTGCCGTACGGATATGCCGTCCCGGAAGCCGCTTTCCGCCAAGGACTCTCCAAGGAGTACGGACCCGAACGAAGAAACGGGCCCCCGGCCGCAGCCGGGAGCCCGTTCACGAAAACCGCCGCTATACGTGCCTGCTAGCGCGCCTCGGCCAGCAGCTTCTGGATCCGCGACACACCCTCGACCAGGTCCTCGTCGCCGAGCGCGTACGAAAGCCGCAGGTAGCCCGGCGTACCGAAGGCCTCGCCCGGCACCACGGCGACCTCGACCTCGTCCAGGATCAGCGCGGCCAGCTCGACCGTGGTCTCCGGATGCTTGCCGCGGATCTCCTTGCCGAGCAGGCCCTTCACGGACGGGTACGCGTAGAAGGCGCCCTCGGGCACCGGGCAGAGCACGCCCTCGATGTCGTTGAGCATCTTCACGATGGTCTGCCGGCGCCGGTCGAAGGCCTTGCGCATCTCGGCCACGGCGGTCAGGTCACCGGAGACGGCGGCGAGCGCGGCGGCCTGCGCCACGTTGCTCACGTTGGAGGTGGCGTGCGACTGAAGGTTCGTCGCGGCCTTGACCACGTCCTTCGGACCGATCACCCAGCCCACGCGCCAGCCCGTCATGGCGTACGTCTTGGCCACGCCGTTGACGACGATGCACTTGTCCCGCAGCTCGGGCACGACCACCGGCAGCGAGCTGAACTCGGCGTCCCCGTACACCAGGTGCTCGTAGATCTCGTCGGTCAGGACCCACAGGCCCTTCTCGGCGGCCCAGCGGCCGATCTCCTCCACCTGCGCGCGCGTGTAGACAGCGCCCGTCGGGTTCGAGGGGGAGACGAAAAGCAGCACCTTGGTGTTCTCGGTGACCGCGGCCTCGAGCTGCTCGACCGACACCCGGTACCCGGTGGTCTCGTCGGCGGTCACGAAGACCGGCACACCACCCGCGAGCTGGATCGATTCGGGGTACGTCGTCCAGTACGGGGTCGGCACGATGACCTCGTCGCCCGGATCCAGGATGGTGGCGAAGGCCTCGTAGATGGCCTGCTTGCCGCCGTTGGTGACCAGGACGTTCGCGGCCTCCACCTCGTATCCGGAGTCGCGCAGCGTCTTGGCGGCGATCGCGGCCTTCAGCTCGGGCAGCCCGCCCGCCGGCGTGTACCGGTGGTACCTCGGGTTCTTGCAGGCCTCAACGGCGGCCTCGACGATGTAGTCGGGCGTCGGGAAGTCCGGCTCGCCCGCGCCGAAGCCGATCACCGGACGGCCGGCGGCCTTGAGGGCCTTTGCCTTGGCGTCGACAGCGAGGGTGGCGGACTCGGAGATCGCGCCGATGCGGGCGGAGATGCGACGTTCGGTGGGTGAGGTTGCAGCGCTCATGAGCCCCATCGTTCCAGACCGGAAAGACCCCGGGTACACAGGTTTGCGGCACCGGCCGGGTGCTTTCTGTTCGACGCCGGGCGCGGGACCACGTACACTCGTCCCTCGTTGGCCTTCAGCGGTCGGCACCTTCCCTGCACACTCCGTGCAGTTGGGCGGATGCTGTACGTTGGGGAAAAACCAAAGGGTCGTAGCTCAATTGGTAGAGCACTGGTCTCCAAAACCAGCGGTTGGGGGTTCAAGTCCCTCCGGCCCTGCTACACACATCGATCGCCAGGGATGTGTGCGCATGTACGTACTGCAAAGCACCGCCGTGCGGCTCCACCGGGCGCGGCACGGCCACGACCCGGAATCAGGTGAGAACGAGTGACGGACGCCGTGGGCTCCATCGACACGCCTGATGCTTCGGACGAGGCGACTGAGTCGAAGAAGAAGTCCCGCAAGGGCGGAAAGCGCGGCAAGAAGGGCCCCCTGGGTCGTCTCGCGCTCTTCTACCGTCAGATCGTCGCGGAACTCCGCAAGGTCGTCTGGCCCACTCGCAGCCAGCTCACGACATACACCGCCGTAGTGATTGTCTTCGTTGTCATCATGATCGGCCTGGTGACCGTGCTTGACTATGGCTTCTCGCAGGCCGTCAAGTACGTCTTCGGCTAAGAGCCGAGCGGAGGGCGCCGGAATCGGCGCCCGTTTCGCGCGTTCCACCCATCTGTATCCAGGAAGAAGCAGCCACCGTGTCTGACCCGAACCTGAACGACGCCATCGAGTCGGCGGAGTCCGTGGAGGACCAGCTCGACATCGTTGAGGCGGCGGACGCCGAGGAGCCGGACCAGGCCGAGGCTGCCGACCTCGAGGCGGGCGTGCCCGCCGAAGAGGCCGCGGTGCAGATCGAGGACGAGGCCGAGGTCGTCGCCGAGACCGCCGAGGACGAGGAAGCCGTCGAAGAGGTCGAGGCCGAGGAAGCCGAGCCGGTCGACCCCATCGCCGCCCTGCGCGAGGAACTCCGCACCCTCCCCGGCGAGTGGTACGTCATCCACACCTACGCCGGTTACGAGAACCGCGTGAAGACCAACCTCGAGCAGCGCGCCGTCTCGCTGAACGTCGAGGACTTCATCTTCCAGGCCGAGGTGCCGCAGGAAGAGGTCGCGCAGATCAAGAACGGCGAGCGCAAGACGATCCGTCAGAACAAGCTCCCCGGCTACGTGTTGGTGCGCATGGACCTGACGAACGAGTCCTGGGGCGTCGTCCGTAACACCCCCGGCGTCACCGGCTTCGTGGGCAACGCCTACGACCCGTACCCGCTGACCCTGGACGAGATCGTCAAGATGCTCGCCCCCGAGGCCGAGGAGAAGGCCGCCCGCGAGGCCGCCGAGGCCGAGGGCAAGCCCGCTCCGCAGCGCAAGGTCGAGGTCCAGGTGCTGGACTTCGAGGTGGGCGACTCGGTCACCGTCACCGACGGCCCGTTCGCGACGCTGCAGGCCACGATCAACGAGATCAACGCCGACTCGAAGAAGGTCAAGGGCCTCGTCGAGATCTTCGGCCGCGAGACTCCGGTCGAGCTGAGCTTCGACCAGATCCAGAAGAACTGATCCAGTACTTCTGGACCGTACGCTTCCGACCAGGTCAGACGGGCTGCCAAAGCCGGTCTGACCTGCTCGGTTTTTAGCCGCGCAGCTGTACCCGTTATCGTTGTGCGGTATGCCTCCATCCGGATGATCGGGTGAAGGCGGTTCACTCTCACTAGGACCCGGAGAGAGCAATGCCTCCCAAGAAGAAGAAGGTCACGGGGCTTATCAAGCTCCAGATCCAGGCCGGTGCCGCCAACCCGGCTCCGCCGGTCGGCCCCGCGCTGGGTCAGCACGGCGTCAACATCATGGAGTTCTGCAAGGCCTACAACGCCGCGACCGAGTCGCAGCGCGGTTGGGTCATCCCGGTGGAGATCACGGTCTACGAAGACCGTTCGTTCACCTTCATCACCAAGACCCCGCCGGCCGCGAAGATGATCCTCAAGGCCGCTGGTGTCGAGAAGGGCTCTGGCGAGCCGCACAAGACCAAGGTCGCCAAGATCACCGAGGCGCAGGTCCGCGAGATCGCCACCACCAAGATGCCTGACCTCAACGCGAACGACCTGGACGCCGCGTCGAAGATCATCGCCGGTACCGCCCGTTCCATGGGCATCACGGTCGAGGGCTGACCTCAACCCCGTTTGACCTGAAGTGGCAGGGCCATGCGCGGCCCGGACCACGAACTCCATACCTGAACCTCAGGAGTAGAAGTGAAGCGCAGCAAGACTCTCCGCGCTGCGGACGCCAAGATCGACCGGGACAAGTTCTACGCCCCGCTCGAGGCCGTCCGTCTCGCCAAGGAGACCTCCGCGACCAAGTTCGACGGCACCGTCGAGGTCGCCTTCCGCCTGGGTGTTGACCCGCGCAAGGCCGACCAGATGGTCCGTGGCACCGTGAACCTCCCGCACGGCACCGGCAAGACCGCCCGGGTCCTGGTCTTCGCGACCGGTGACCGTGCTGCGGCCGCGGAAGCCGCTGGCGCCGACATCGTCGGCTCCGACGAGCTGATCGCCGAGATCGCCCAGGGCAACCGCCTGAACGAGTTCGACGCAGTCGTCGCCACCCCGGACCTCATGGGCAAGGTCGGCCGCCTCGGCCGCGTCCTCGGCCCGCGTGGTCTCATGCCCAACCCGAAGACCGGCACCGTGACGCCCGACGTCGCCAAGGCGGTCAACGAGATCAAGGGCGGCAAGATCGAGTTCCGCGTCGACAAGCACTCGAACCTGCACTTCATCATCGGCAAGGTGTCCTTCGACGACACCAAGCTGGTGGAGAACTACGCCGCCGCCCTGGAGGAGGTGCTTCGCCTGAAGCCCTCCGCCGCCAAGGGTCGGTACATCAAGAAGGCCGCGCTCACCACCACGATGGGCCCCGGCATTCCGCTCGACTCGAACCGCACCCGTAACCTCCTCGTCGAGGAGGACCCGGCCGCCGTCTGAGTCCTCGAGACTCCTCGGTAGCCGCGTCGCGGACGCGTTCCACCGGGCGGGCCCCGCACCTTCGAGGTGCGGGGCCCGCCTGTTTTTGTGTGCGCCACGGTGCAGCCGACCGACGACCTTGCGGCGTACTTGTGCCTCGATCGCGGCCGCCGCCGCGCTGACCGGCGTCGCGGCCTGTGGTGGCGGCTCCGCGGGCCAGGGCGAGGGCAAGGACGGCGGCGGCTTCAACCCGCTCGCGGCCCTGCGTACGGTCGACAGCAAGACGGAGAGCGCCGACTCCGCCAAGGTGGACGGCACGACCACCATGGGCGCCCAGGGCACGATGAAGCAGACCGGCGACACCTCGATCGACTACCGCTACCTGAAGAACGGCTACTACGCGAACATGGGGGACAAGTTCGCGGCCGGCTCCGGCGGTAAGCACTGGATCGAGTACGACTACGAGACGCTGGCCGAGATGGGTGGCGCGGCCGGTTCGGCGCTGAAGAACCAGATGCAGAGCTCCACGCCGGACCAGACGGTGAAGATGCTGCTCGCCTCCGGTGACGTGAAGCGCGTGGGCGAGGAGTCCGTACGCGGCGTCGAGGCCACGCGCTACTCCGGCACCGTCGACGTGGCCGACCTGACGGCCAAGAACGCCGACCGAGAAGATCGACATCTGGGTCGACGACGAGGACCTTCTGGTGAAGAAGGTCGAAGCGGCCAAGATGAAGACCGGTGAGTTCTTCCGGACGGTGTACTACACCGACTACGGCGTCGACGTGGCCACCGAGGAGCCGTCGGCTGGTGACACGGTCAACGTCAAGGAGCTGATGAAGCAGCAGCCGCAGTCGTAACGCGGCCTCTGAACGCGAGGCGCGGCGGAGTCTCCGGGGGCGATTTGCTCGACGAGGCCCCGTTCGCGTACTGTTCCACGGAAGCCAAAGACCGCTGGTCGTTGCTGTGTTCTCATCCTGAGGACGTGGTGGCCGAAGGATCCGCTGACTGCGGACGACCCGCGTAGGTGACTGTGGAAGTGCTCCTGGACGGATTCCGTCGGGTTGAGCTCACGCCCCGTGCACCTATGCCGGGGCGTTTCGTTTTGTGCAGACGCCCCCTTCTACGTGCCGATTCAGGCGGTCCGGCGTACGCGACTGATCGAAAGGTCAGTCGAGGATCATCACCCCGGAAGGAGGCCGAGGCACATGGCGACGTCCGACAAGGTCGCAGCCGTCGAAGAGATCACGCAGAAGCTGCGCGACTCCAACGCTGCTGTTGTTACCTCTTACACCGGACTGACCGTGGCGCAGCTCAAGCAGCTCCGCCGTTCTCTCGGCGAGAACGCTCAGTACCGAGTGGTGAAGAACACGCTGACCAAGATCGCGGCCAATGAGGCCGGGATTCAGCTGGACGAGCACCTTCAGGGCTCGACGGCTGTCGCCTTCGTCACCGGTGACCCGGTCGAGGCGGCGAAGGGTCTTCGTGACTTCGCCAAGGACAACCCCAACCTCGTCATCAAGGGCGGTGTCCTTGATGGCAAGGCGCTGTCCGCCGACGAGATCAAGAAGCTTGCGGACCTCGAGTCCCGCGAGGTTCTGCTCAGCAAGCTGGCCGGTGCCATGAAGGGCAAGCAGTCTCAGGCTGCCTCTGTCTTCCAGGCGCTGCCGTCGAAGTTCGTCCGCACCGCGGAGGCGCTTCGTGCCAAGCAGGCCGAGCAGGGCGGTGCCGAGTAATTCGGCTCGCGTCATGACTGACGCCCGTTAGGGCGCCGGTCGCAGCGGGCCCGAACGTACGCCCGCCTCACATGTACATCGGCACCAGCCGAATTAGTGGAAGGACCGCCACCATGGCGAAGCTCAGCCAGGACGACCTGCTCGCCCAGTTCGAAGAGATGACCCTCATCGAGCTCTCCGAGTTCGTGAAGGCCTTCGAGGAGAAGTTCGACGTCACCGCCGCCGCTGCCGCGCCGGTCGTCGTCGCCGGTGGTGCCGCTGGTGGCGCCGCCGCCGAGGCCGCCGAGGAGCAGGACGAGTTCGACGTCATCCTCACCGGTGCCGGCGACAAGAAGATCCAGGTCATCAAGGTCGTGCGCGAGCTGACCTCCCTCGGCCTGAAGGAGGCCAAGGACCTCGTCGACGGCACCCCGAAGCCGGTCCTCGAGAAGGTCGCCAAGGACGCCGCGGCGAAGGCCAAGGAGTCCCTCGAGGCCGCTGGCGCCTCGGTCGAGGTCAAGTGACTTCGAGAGTCTTCTGACTCTTCTGGGCCGTAAGGCTCGTGCGCTGTAACGCGTACACACTGAAGGGCGATCACCCATAGGGGTGGTCGCCCTTCGGCGTTGCCGTGACGGCTGCCTTGCACTGGTGGCACGGCCGAGTATGGTGATCTTCGTTGTGCCTCCAGCGCCCCCGTGGTGACGATCGTGGCAGCCCGGTTTGGGCAGGGGGGCCTTGACGAACCGCACGCAGCGCGCAATTCTCAGGACGCGTCGTCACATCGATCCGGATCCGAGGCATGGATCGGTGACGAACAGGGCAGTGTGGATATGCACCCAGTAGCGAGGGGTCTGCCGCTGGGGCACGACAACAGTAGGACTCTGAGGTGTTCGTGGGTCTGAGAAAAAACCCGCTCTGGACATCAGTGGGCCGAGTGGCTACACTGACCCTTTGCGCTGCCTGTTAGCTGCCTCCTGCCCGTCACCAGGGGCATGCCCACACTTGAGCAGAGTCGACTGAACCTCCCTGACGTGGGAATTCTTTGGGGCTCGCTCGGTATGGGACCGGTACGCGCGTAGTGAGTCCGAGCCCTCGGAAGGACCCCCTCTTGGCCGCCTCGCGCAACGCCTCGACCGCGAATACGAACAACGGCGCCAGCACCGCCCCGCTGCGCATCTCCTTTGCAAAGATCAAGGAGCCCCTCGAGGTTCCGAACCTTCTTGCGCTGCAGACCGAAAGCTTCGACTGGCTGCTCGGCAACGACGCGTGGAAGGCTCGTGTCGAGGCGGCTCTCGAAAGCGGACAGGACGTCCCCAGGAAGTCCGGCCTCGAGGAGATCTTCGAGGAGATCTCCCCGATCGAGGACTTCTCCGGGTCGATGTCGCTGACGTTCCGCGACCACCGTTTCGAGCCCCCGAAGAACTCGATCGACGAGTGCAAGGAGCGCGACTTCACGTACGCGGCGCCGCTCTTCGTCACCGCCGAGTTCACCAACAACGAGACCGGCGAGATCAAGTCCCAGACGGTCTTCATGGGCGACTTCCCGCTCATGACCGACAAGGGCACCTTCTGCATCAACGGCACCGAGCGTGTCGTCGTCTCGCAGCTGGTCCGCTCGCCGGGTGTCTACTTCGACTCCTCCATCGACAAGACGTCCGACAAGGACATCTACTCGGTCAAGGTCATCCCGTCCCGGGGTGCCTGGCTGGAGATGGAGATCGACAAGCGCGACATGGTCGGTGTGCGCATCGACCGTAAGCGCAAGCAGTCCATCACCGTTCTCCTGAAGGCTCTCGGTTGGACCACCGAGCAGATCCTCGAGGAGTTCGGCGAGTACGAGTCCATGCGCGCCACCCTGGAGAAGGACCACACCCAGGGCCAGGACGACGCGCTGCTCGACATCTACCGCAAGCTGCGTCCGGGCGAGCCGCCGACGCGTGAGGCCGCGCAGACGCTGCTCGAGAACCTCTACTTCAACCCGAAGCGCTACGACCTCGCGAAGGTCGGCCGCTACAAGGTCAACAAGAAGCTCGGTGCGGACGCTCCGCTCGACGCCGGTGTGCTGACCGTCGAGGACATCATCGCCTCGATCAAGTACCTGGTGAAGCTGCACGCCGGTGAGACCGAGACGGTCGGGGACAACGGCCAGGCCGTTGTCGTCGAGACCGACGACATCGACCACTTCGGTAACCGTCGTATCCGTAACGTCGGTGAGCTCATCCAGAACCAGGTCCGTACGGGTCTGGCTCGTATGGAGCGGGTCGTCCGTGAGCGGATGACGACTCAGGACGTCGAGGCGATCACGCCGCAGACCCTGATCAACATCCGGCCGGTCGTCGCCTCCATCAAGGAGTTCTTCGGCACCAGCCAGCTGTCGCAGTTCATGGACCAGACGAACCCGCTGTCGGGTCTGACCCACAAGCGTCGTCTGAACGCGCTCGGCCCCGGTGGTCTGTCCCGTGAGCGGGCCGGCTTCGAGGTCCGTGACGTGCACCCCTCGCACTACGGCCGCATGTGCCCGATCGAGACCCCCGAAGGTCCCAACATCGGTCTCATCGGTTCGCTGGCCTCGTACGGCCGGATCAACCCGTTCGGCTTCATCGAGACCCCGTACCGCAAGGTCGTCGAGGGTGTCGTCACCGATGACGTGGATTACCTCACGGCTGACGAGGAGGACCGCTTCGTCATCGCGCAGGCCAACGCTCCGCTGACGAGCGACCTGCACTTCGCCGAGGCTCGTGTGCTCGTTCGTCGTCGTGGCGGCGAGATCGACTACATCCCCGGTGACGACGTCGACTACATGGACGTCTCGCCGCGCCAGATGGTGTCGGTCGCGACCGCGATGATCCCGTTCCTCGAGCACGACGACGCCAACCGCGCGCTCATGGGCTCGAACATGATGCGCCAGGCCGTGCCGCTGCTGAAGGCGGAGTCCCCGCTGGTCGGTACGGGCATGGAGTACCGCTGTGCGGTCGACGCCGGTGACGTCATCAAGGCCGAGAAGGACGGTGTCGTCCAGGAGGTCTCCGCCGACTACGTGACGGTGGCCAACGACGACGGCACCTACACCACGTACCGGATCGCGAAGTTCTCGCGCTCCAACCAGGGCACGTCCTTCAACCAGAAGGTCGTCGTCGACGAGGGTGCGCGCGTCATCGAGGGCCAGGTCCTCGCCGACGGTCCCTCGACCGACGAGGGCGAGATGGCGCTCGGCAAGAACCTGCTCGTGGCGTTCATGCCGTGGGAGGGTCACAACTACGAGGACGCGATCATCCTGTCGCAGCGCCTCGTGCAGGACGACGTCCTCTCCTCGATCCACATCGAGGAGCACGAGGTCGACGCCCGTGACACCAAGCTCGGCCCGGAGGAGATCACCCGGGACATCCCGAACGTCTCCGAGGAGGTCCTCTCGGACCTCGACGAGCGCGGCATCATCCGTATCGGTGCCGAGGTTGTCGCCGGCGACATCCTGGTCGGCAAGGTCACGCCCAAGGGTGAGACCGAGCTGACCCCGGAGGAGCGTCTGCTCCGCGCGATCTTCGGTGAGAAGGCGCGCGAGGTGCGCGACACCTCCCTGAAGGTGCCGCACGGTGAGATCGGCAAGGTCATCGGCGTCCGCGTCTTCGACCGTGAAGAGGGCGACGAGCTGCCGCCGGGCGTGAACCAGCTGGTTCGTGTCTACGTGGCGCAGAAGCGCAAGATCACCGATGGTGACAAGCTCGCCGGCCGTCACGGCAACAAGGGCGTCATCTCGAAGATCAACCCGATCGAGGACATGCCGTTCCTGGAGGACGGCACCCCGGTCGACATCATCCTCAACCCGCTCGGCGTCCCGTCCCGAATGAACCCGGGTCAGGTCCTCGAGATCCACCTCGGCTGGCTCGCCAGCCAGGGCTGGAACGTGCAGGGTGCCGAGGAGTGGATGCAGCGTCTGCAGGCCATCGGCGCGGACGAGGTGCCCGCGGGCTCCAACGTCGCGACCCCGGTCTTCGACGGTGCCCGAGAGGACGAGATCTCCGGCCTCTTCGAGCACACCATCCCGAACCGCGACGGCGAGCGCATGGTGCTTCCGTCCGGTAAGGCCCGGCTGTTCGACGGCCGCTCGGGTGAGCCGTTCCCGGACCCGATCTCGATCGGGTACATGTACATCCTCAAGCTCCACCACCTGGTCGACGACAAGCTGCACGCTCGTTCGACCGGCCCGTACTCGATGATCACCCAGCAGCCGCTCGGTGGTAAGGCCCAGTTCGGTGGCCAGCGCTTCGGTGAGATGGAGGTGTGGGCGCTGGAGGCTTACGGCGCCGCTTACGCCCTCCAGGAGCTGCTGACGATCAAGTCCGACGACGTCACCGGCCGTGTGAAGGTCTACGAGGCCATCGTCAAGGGCGAGAACATCCCCGAGCCCGGCATCCCCGAGTCCTTCAAGGTGCTCATCAAGGAGATGCAGTCGCTCTGCCTGAACGTGGAGGTGCTGTCTTCTGACGGTATGTCCATCGAGATGCGTGACACCGACGAGGACGTCTTCCGCGCTGCGGAGGAGCTCGGTATCGACCTGTCCCGGCGCGAGCCGAGCAGCGTCGAAGAGGTCTGACGGGAGTCTGGCGGAGCCCAGTTCTGCTGGGCTCCGCCGGCCCCAAGACCCCCGTTTCAGACCACAGACTTACAACCCTGAGAGGGATTGACGCATAGTGCTCGACGTCAACTTCTTCGATGAGCTCCGGATCGGTCTGGCAACCGCTGACGACATCCGTCAGTGGAGCCACGGCGAGGTCAAGAAGCCCGAGACCATCAACTACCGCACGCTCAAGCCCGAGAAGGACGGACTCTTCTGCGAGAAGATCTTCGGTCCGACCCGGGACTGGGAGTGCTACTGCGGCAAGTACAAGCGTGTCCGCTTCAAGGGCATCATCTGCGAGCGCTGCGGCGTCGAGGTCACTCGCGCCAAGGTGCGTCGTGAGCGGATGGGCCACATCGAGCTTGCCGCTCCCGTCACCCACATCTGGTACTTCAAGGGCGTCCCGTCGCGCCTCGGGTACCTGCTCGACCTCGCCCCGAAGGACCTCGAGAAGGTCATCTACTTCGCGGCGTACATGATCACGTTCGTGGACGAGGAGCGTCGTACCCGCGACCTGCCGTCCCTGGAGGCGCACGTCTCCGTCGAGCGTCAGCAGGTCGAGAACCGTCGCGACTCCGACCTGGAGGCCCGCGCCAAGAAGCTCGAGACCGACCTGGCCGAGCTCGAGGCCGAGGGCGCCAAGGCCGACGTACGCCGCAAGGTGCGCGAGGGTGCCGAGCGTGAGATGAAGCAGCTGCGTGACCGTGCGCAGCGCGAGATCGACCGTCTCGACGAGGTGTGGAACCGCTTCAAGAACCTCAAGGTCCAGGACCTCGAGGGCGACGAGCTGCTCTACCGCGAGCTGCGTGACCGCTTCGGCACGTACTTCGACGGCTCGATGGGTGCCGCGGCGCTGCAGAAGCGCCTGGAGTCCTTCGACCTCGACGAAGAGGCCGAGCGCCTCCGCGAGATCATCCGTACCGGCAAGGGTCAGAAGAAGACCCGTGCGCTGAAGCGGCTGAAGGTCGTCTCTGCCTTCCTGCAGACGTCCAACAGCCCCAAGGGCATGGTCCTCGACTGCGTGCCGGTCATCCCGCCGGACCTGCGTCCGATGGTGCAGCTGGACGGTGGCCGCTTCGCGACCTCCGACCTGAACGACCTGTACCGCCGCGTGATCAACCGCAACAACCGCCTGAAGCGGCTTCTCGACCTCGGTGCTCCCGAGATCATCGTGAACAACGAGAAGCGCATGCTCCAGGAGGCCGTGGACGCCCTCTTCGACAACGGTCGTCGTGGTCGCCCGGTCACCGGTCCCGGTAACCGCCCGCTGAAGTCCCTGAGCGACATGCTCAAGGGCAAGCAGGGTCGTTTCCGTCAGAACCTTCTCGGTAAGCGTGTGGACTACTCCGCGCGTTCCGTGATCGTCGTCGGTCCGCAGCTGAAGCTGCACCAGTGTGGTCTGCCGAAGGCCATGGCGCTTGAACTCTTCAAGCCGTTCGTGATGAAGCGCCTGGTCGACCTGAACCACGCGCAGAACATCAAGAGCGCCAAGCGGATGGTCGAGCGCGGCCGCACGGTCGTGTACGACGTCCTCGAAGAGGTCATCGCCGAGCACCCGGTTCTGCTGAACCGTGCGCCCACGCTGCACCGCCTCGGCATCCAGGCCTTCGAGCCGCAGCTGGTCGAGGGCAAGGCCATCCAGATCCACCCGCTCGTCTGCACCGCGTTCAACGCGGACTTCGACGGTGACCAGATGGCCGTGCACCTGCCGCTCTCCGCGGAGGCGCAGGCCGAGGCCCGCATCCTGATGCTGTCCTCGAACAACATTCTGAAGCCGGCCGACGGTCGTCCCGTCACCATGCCGACCCAGGACATGGTGCTCGGTCTCTTCTTCCTCACCACTGACGAGGAAGAGATCCAGGTCATCGGCGAGGGCCGGTCCTTCGGCTCCGCGGCCGAGGCGACCATGGCGTTCGACAACCGCGAGCTCTCGCTGCAGGCGAAGGTCGACATCCGCTTCCCGGTGGGCACCATCCCGCCGCGCGGCTGGACCCCGCCGGCGCAGGAAGAGGGCGAGCCGGAGTGGCAGCAGGGCGACTCGTTCCGCCTGCGCACCACCCTGGGCCGCGCGCTCTTCAACGAGCTGCTGCCCGAGGACTACCCGTTCGTCGACTACTCGGTGGGCAAGAAGCAGCTCTCCGAGATCGTCAACGACCTGGCCGAGCGCTACCCCAAGGTCATCGTGGCGGCGACGCTCGACAACCTGAAGGCTGCGGGCTTCTTCTGGGCGACCCGTTCCGGCGTCACCGTCGCCGTTTCGGACATCGTCGTCCCGGAGGCCAAGAAGGCCATCGTCCAGGGCTACGAGGCTCAGGACGAGAAGGTCCAGAAGCAGTACGAGCGCGGTCTGATCACCAAGGAAGAGCGCACCAACGAGCTCATCGGCATCTGGACCCGCGCGACCAATGAGGTCGCCGAGGCCATGAACGCGAACTTCCCGAAGACGAACCCCATCTACATGATGGTGAACTCGGGCGCTCGCGGAAACATGATGCAGATGCGTCAGATCGCCGGTATGCGTGGTCTGGTGTCCAACGCCAAGAACGAGACGATCCCGCGTCCGATCAAGGCGTCGTTCCGTGAGGGCCTCTCCGTACTCGAGTACTTCATCTCGACGCACGGTGCCCGTAAGGGTCTGGCGGACACCGCCCTGCGTACCGCCGACTCGGGTTACCTGACCCGTCGTCTGGTGGACGTCTCGCAGGACGTGATCATCCGCGAGGAGGACTGTGGCACCGACCGCGGCCTCAAGCTGAAGATCGCCGTCAAGGGCGAGGACGGCGTGCTCCGCAAGACGGACGACGTCGAGACCTCGGTGTACGCCCGCATGCTGGCCGAGGACGTCGTCATCGACGGCAAGGTCATCGCGCCGGCCAACGTCGACCTCGGTGACGTGCTCATCGACGCCCTGGTCGCCAACGGCGTGGAGGAGGTCAAGACCCGCTCGGTCCTGACCTGTGAGTCCGCGGTCGGCACCTGCGCCTACTGCTACGGCCGTTCGCTGGCCACCGGCAAGCTGGTCGACATCGGTGAGGCGGTCGGCATCATCGCCGCCCAGTCCATCGGTGAGCCCGGCACGCAGCTGACGATGCGTACCTTCCACACCGGTGGTGTGGCCGGTGACGACATCACCCAGGGTCTGCCCCGTGTCGTCGAGCTTTTCGAGGCTCGTACGCCGAAGGGTGTCGCCCCGATCTCCGAGGCCGCGGGCCGTGTCCGCATCGAGGAGACCGAGAAGACCAAGAAGATCGTCGTCACCCCGGACGACGGCAGCGACGAGACGGCGTTCCCGATCTCGAAGCGTGCCCGTGTCCAGGTGGCCGAGGGCGACCACGTCGAGGTGGGCCAGAAGCTCACCGTGGGTGCCACCAACCCGCACGACGTGCTGCGGATCCTCGGTCAGCGCGCGGTCCAGGTCCACCTGGTCGGCGAAGTCCAGAAGGTCTACAACAGCCAGGGCGTGTCGATCCACGACAAGCACATCGAGATCATCATCCGGCAGATGCTGCGCCGCGTGACGATCATCGAGTCCGGCGACGCCGAGCTGCTGCCCGGCGAGCTCGTGGAGCGCTCGAAGTTCGAGACCGAGAACCGTCGTGTGGTCCAGGAAGGCGGCCACCCGGCCTCCGGCCGTCCGCAGCTGATGGGTATCACCAAGGCCTCGCTCGCCACCGAGTCGTGGCTGTCGGCGGCGTCCTTCCAGGAGACGACCAGGGTTCTGACGGACGCGGCGATCAACGCCAAGTCCGACTCCCTGATCGGCCTCAAGGAGAACGTCATCATCGGTAAGCTCATCCCGGCCGGTACGGGTCTGTCCCGCTACCGCAACATCCGGGTCGAGCCGACCGAGGAAGCCAAGGCCGCGATGTACTCGGCCGTCGGCTACGACGACATCGACTACTCGCCGTTCGGCACCGGCTCCGGCCAGGCCGTCCCGCTGGAGGACTACGACTACGGTCCGTACAACCAGTAAGCGAGCAGCCTGAGTTGCTTGAGTTGAAGGGCGGTCACCCTGCGGGGTGGCCGCCCTTCGGCGTGTCAGCCGCCGTCGGCACGGGGGCCGTCCAGGTGGCGGTGGAGGTGGTGGAGGCGGGTGTGGACGTCGGGGTGCGGGGTGAGCAGCCGGGCGATCACCGCTCTCTTCCAGAAGGGGCCTTCGGTGCCGAGCGCCACGGACGGCTCGGGCTTCTCGCGGTGCGTCTCCTCGTGCAGTACGGCGCTGAGTTGCTCGGCGAAGCCGAGGCTCGCGGCGTGTTCGTCGGCGCGGAGTTCCGCGCGGCGGGAGATGGCGGCGGCTAGGTACGGCGTGGCGAAGGGGAGCAGGGCCAGGCCGTACGTGGCTGTCGCCAGGACGATCAGCGCGACGGCAAGCAGCGCGGTCACCACGAACCTGGCGCCCCAAGTGAGGCCTCGTAGGCGGTCGTTGAGGCGCAGTTGACGCCAGATGACCCGGGCCGGCAGGGCGTACCAGCCGACGAGCAGGGTGGCCCAGGTGTGGCCGCGGATGTGGTGCCCGAGCTCGTGCGCGAGGACACCGGCGAGTCGGTCGGACGGCAGTTCGCCGAGGGAGCGGCTGGTCACCGCGACGATGTGGCCGACCGCCGCCGTCGCGTTGATCTCGTCACTCTCCTCGACCCAGAGCTGGTACGCATGCGGGTTCACGCCCGCGCGGGCGGCGACCTCGCGCCAGGCGGAGCGGATGGAACGTGCCTCGTCCGGAGTGGGGTGGCGCAGCCCGAACAGCCGCCTGGCGAGGGCGCGTTCGGCGGAGCGGTGGCGGACGAAGGCGCCGCCGAGGATCCAGCCGCCGAGCGGGAGCCACCAGGGCGGGCCGCCGACGCTGTCGATGACCCGGGACACGACGGCCACCGCCGCCAGGCTGACCAGGAGATGCGGCAGGTGCAGGGCCAGGCGGCCGAGGGCGGTCACGTCCACGCCGCTGCGGCGTGCGGTGACGTGCACACGGCCCGAGCGGCGGTCGGGGCGGGGGCCGCCTCGGGCTTCGTGCCGTGGCGGTGGACGGTGGGTGTGAGGGTCGGCGTGGGATTCGCGTGGAGGGTGCGGGTGCGGGAGCTTAGGGGTGCGCTGGGTCGGGGAGGGCTGCTGGTCCCCGGGTGGCCGTAGGAGCACGGTGTCGAGGAAGCTCTGGAGGGCCTCCGTGTCGTCGACGAGTGCCTGAAGGGCGGCTGCTTCGCGTGCCGTTCGGGGATCCTGCGCCCGGTGTGACTGCTGCGACTGGTGCGGCGCTGTCGGGTCGTACGACGTCGTCTCGGTCGTCGACTCGCGTGGCGTCCTGGGTGCCGGGATGCTCGACAGGTCCGGGAAGGGCAGATCGGGCGCCGGCTTCTTCGGGCTGCGCGGTCGGTCCTGGCTCGGCTTCTTCGGTCGGATCGGCGTCTTCGGGGCCGCCTTCCTGGGCGGGCTCGGTTTCTCCGGATCCTCGGGGGCGTGCGGCAGGGACATGGGGTTCCTCCGGTACGTACGTGGGGGAGCGGGGCGCGGACCGCTCAGGCGATGAGCAGCGCCGCGGGGAGCAGGGCCGAGGCGCTGCCGAATGCGGTGAGGCCGACCCGTATCCAGAAGTTCTTGGCCGCGGCGATACGGCTGGTCTCGGCGAGCGCGAGGAGCAGGGCCTGGTGGGGCTCGTGGTCGGTCAGGGTCAGCGCGGTGGTGAGGCAGCCGGAACGGGTGGCCCGGTGGATGTCGCCGAAGTAGGTGAGCGGTCGGCCGGGCGCCCAGGTGTGCCGGCCGTGGCGCGGCACGACGGCGAGCAGCAGGGCGAGGAGCGCCGCGATCAGTGCGGCCGCGCCGGTCCACCACAGCAGGGCGCCCGGCCCCGAGAGCGTGCCGAGGATCGCGCCGCGGCCGGTCAGCAGGGCGCTCAGCCCGGCGGCGGTGATGCCGAGCACGCCGACAAGCACGGTGGCCTTGGTGTCGGCGCGGGCCAGCTCGACGCGGAGCTCGGCCAGGAGGTGGGCGCCGGCGGGGGACGGGGCGTCGTCGGGTGCCGTGGGCGTCGTCGGCGGTGTGGGTTCCGGGGTCATGTGCCGGGCTCCGGGTCCTGGGGCCGGTGTTTGGAGAGCAGTTCGGCCTTCGACAGCAGCTCGGGGCGTAGCGGAACGATGTGGTCGGCGGTCGGGCCCGTCGCGCTCAGGATGGCCGTCATACGTTCGGCGATCAGCTCGTTCGGCCCGTGCAGCTGGTGCTCCTCCAGGCGTTCCTTGTCCAACGCCTTGGTGATCAGGTCGAGTTGAGCCCTCAGGAGCCGTGCCTGGTCCTCCTGGAGGCGGTCCAGGACGGTCTGGGTCTGCTCGGGGTGGACGGCCAGGTGCAGGGCGAGCGCGGCGGTGCCGCCCCGAGCCAGGTGACGCTCGTAGAAGGCGAGCCGCGCGGTCCTGCGCTCGGCCGCCTGCTCCTCCTGCCGCAGGGCCGCCTCGTGCTCCGGCGCTGCCGCCTCCGCCGCGTGCTTCGCGGTCCGCAGCCGGCTCTGGTGGAATCGTTCCGCCGCGTCCCTGCGCAGTCGTACGGAGCAGAAGACCTGGAGCCCTTCGGCGCTGCCCACCGGTTCGGCGGCGTCCACGGCCTCCTGCACGGCCACCTCGGCCGCGGCGCTCGCGTCGATCTCGTACCCGCGGCTCGTGCGCCGCATCAGAGGCAGGAGTCGTCGGGTGAGGAGGCTGGGCACGTCGCGTTCCTGGCTGCGCACGAATGCCTCGGGCTCGACGACGCGCCACGTGACGTCCGCGGTGACCTCGAACTCGAAGCTGTCCTCCACGCTGGGCAGCGGCACCCGCAGCTGGAAGGCGTGCGGGTCCGTGTTCACCTCGTACAGGGCCACGTACCGGCGCACGCTGGTGGGGCGTTGGGGCGGCAGGTACGTCTTGTACGCACCGCTGCGCGTGACGAAGACCAGGGCGTGGTCGACACGGCCGACGAAACGGCGGCCGCCGAGGCCGTACCGGGGGAGCCGCCAGACGGCACGGACCGGGTCGGGATCCGAACCGGGTGGCGCGGACGGGGCGCGGTGTTGGGACACGAGCTGGTCGACCTGCTCCTGGTCGAGCAGGTCGTCCGCGTGTATGGCCTGCTCGGCCCTGACGTGATCGGAGCCGTCCGGCTCGGTCGGTCCGAGGAGTGGTCTGGGTCCGATGCGTGGTTCGAGGAATTCCACCGGGTCTCCTTGAAGGTGTCGGAGCGGCAGGTGCGTCGGGTACGGCGGGTCGAAGCGCGGCGGCTCCGTGAGGGGAGGGGGTGTGGTCAGGCGGCGGTGACGAGGGCGAACAGCCGCTGGGCCACCGGCGAGTGCTCCCCGTCAGAGCCATGGGTGGTCCGCAGCAGATGTGTGATGCGCCGCCGGTCCGGGAGGGTGCTCGCGAGCTCGGTCAGGAGCGCGGCGAGCCGGGGTTCGTAGTGGGCTTCAGGGGCGCGGTCGGCCGCGAGGACCCAACGGCGCAGGATGGCCAGCGCCTTCGTGGTCACCCGGCGATCGGCGAGCGCCGCCCGCCAGAACGTGATCAGGTCCTCGGCCGTGGCGGTGTCGCCGCTCTCGACGGCCTGCGCGTACCAGTCGAGTACGGCGGGCCGGTCGCTGTCATCGGCCGGCTGGTCGCAGGCCTGGAGGAAGGCGAGCACCGCGTGCGCGCGTACCCGCCTGTCGTTCGGGAGGCGCGACGCCAACGTGCGCAGTACGGGTTCGCGGACGGCGAGGAGCAGCAGTTCCAGCGCGTCGGCGAACTGCTGGTCCGCCTCGGTGGGCTTGTCCCTGCCCTTGCCCCGGGCGCTCTCCTTGCCGTCGGGTTCGTCGTCGGTGCTGGCGCCGGACTGCGCCCGGATCGCGTCGAGCAGGGCGGTGAGCGCCTCCTCGTGGTGTACGGGCCCCAGCAGACCGAAGCCGCGGATCGCGGTCCAGCGGCGACTCTCGGCGCCACCGATGCACCACTCGTGCAGGATCCGCAGCACGGTGGGGATGTCGGGGGAGGCGAGCAGCTGGGCCATGGTGAGCGCGTTGGCGGCGGTCAGCCAGGAGTTGGGGTTACGGCTGTCCGCCCACGGTTCGATGAGATGGGCCAGGGCCGACGGCAGGTCGGCGTGGGCGAGCAGCGCGGCCGCCGAGGCGGCACGGGTACGGACCAGGGGCCGCCGGTCCTCGGCCAGCTTGCGGAGCCAGGCCGCGAGGTCGATACGGGCGGACGGGTGGAGGTTCCACACCTCGGTGAGCAGGAGGCGTGCCGTGCGCTCGTCCCGGAACGCGGCGCAGAACGTGCCGTTCAGCGGCCCCCACTCGGTGGCCTCCGCCGTGACGTACCCGTTGGCGCGGGCGAGCTGGAGCCGCTCCTCCCGGGACGTGCCGAAGACGGGAACCTTGGGCAGTTCGCCGGGGTCGTCGGTCTTCTGCAGCCGTACGAAGAGGCTGTCGCTCAGCTCGGCGGTCACGGCGTAGGGCGACTTGTCGAAGACGGCGAGGGAGATCAGGAAGGCCTTGTCGCGCAGTTCGGCCTCCGGCCCGGTGAGCCAGCGTGCGATCTGGGCGGCCATGGCGGTGTGCCCGTAGGAGGCGAGCTGCTCGATGCCGATCTCGCCCCTGTGGTACGCGACGACCTTCTGGGCGAACTCCCGGATCTCGTCCGGGCGTTGGTGCCGGCTGAGGAACTCCTTCACCGGGGGCAGCCCGCACAGGTCGGGCCAGGCGGCCGCGTCGATCCGGTGCGTCACGTGAGCCCGCAGCATGTCCTCGGTGGAGGGCGGCTCCCACCGTACGAACGGAGTGTCGCCCAAGGACACCGAGGGCTCCACGGTGATCACCAGATGGGCCCGGGCGTTCTCCAACTGCTCGTGCAGTGCGAGCAGTTGGGGTTCGAGCAGGGGTCGGTTCCTGCTGACGGGCAGGTTGCACAGGACGTATCCGCCCGGGGTGTCGAGCTGATCGGGGAGTGCCGAGAACGGCGTGTCGGCGTCGATGGCGCGCACGCGGTCGATGTCGAGTCGGTGCAGCAGCATCAGCGCGGCCGAACGGCGGCCGCTGTCGCGCCCGCCGGACAGGAACACGACCCTGTCCGTCCGCAGCCGCTCCCGCGCTTCGTCGAAGCTCGGGCACTCGCGGAAGACCTGGTGCAGTGCCTGGAGCTCCGTCGCGGGGATCGGCCCGGAAGCGGGGCGCGACGCCTCGGCGCGGGCGCCGAAGTTGAAGATGGTGTTCCCGTAGTGGGTGCCCCCGGTCTGGCCGAACTGATCGCGCTCCACCAGGGTCGAGATGAAGTCGGGGCCGTGCGCGATGAGGTCCCGCCGCGCGGACCAGGCGGGCTGCCGGTGCTGCTCCTGGCCTTCCCCGTCGGCCTCCTGATTGCGCTGCTCACCGTCCTGTGGCGCCGTGTTCTCCGCCTTGGCCCCGTCCCCCTCCGCCGGACTCATCGCTGAGCGTCCCGACCGGGCCCACCGAAGTCGAACCGCATCCCGCCGTTGAGGGTCCCCCCAGTCATCCCGTACTGGTCGCCGCCGATCCGGGTCGTGGGCGCGACGGCAGCGGGGGAGCCGGCCCGGTCCTCGGCATCGGCCTGCTCCTCGGCCGGCTCCTGCACCTCCGGAACGCCATGCACCCACGCCACCGTGGGCCCCTCCTTCGTCGGCACGGTCAGCGCGCGGAAGTCCTCCGGGCGTACGCCGAGCGGGCCGTGCCGTACGACGCCCTGGTACACGGCCTCCGACACGCACAGCACGCTGTCGTCGCCCCGCCGCTTGAGCGCCTCGCGCAGGGGGTCGGAGTTCAGCAGGCGTACCGCGTGGTTCAGGTCCGAGCCGACCCAGCCGCCGAGCTCGTCCACGGCTACGTAGCCGGATGCGAGGACGATGCGCAGCCGCATCCGGGCGCTCTTGGCGAGCAGGCGGTTCTTGTTGTGCAGCCGTGCGGGCGCGTCCGCCAGGAGCGCCTTGACCAGCGTCGGCACGGACACCCGCGTGTCGATCAGCTCCATCACGGAGTCACCGCGGTCCGCGCGCAGCCGGTCGGTCTCGTCCACGCCGGCCGCGCTCAGGGTGCCGTCGACCACGTCGTACAGGACCCGGCGCAGGTACGCCTGTTCCACGTCGTCGCGGGAGCCGTACTGCTCGATGTCGAAGAGAAGGATGGTGCGGTACACGGGGTTGGTCATGGGTGCCTCTCACGTTCGCTCCGCTGTTGCCCAGCACGATGGCGGGACGGGAGCTCGCGTCAGAGGCCCGATGACACGGACGGTCTGTGACCGTGTGCACAGACAACGACGTGACGGTGTGCCGTCAGGCGGCACTCTCGCCGATGATGCGACGCAGTACGTCGGGTCGCAGGACGACGATGCGCCGTCGCTCGGTCGCGACGACCTTGCGGGCCCGCAGCTCCTTCAGCAGCCGGGCCACGGCTTCTCGCGACGAGCCGACGGACCCGGCGAACTCCTGCTGGCTCAGCCCGATGGCGAGCTCGATGCCCTGCTCGGTGCGGGTGCCGTGGGTCCGTACCAGTTCGAGAAGGAGTACGGCGAGCCGCTCCCGCACGCTGAGGGCGGCCCACTCCAGCCTTCGCCGGTCGGTGGACCGCTGCCGGTCGGTGGCGAGGCCGAGGAGCTGCAGGGCGACCGGTGCGTTGCCCGAGAGGAAGGCGGTGAACCGGTTCTGGTCGATCGCCACCGCCTCCACCGGTTCGAGCGCCGTCACCGTGGCCGAGCGGTGCCGCCCGCTGAGCGCGGCGCCCTCGCCGATGATGTCGCCGGGCCCGCGCAGCGCGAGCAGGGCCTCGTACCCGTTGGCCGCGAGGGCGGTCACCTTCGTCCAGCCGTGCAGGAGCAGCAGTACGTGGGTGGACGGCTCGTCCTGGTGCATCAGTACGCCGCGGGCGCGGTACTTCAGCGGGCGGCCGATCGCGAGCAGGGCGACCCGGTCCTCCTTCTCAAGCCGGGCGAGGAACGGCACCCGGTCGTCGAACCCGTCGTCGTCCCACGCGTGGGTACGGCCCTCGGCCATCGATCGCCCCCGTGTCTCTGTGTACCGACGCGGTCACTCCGCGATCAGTCAGAACGTACTTGAAGGGGCCATGCAAGAAACGGGCGAGAACCGGCCGATGTGTCCGGTCTTCGGTGCCGCGAATGCGAAAGGTTTCCGGCGTGTCAGGGTCCATCTCATTTGTTTTGACCGAAGTCCATGAGGTAGGTACGCTCAGACCTTGTGCCTGGGGTGTGCCCTGGCTTCAGTGCGTGCCATCAACCGCACGGGGAGCCGTAGGTGGCCACCGTAATCCGTGCTCTCTTCTGCCTTACGGCAGGAGTCTGCGGGGTTCGACACACCCGACCGCGTGGGTCGGCAAAGTTCCAGGTTAGCTTTACTCATACGGCACACAGAAACCGGAGAAGTAGTGCCTACGATCCAGCAGCTGGTCCGGAAGGGCCGGCAGGACAAGGTCGAAAAGACGAAGACCCCGGCTCTTGAGGCGTCGCCTCAGCGTCGTGGCGTCTGCACGCGTGTGTTCACCACCACGCCCAAGAAGCCGAACTCGGCGCTGCGGAAGGTCGCGCGTGTGCGTCTGACCTCGGGCATCGAGGTCACGGCCTACATTCCGGGTGAGGGGCACAACCTGCAGGAGCACTCCATCGTGCTCGTGCGTGGCGGTCGTGTGAAGGACCTGCCGGGTGTTCGCTACAAGATCATCCGTGGTGCGCTCGACACCCAGGCGGTCAAGAACCGCAAGCAGGCCCGCAGCCGCTACGGCGCCAAGAAGGAGAAGTAAGAATGCCTCGTAAGGGCCCCGCCCCGAAGCGCCCGGTCATCATCGACCCGGTCTACGGTTCTCCTCTGGTGACGTCGCTCATCAACAAGGTGCTGCTGAACGGCAAGCGCTCCACCGCCGAACGCATCGTGTACGGCGCCATGGAGGGCCTGCGCGAGAAGACCAGCAACGACCCGGTCATCACGCTGAAGCGCGCGCTTGAGAACATCAAGCCGACCCTCGAGGTCAAGTCCCGCCGTGTCGGTGGCGCCACGTACCAGGTGCCGATCGAGGTCAAGCCCGGTCGCGCCAACACCCTCGCGCTCCGCTGGCTCGTCGGCTACTCGCGCGCTCGCCGCGAGAAGACGATGACCGAGCGTCTGATGAACGAGCTGCTCGACGCCTCCAACGGCCTCGGCGCAGCCGTGAAGAAGCGCGAGGACACGCACAAGATGGCCGAGTCCAACAAGGCCTTCGCGCACTACCGCTGGTAGTCGCAACCCACATCGAGACCGAGAGAAGACTGAGCCGATATGGCTACCACTTCGCTTGACCTGGCCAAGGTGCGCAACATCGGCATCATGGCCCACATCGACGCGGGCAAGACGACCACCACCGAGCGGATCCTGTTCTACACCGGCGTTTCGTACAAGATCGGTGAAGTCCACGACGGCGCTGCCACGATGGACTGGATGGAGCAGGAGCAGGAGCGCGGCATCACGATCACGTCCGCCGCGACGACCTGCCACTGGCCGCTCGAGGACGTCGACCACACGATCAACATCATCGACACGCCTGGGCACGTCGACTTCACCGTTGAGGTGGAGCGCTCCCTGCGTGTTCTCGATGGTGCTGTGACTGTGTTCGACGGCGTGGCCGGTGTCGAGCCCCAGTCCGAGACCGTTTGGCGTCAGGCGGACCGCTACGGCGTTCCGCGTATCTGCTTCGTCAACAAGCTCGACCGGACCGGTGCCGAGTTCCACCGTTGCGTCGACATGATCGTGGACCGCCTCGGCGCGACCCCGATCGTCATGCAGCTGCCCATCGGTGCCGAGGCCGACTTCCAGGGTGTCGTCGACCTCGTCACGATGAAGGCGTACGTCTGGTCGGCCGAGGCCGCCAAGGGCGAGGCCTACGACACCGTCGAGATCCCGGCCACGCACACCGAGGCTGCCGAGGAGTACCGCGGCAAGCTGCTCGAGGCCGTCGCCGAGAACGACGAAGCGATGATGGAGCTGTACCTCGAGGGCACCGAGCCCTCGGTGGAGCAGCTGTACGCGGCGATCCGCCGCATCACCATCGCGTCGGGCAAGGGCGGCGACACCACCGTCACCCCCGTGTTCTGCGGCACCGCGTTCAAGAACAAGGGCGTTCAGCCCCTGCTCGACGCGGTCGTGCGCTACCTGCCTTCCCCCCTGGACGTCGAGGCCATCGAAGGCCACGACGTGAAGGACCCGGAGAAGGTCGTCGAGCGCAAGCCGAACGACGACGAGCCGCTGGCCGCTCTCGCCTTCAAGATCGCGAGCGACCCGCACCTGGGCAAGCTCACCTTCATCCGGGTTTACTCGGGTCGCCTGGAGGCCGGCACCGCGGTGCTGAACTCCGTCAAGGGCAAGAAGGAGCGCATCGGCAAGATCTACCGCATGCACGCGAACAAGCGTGAGGAGATCGCGTCGGTGGGCGCCGGTGACATCGTCGCCGTCATGGGCCTGAAGCAGACCACCACCGGTGAGACGCTGTGCGACGACAAGCAGCCGGTGATCCTGGAGTCCATGGACTTCCCGGCGCCGGTCATTCAGGTCGCCATCGAGCCCAAGTCCAAGGGTGACCAGGAGAAGCTGGGTGTAGCCATCCAGCGTCTCGCGGAGGAGGACCCCTCCTTCCAGGTCCACTCGGACGAGGAGACCGGCCAGACCATCATCGGTGGTATGGGCGAGCTTCACCTCGACGTCCTCGTCGACCGTATGCGTCGCGAGTTCAAGGTCGAGGCGAACGTCGGCAAGCCGCAGGTCGCGTACCGCGAGACGATCCGTAAGGCCGTCGAGCGTCACGACTTCACCCACAAGAAGCAGACCGGTGGTACCGGTCAGTTCGCCAAGGTGCAGATCGCGATCGAGCCCATCGAGGGCGGCGACTCGTCGTACGAGTTCGTGAACAAGGTCACCGGTGGCCGCATCCCCCGGGAGTACATCCCGTCGGTGGACGCGGGTGCGCAGGAGGCCATGCAGTTCGGCATCCTGGCCGGCTACGAGATGACTGGCGTCCGCGTCATCCTTCTCGACGGTGGCTACCACGAGGTCGACTCCTCCGAGCTCGCCTTCAAGATCGCCGGATCGCAGGCCTTCAAGGAGGCCGCGCGCAAGGCGTCCCCCGTGCTTCTCGAGCCGATGATGTCCGTTGAGGTCACCACGCCCGAGGACTACATGGGTGAGGTCATCGGCGACATCAACGCCCGTCGTGGTCAGATCCAGGCCATGGAGGAGCGCAGCGGCGCCCGCGTCGTGAAGGGCCTCGTGCCCCTCTCGGAGATGTTCGGCTACGTCGGAGACCTCCGCAGCAAGACCTCGGGTCGCGCAAGCTACTCGATGCAGTTCGACTCCTACGCCGAGGTTCCCCGGAACGTCGCCGAGGAGATCATCGCGAAGGCCAAGGGCGAGTAACTCACCCGAGTTCACGCTTTAGGCTTGTCACCGGAGCCTGCTGGGGCATTCCGTCCGATTCCGTGACGGAGTGCCCCGGGCCCCGGCATCCCAGCAAAGATCACCTGGCGCCGATGAGTAAGGCGTACCAGAACCACTCCACAGGAGGACCCAGTGGCGAAGGCGAAGTTCGAGCGGACTAAGCCGCACGTCAACATCGGCACCATCGGTCACATCGACCACGGTAAGACGACCCTCACGGCCGCCATTACCAAGGTGCTGCACGACGCGTACCCGGACCTGAACGAGGCCTCGGCCTTCGACCAGATCGACAAGGCTCCTGAGGAGCGCCAGCGCGGTATCACGATCTCCATCGCGCACGTCGAGTACCAGACCGAGGCGCGTCACTACGCCCACGTCGACTGCCCGGGTCACGCGGACTACATCAAGAACATGATCACGGGTGCCGCGCAGATGGACGGCGCCATCCTCGTGGTCGCCGCCACCGACGGCCCGATGCCGCAGACCAAGGAGCACGTGCTCCTGGCCCGCCAGGTCGGCGTTCCGTACATCGTCGTCGCCCTGAACAAGGCCGACATGGTGGACGACGAGGAGATCCTGGAGCTCGTCGAGCTCGAGGTCCGTGAGCTCCTCTCCGAGTACGAGTTCCCGGGCGACGACCTGCCGGTCGTCAAGGTCTCGGCGCTCAAGGCGCTCGAGGGCGACAAGGAGTGGGGTGAGTCCGTCCTCAACCTGATGAAGGCTGTCGACGAGTCCATCCCGGAGCCCGAGCGTGACGTCGACAAGCCGTTCCTGATGCCGATCGAGGACGTCTTCACGATCACCGGTCGTGGCACCGTCGTCACCGGTCGTATCGAGCGTGGTGTCCTCAAGGTCAACGAGACCGTCGACATCATCGGCATCAAGACCGAGAAGACCACCACCACGGTCACCGGCATCGAGATGTTCCGCAAGCTGCTCGACGAGGGCCAGGCCGGTGAGAACGTCGGTCTGCTCCTCCGTGGCATCAAGCGCGAGGACGTCGAGCGCGGCCAGGTCATCATCAAGCCGGGTTCGGTCACGCCGCACACCGAGTTCGAGGCGCAGGCGTACATCCTGTCGAAGGACGAGGGTGGCCGTCACACCCCCTTCTTCAACAACTACCGCCCGCAGTTCTACTTCCGCACCACCGACGTGACCGGCGTCGTGACCCTCCCCGAGGGCACCGAGATGGTCATGCCGGGCGACAACACTGAGATGACCGTTGAGCTCATCCAGCCCGTCGCGATGGAAGAGGGCCTGAAGTTCGCCATCCGTGAGGGTGGCCGGACCGTCGGCGCCGGCCAGGTCACCAAGATCAACAAGTAATTGTTGCTCTGACCTGGTAGCTCGCTGAGCTCCAGCTTCAAGCCGAAGCCCCCGCACACCTTGCGTGTGCGGGGGCTTCGGTCGTTTTTCGGAGGTCCGAACGGGGTGCCGAGTTTGACAAGGACCCGTCGAGGGGTACGCTCCTGGGCCCCGATTGGCGCCCAGTGCGGCCGATATGGCACACTGTCCAGGTTGCTCGGTTGAGTGCCAATGCTGCGCGCCTCCCGCCGGGAGGACCGGAAGCGAGTCCCACAGTACTCGTCGCTTCAACTGCCGTGAGGCAGCGCTGAGGCGGACGTACGGGAATCTTCCGGGAAGTGTCAGCGGGGTGCCTCTTCCAGGCATCCGGTGGCCCACTGCGATCGACGCAGTCTTCTCCGGCCGCGGTCTTCGGGCCCGCACCCCTAGCAGGGAAATCCTTCGGGAAATCCGTGTCAGTGAGGTTGCGACACGCCCGACCGCGTGGGTCGGAGAAGGTTCAAGCCTCCGGGTTCCAGAGCGTTACGAGAGACAGGACTACTAAGTAGCCATGGCGGGACAGAAGATCCGCATCCGGCTCAAGGCCTACGACCACGAGGTCATCGATTCCTCGGCGAAGAAGATCGTCGAGACGGTGACGCGTACTGGTGCGTCGGTCGCGGGCCCGGTGCCGCTGCCTACCGAGAAGAACGTGTACTGCGTCATCAAGTCGCCGCACAAGTACAAGGACTCGCGCGAGCACTTCGAGATGCGTACGCACAAGCGCCTGATCGACATCCTCGACCCGACGCCCAAGACCGTTGACTCCCTGATGCGACTCGACCTCCCGGCCGGTGTCGACATCGAGATCAAGCTCTAAGGGCCGGTGATCTGAGAGATGGCTAAGCAGATCAAGGGCATCCTGGGCGAGAAGCTCGGCATGACTCAGGTGTGGGACGACAACAACCGCGTTGTCCCCGTCACCGTCGTCAAGGCCGGCCCGAACGTCGTGACCCAGGTCCGTACGAACGACATCGACGGCTACGAGTCGGTCCAGATCGCCTTCGGCGAGATCGACCCGCGCAAGGTGAACAAGCCCCTCAAGGGCCACTTCGCCAAGGCCGACGTGACCCCGCGCCGCCACCTGGTGGAGCTCCGTACCTCCGACGCCAGCGAGTACACGCTCGGCCAGGAGATCACTGCCGAGGTCTTCGAGTCCGGCGTCAAGGTTGACGTCACGGGCAAGACCAAGGGCAAGGGCTTCGCCGGTGTCATGAAGCGCCACAACTTCAAAGGTGGCAAGGCGTCCCACGGTGCCCACCGTGTGCACCGTATGCCCGGTTCCATCGGTGGCTGTGCCACCCCCGGTCGTGTCTTCAAGGGCATGCGGATGGCCGGTCGCATGGGCAACGAGCGGGTCACCACCCAGAACCTGACCGTCCACGCCGTTGACGCGGAGAAGGGTCTGCTGCTCATCAAGGGCGCGGTTCCTGGTCCGAACGGCGGCCTCGTCCTGGTCCGCACTGCGGCCAAGGGGGCCTGAGGTACCGATGAGCACTGTTGACATCCTTTCGCCGGCGGGCGACAAGGCCGGGTCCGTCGAGCTCCCCGCGGAGATCTTCGACGTAGAGAAGATCAGCGTTCCGCTGCTTCACCAGGTCGTCGTCGCGCAGCTGGCCGCTGCCCGTCAGGGCACGCACAAGACCAAGACCCGTGGCGAAGTCCGTGGTGGTGGCAAGAAGCCTTACCGCCAGAAGGGCACCGGTCGCGCCCGTCAGGGCTCGACCCGCGCGCCGCAGTTCGCCGGTGGTGGCGTTGTGCACGGTCCCGTGCCGCGTGACTACTCGCAGCGGACCCCGAAGAAGATGAAGGCTGCCGCGCTGCGTCACGCCCTCACCGACCGGGCCCGCAACAACCGCATCCACGTCGTGTCCGACGTGGTCTCGGGCGACGTCTCCACCAAGGCTGCGAAGACCCTCCTGGGCAAGGTCAGCGAGCGCAAGAACGTGCTCCTGGTCCTCACCCGCGAGGACGAGACGGCTCTGCTGTCCGCTCGTAACCTGCCCCAGGTTCACATCCTGGAGCCGGGCCAGCTGAACACGTACGACGTGCTCGTCTCGGACGACGTGGTCTTCACCAAGGCCGCCTTCGACTCCTTCGTCGCTGGCCCCAAGGCCGCTGAGACCGAAGGGAGCGAGGCCTGATGTCTGAGGCCAACGTCACCAGCAAGACCTTCACCGACCCGCGCGACGTCCTCGTCAAGCCGGTTGTTTCGGAGAAGAGCTACGCGCTGCTCGACGAGAACAAGTACACGTTCATCGTCGCGCCTGGCTCCAACAAGACCCAGATCAAGCAGGCCGTCGAGGCGGTCTTCTCGGTCAAGGTCACCGGGGTCAACACGATCAACCGTCAGGGCAAGCGGAAGCGCACCCGCACCGGTTTCGGCAAGCGTGCCGACACCAAGCGGGCCATCGTGACCCTCGCCGAGGGCGACCGTATCGACATCTTCGGCCAGGCCTCCTAACGGAGTGCCCTGGTCCGATATCGGACGAGGACTGAGAAATGGGAATCCGCAAGTACAAGCCGACGACGCCGGGCCGCCGTGGCTCCTCCGTCGCCGACTTCGTCGAGGTCACGCGGTCCACGCCGGAGAAGTCGCTGGTCCGCCCCCTGCACAGCAAGGGCGGCCGTAACAATTCCGGTCGTGTGACCGTCCGCCATCAGGGCGGTGGCCACAAGCGCGCCTACCGAGTGATCGACTTCCGTCGTCACGACAAGGACGGCGTGCCGGCGAAGGTCGCGCACATCGAGTACGACCCGAACCGCACCGCTCGCATCGCGCTGCTGCACTACGCAGACGGCGAGAAGCGGTACATCATCGCTCCGCGTGGCCTGAACCAGGGCGACCGGATCGAGAACGGCCCGGGCGCCGACATCAAGCCCGGCAACAACCTGGCGCTCCGCAACATCCCGGTCGGTACCACGATCCACGCGATCGAGCTCCGTCCCGGTGGTGGCGCGAAGTTCGCCCGTTCCGCGGGTGCCTCCGTTCAGCTGCTCGCGAAGGAGGGCTCGATGGCCCACCTCCGCATGCCGTCCGGAGAGATCCGCCTGGTCGACGTCCGCTGCCGCGCCACCATCGGTGAGGTCGGCAACGCCGAGCAGTCGAACATCAACTGGGGTAAGGCCGGCCGTAAGCGCTGGCTGGGCGTCCGTCCCACCGTTCGCGGTGTCGTGATGAACCCGGTTGACCACCCGCACGGTGGTGGTGAGGGCAAGACTTCCGGTGGTCGCCACCCGGTCTCGCCCTGGGGCAAGAAGGAAGGCCGTACTCGTTCGCCCAAGAAGGCGTCGAACAAGTACATCGTCCGCCGCCGCAAGACGAACAAGAAGCGCTAAGGACGGGTTGAGATGCCTCGTAGCCTGAAGAAGGGGCCCTTCGTCGACGACCACCTGATCAAGAAGGTGGACGTACAGAACGAAGCTGGTTCCAAGAACGTCATCAAGACCTGGTCCCGTCGCTCGATGATCATCCCGGCCATGCTGGGACACACCATCGCGGTGCACAACGGCAAGACCCACATCCCGGTGTTCGTCACCGAGTCGATGGTCGGCCACAAGCTCGGCGAGTTTGCGCCGACCCGCACCTTCCGCGGCCACGTCAAGGACGACCGCAAGTCGAAGCGTCGCTGACGAGGCGGGTGCAAAGACTGATGAAGAACACCGAAGGGACAACCATGGAAGCCAGGGCCCAGGCGCGGTACATCCGCGTCACGCCCATGAAGGCCCGCCGCGTGGTGGACCTCATCCGTGGCATGGATGCCACGGAGGCCCAGGCGGTCCTGCGTTTCGCCCCGCAGGCCGCGTCTGTGCCGGTCGGCAAGGTGCTTGACAGCGCCATTGCCAACGCCGCGCACAACTACGACCACACCGACGCTTCTTCGCTGGTCATCAGCGAGGCGTACGTCGACGAGGGCCCGACCCTGAAGCGGTTCCGTCCGCGTGCACAGGGTCGTGCCTACCGGATCCGCAAGCGGACCAGCCACATCACCGTGGTCGTCAGCAGCAAGGAAGGAACCCGGTAATGGGCCAGAAGGTAAACCCGCACGGGTTCCGGCTCGGTGTCACGACCGACTTCAAGTCGCGTTGGTACGCCGACAAGCTGTACAAGGACTACGTCAAGGAAGACGTCGCCATCCGTCGGATGATGACGTCCGGCATGGAGCGCGCCGGCATCTCGAAGGTTGAGATCGAGCGCACCCGTGACCGCGTGCGGGTGGACATCCACACCGCTCGTCCCGGCATCGTCATCGGCCGCCGTGGCGCCGAGGCCGACCGCATCCGCGGTGACCTCGAGAAGCTCACGGGCAAGCAGGTCCAGCTCAACATCCTCGAGGTCAAGAGCCCCGAGACCGATGCTCAGCTGGTTGCTCAGGCCGTTGCCGAGCAGCTGTCCTCCCGCGTCTCCTTCCGTCGCGCCATGCGTAAGAGCATGCAGGGCACGATGAAGGCCGGCGCCAAGGGCATCAAGATCCAGTGTGGTGGCCGTCTCGGCGGCGCCGAGATGTCGCGCTCGGAGTTCTACCGCGAGGGCCGCGTGCCCCTGCACACGCTCCGCGCCAACGTCGACTACGGCTTCTTCGAGGCCAAGACGACCTTCGGCCGTATCGGCGTGAAGGTCTGGATCTACAAGGGCGACGTCAAGAACATCGCCGAGGTCCGCGCCGAGAACGCTGCTGCCCGCGCCGGCAACCGCCCGGCCCGTGGTGGCAATGACCGCCCGGCCCGTGGTGGCCGCGGTGGCGAGCGTGGCGGTCGCGGTCGCAAGCCGCAGCAGGCTCAGGCTGCCGAGGCCCCCAAGGCCGAGGCTCCCGCCGCCGCTCCGGCTGCTGAGAGCACCGGAACGGAGGCCTGACCGAAATGCTGATCCCCCGTAGGGTCAAGCACCGCAAGCAGCACCACCCGAAGCGCAGCGGTATGTCCAAGGGTGGCACGCAGGTTGCGTTCGGCGAGTACGGCATTCAGGCCCTCACGCCGGCGTACGTGACGAACCGTCAGATCGAGGCCGCTCGTATCGCCATGACGCGTCACATCAAGCGTGGCGGCAAGGTCTGGATCAACATCTACCCGGACCGTCCCCTCACCAAGAAGCCTGCCGAGACCCGCATGGGTTCCGGTAAGGGTTCCCCGGAGTGGTGGGTCGCCAACGTCAAGCCCGGACGCGTGATGTTCGAGCTGTCGTACCCCAACGAGAAGACCGCGCGTGAGGCGCTGACTCGTGCGGCGCACAAGCTGCCGATGAAGTGCAGGATCGTTAAGCGCGAGGCAGGTGAAGTGTGATGTCGGCCGGTACCAAGGCGTCCGAGCTCCGTGAGCTCGGCAACGAGGAGCTTGTCGCCAAGCTTCGTGAGGCCAAGGAAGAACTGTTCAACCTCCGCTTCCAGGCGGCGACCGGACAGCTCGAGAACCACGGCCGGCTCAAGGCCGTCCGCAAGGACATCGCCCGGGTCTACACCCTCATGCGTGAGCGTGAGCTCGGCATCGAGACGGTGGAGAACGCCTGATGAGCGAGAAGACTGTGACTGAAGAGACTGCCGCCCGCGGCTTCCGCAAGACCCGTGAGGGTCTCGTCGTCAGCGACAAGATGGACAAGACCGTCGTCGTCGCTGTCGAGGACCGCGTCAAGCACGCGCTGTACGGCAAGGTCATCCGCCGTACGAACAAGCTCAAGGCGCACGACGAGCAGAACGCTGCCGGCGTCGGCGACCGTGTCCTCCTCATGGAGACGCGTCCGCTGTCGGCGACCAAGCGCTGGCGCATCGTCGAGATCCTCGAGAAGGCCAAGTAATTCTCCGAGGGGCATCCCCCTCGGAGTTCGTTCCGCCAGGCTCCCGGGGCAGTTCAACTGAACTGCCCCGGGGGAACCGGCAGACAAACAGGAGATAGACGTGATCCAGCAGGAGTCGCGGCTCAAGGTCGCCGACAACACTGGTGCGAAGGAAATCCTTTGCATCCGTGTTCTCGGTGGCTCGGGTCGCCGCTACGCGGGCATCGGCGACGTCATCGTCGCCACCGTCAAGGACGCGATCCCCGGCGGCAACGTGAAGAAGGGTGACGTCATCAAGGCGGTCATCGTTCGCACCGTCAAGGAGCGCCGCCGTCCGGACGGCTCGTACATCCGCTTCGACGAGAACGCCGCTGTCATTCTCAAGAACGACGGCGACCCTCGTGGCACCCGTATCTTCGGCCCGGTGGGCCGTGAGCTGCGCGAGAAGAAGTTCATGAAGATCATCTCGCTCGCGCCGGAGGTGCTGTAAGCATGAAGATCAAGAAGGGCGACCTGGTCCAGGTCATCACCGGTAAGGACAAGGGCAAGCAGGGCAAGGTCATCGCGGCCTTCCCCCGCGAGGACCGCGTCCTGGTCGAGGGTGTCAACCGGGTCAAGAAGCACACCAAGGCCGGCCCCACCGCCAGCGGTTCGCAGGCCGGTGGCATCGTCACGACCGAGGCCCCTGTCCACGTGAGCAACGTTCAGCTCGTGGTGGAGAAGGACGGCAACAAGGTCGTCACGCGTGTCGGTTACCGCTTCGACGACGAGGGCAACAAGGTTCGCGTTGCCAAGCGGACGGGTGAGGACATCTGATGGCTACCACCACCACTCCGCGTCTCAAGACGAAGTACCGCGAGGAGATCGCGGGCAAGCTGCAGGAAGAGTTCTCGTACGAGAACGTCATGCAGACCCCGGGCCTCGTCAAGATCGTGGTCAACATGGGTGTCGGCGACGCCGCCCGTGACTCGAAGCTCATGGACGGTGCCGTCCGTGACCTGACCACCATCACCGGTCAGAAGCCGGCCATCACCAAGGCCCGCAAGTCCATCGCGCAGTTCAAGCTGCGTGAGGGTCAGCCGATCGGTGCGCACGTCACCCTCCGTGGCGACCGCATGTGGGAGTTCCTGGACCGCACCCTGTCGCTCGCGCTTCCGCGCATCCGCGACTTCCGTGGTCTTTCCCCCAAGCAGTTCGACGGTCGTGGCAACTACACCTTCGGTCTCACCGAGCAGGTCATGTTCCACGAGATCGACCAGGACAAGATCGACCGCGTCCGGGGTATGGACATCACCGTGGTCACCACGGCGACCAACGACGACGAGGGCCGTGCCCTCCTTCGTCACCTCGGCTTCCCCTTCAAGGAGGCGTGAGCGAGATGGCGAAGAAGGCACTTATTGCCAAGGCTGCTCGTAAGCCCAAGTTCGGTGTGCGTGGCTACACCCGCTGCCAGCGCTGCGGCCGCCCGCACTCCGTGTACCGCAAGTTCGGCCTGTGCCGCGTGTGCCTCCGTGAGATGGCTCACCGTGGCGAGCTGCCGGGCGTGACCAAGAGCTCCTGGTAACCACTACTGCCCTTTGGGCGTAGGGGTTGTCCGGATCTCTCGGTAAGTAAAGGGTCGGCAGAGGCGCTTCTCTCCATGGCTTAGGCTAGGAGGGTTGGGCGTCTGCCGCCCTGACCGACTTACTACGCCGTAGGTCCCCGTGCCGCACCCGTCCTGCCTCTGAGTGGGGAGAGGGATGGCGCATACAGGAAACCCCGGCGAGAGAGGCCGAAGGCCAATTCATGACCATGACTGATCCGATCGCAGACATGCTTACGCGTCTGCGGAACGCGAACTCGGCGTACCACGACACCGTGGCTATGCCGCACAGCAAGATCAAGTCGCACATCGCCGAGATCCTCCAGCAGGAGGGTTTCATCACCGGCTGGAAGGTCGAGGACGCCGAGGTCGGCAAGAACCTCGTTCTCGAGCTGAAGTTCGGCCCGAACCGTGAGCGTTCGATCGCCGGCATCAAGCGAATCTCGAAGCCGGGTCTGCGCGTTTACGCGAAGTCCACCAACCTGCCGAAGGTCCTCGGCGGCCTCGGCGTGGCGATCATCTCCACGTCGCACGGTCTCCTGACCGGCCAGCAGGCAGGCAAGAAGGGCGTAGGCGGAGAAGTTCTCGCCTACGTCTGGTAACGGAAGGGAACGGAGGAAACAGCTATGTCGCGTATTGGCAAGCTCCCCATCACGGTTCCCGCCGGCGTGGACGTCACCATCGACGGCCAGACGGTCGCGGTCAAGGGCCCCAAGGGCTCGCTGACCCACACCGTCGTGGCGCCGATCGAGATCGCCAAGGGTGAGGACGGCGTTCTGAACGTCACCCGCCCCAACGACGAGCGTCAGAACAAGGCCCTGCACGGCCTGTCCCGCACGCTGGTGGCGAACATGATCACCGGCGTGACCCAGGGTTACGTGAAGAAGCTCGAGATCAGCGGTGTCGGTTACCGCGTTCTGGCGAAGGGCTCCAACCTGGAGTTCTCGCTGGGCTACAGCCACCCGATCCTGATCGAGGCGCCCGAGGGCATCTCGTTCAAGGTCGAATCGGCGACCAAGTTCTCGGTCGAGGGCATCGACAAGCAGAAGGTCGGCGAGGTTGCGGCCAACATCCGCAAGCTGCGCAAGCCCGACCCGTACAAGGCCAAGGGCGTCAAGTACGAAGGCGAAGTCATCCGCCGCAAGGTCGGAAAGGCGGGTAAGTAAGCCATGGCATACGGTCAGAAGATCGCTAAGGGCGACGCTTACAAGCGTGCGTCTATCAAGCGCCGCCACATTCGTATCCGTAAGCACATCTCGGGTACGGCTGAGCGTCCGCGTCTGGTCGTGACACGCTCGAACCGCAACATCGTGGCCCAGGTCATCGACGACGTGAAGGGTCACACCCTCGCGTCGGCGTCCACCCTGGACACCTCGATCCGCGGTGGCGAGGGCGACAAGTCCGCGCAGGCCAAGTCCGTCGGTGCCCTGGTCGCTGAGCGCGCCAAGGCCGCCGGCGTCGAGGCTGTCGTGTTCGACCGTGGTGGTAACCAGTACGCCGGGCGCATCGCTGCCCTGGCGGACGCCGCCCGCGAAGCCGGACTCAAGTTCTGAGTCCTGGTTCCGTAGCTAGCGGAAACAGAGAGAGGTAATTCCAATGGCTGGACCCCAGCGCCGCGGTGGCGGTGCCGGTGGCGGCGAGCGGCGGGACCGGAAGGGTCGCGACGGTGGCAACGCCGCCGCCGAGAAGACCGCGTACGTTGAGCGCGTTGTCGCGATCAACCGCGTCGCCAAGGTTGTGAAGGGTGGTCGTCGCTTCAGCTTCACTGCGCTCGTCGTAGTGGGCGATGGTGACGGCACCGTGGGTGTCGGTTACGGCAAGGCCAAGGAGGTGCCGGCCGCCATCGCCAAGGGTGTTGAGGAGGCCAAGAAGCACTTCTTCAAGGTCCCCCGTATCCAGGGCACCATCCCGCACCCGATCACGGGCGAGAAGGCTGCGGGCGTCGTCCTGCTCAAGCCGGCTTCCCCCGGTACCGGTGTTATCGCCGGTGGCCCGGTGCGTGCCGTGCTCGAGTGCGCCGGCGTTCACGACATCCTGTCGAAGTCGCTCGGTTCGTCGAACGCGATCAACATCGTGCACGCGACCGTGGCGGCCCTGCAGGGTCTGCAGCGTCCCGAGGAGATCGCGGCTCGCCGTGGTCTGCCCCTCGAGGACGTCGCTCCCGCGGCCCTGCTGCGTGCGCGTGCCGGGGCTGGTGCTGCGTAATGGCACAGCTCAAGATCACGCAGACGAAGTCGTACATCGGCAGCAAGCAGAACCACCGTGACACCCTGCGCACCCTTGGTCTCAAGGGCATCAACACGCAGGTCGTCAAGGAGGATCGTCCCGAGTTCCGCGGCATGGTGCAGACCGTCCGCCACCTCGTGACGGTCGAGGAGGTCGACTGATCATGGGTGAGCAGAACCCGCTCAAGATCCACAACCTCCGTCCGGCCCCCGGCGCCAAGACCGCCAAGACCCGTGTCGGTCGTGGTGAGGCGTCGAAGGGTAAGACGGCCGGTCGTGGCACCAAGGGCACCAAGGCCCGCTACCAGGTTCCGGAGCGCTTCGAGGGTGGCCAGATGCCCCTCCACATGCGTCTCCCGAAGCTCAAGGGCTTCAAGAACCCGTTCAAGACCGAGTTCCAGGTCGTGAACCTCGACAAGCTGAGCGCGCTGTACCCGGAGGGTGGCGAGGTCACCGTTGAGGGTCTCGTCGCCAAGGGTGCCGTTCGCAAGAACAGCCTTGTCAAGGTCCTCGGCCAGGGCGAGGTCACCGTGGCGTTGCAGGTGACGGTTGACGCCGTCTCCGGCTCCGCCAAGGAGAAGATCACCGCCGCGGGCGGTACCGTCACCGAACTCGTCTGATCCTGACTGGATCTGACGTACCGTGACTTGAACGATCCCACCGGGGATGCCTCACAAAAGGGGCATCCCCGGTTGGTCGTTCCAAGGGGGGCACGTACGCCGGTAAGGTGGCGTGCACTTGCTACTCTCCGCGCGGTCTGCTTGAGGGCGTATCGCGCGGTTCTTGCCTGATACGTATTTGTCGATCCTCAAGACCGTCACCTCTGACGCATAGCGCGGGGGTCGCAGGAGGCACCGTGCTCACCGCGTTCGCCCGGGCGTTCAAAACGCCCGACCTGCGCAAGAAACTGCTCTTCACACTCGGCATGATCGTGATCTACCGGATCGGTGCGCACATCCCGATCCCGGGCGTCAGTTACGCGAACGTTCAGGTCTGTATGGACCAGGCCAACGCCAACCAGGGCCTGTTGAGCCTGGTGAACATGTTCAGCGGCGGCGCCTTGCTGCAGATCACCATTTTCGCGTTGGGCATCATGCCGTACATCACGGCAAGCATCATTCTGCAGCTGCTCACCGTGGTGATCCCGCGGCTGGAAGCGCTGAAGAAGGAAGGGCAGTCGGGGCAGGCCAAGATCACGCAGTACACGCGTTATCTGACGGTCGCCCTCGCCATCCTGCAGGGCACCGGCCTGGTGGCCACTGCCCGCAGCGGCGCGCTTTTCCAGGGGTGCCCGGTCGCCAGCGAGATCGTGCCTGACCAGTCGATCTTCGTGACCATCACCATGGTGCTCACCATGACCGCCGGTACCGCCGTCGTGATGTGGCTCGGTGAGCTCGTCACCGACCGCGGCATCGGCAACGGCATGTCGATCCTGATGTTCATCTCGATCGCCGCCGGCTTCCCCGGTGCCCTGTGGGCCATCAAGGAGCAGGGCGACCTGGCGGGCGGCTGGATCGAGTTCGGCACCGTCATCCTCGTCGGCCTCTTCATGGTCGGCCTGGTGGTCTTCGTCGAGCAGGCGCAGCGCCGTATCCCCGTGCAGTACGCGAAGCGCATGATCGGGCGCCGTTCCTACGGCGGTACGTCGACGTACATCCCGCTCAAGGTGAATCAGGCGGGTGTGATTCCCGTCATCTTCGCGTCGTCGCTTCTCTACATTCCGGCGCTGATCGTGCAGTTCTCCGGTAATTCTCAAGCCGGTTGGGCCCAGTGGATCCGGAACAATCTGGAGCCAACGGACGCTCCGGTGCACATCGCGCTGTACTTCCTCTTGATCGTGTTTTTCGCCTTCTTCTACGTGGCTATCTCGTTCAACCCCGAGGAAGTCGCCGACAACATGAAGAAGTATGGTGGCTTCATCCCGGGTATCCGGGCTGGCCGACCCACTGCTGAGTACCTGAGCTACGTGCTCAACCGGATCACCTGGCCGGGGTCGTTGTACTTGGGCTTGATCGCTCTCGTGCCGACGATGGCGTTGGCGGGCTTCGGGGCTAACCAGAACTTCCCGTTCGGCGGGACAAGCATCCTGATCATCGTGGGTGTGGGTCTGGAGACCGTGAAGCAGATCGAGAGCCAGCTCCAGCAGCGTAATTACGAAGGGTTCCTCCGCTGATGCGTATCGTCCTCGTCGGACCGCCCGGTGCGGGCAAGGGAACGCAGGCCGCGTTCCTTGCCAAGAACCTGTCGATCCCGCACATCTCCACGGGTGACCTGTTCCGCGCCAACATCAGCCAGCAGACGGAGCTGGGCAAGCTGGCCAAGTCCTACATGGACGCCGGCAACCTGGTTCCCGACGAGGTCACCATCGGCATGGCGAAGGACCGGATGGAGCAGGCCGACGCTGTCGGCGGTTTCCTGCTCGACGGTTTCCCGCGCAATGTCTCGCAGGCCGAGGCCCTCGACGAGGCGCTCAAGGCCGACGAGGTGAAGCTGGACGCGGTGCTCGACCTGGAGGTCCCCGAGGACGAGGTGGTCAAGCGCATCGCCGGCCGCCGCATCTGCCGCAACGACAGCGCGCACGTTTTCCACGTCGAGTACAAGCAGCCCAAGTCCGAGGGCGTCTGCGACGTCTGCGGCGGCGAGCTGTACCAGCGCGGTGACGACAAGGAAGAGACCGTGCGCAAGCGGCTCGAGGTCTACCACAGCGAGACCGAGCCGATCATCGACCACTACCGGGCCCAGGGCCTGGTGGTCACGATCTCCGCGCTCGGCGAGGTCGCCGATGTGACGGAGCGCGCGATGGCGGCGCTCAAGAAGTCCGCCGAGGCCTGACCGGCCCGGCAGCACAGAGTTACGCAGGTACGGCCGCGGTGACCGACAGGTCTCCGCGGCCGTACTGTTGAATTCCAGCGGTAGTACCGAAAGCAGCGGCGGAAGGCACGGCAGGCCATGGTGGAGATCAAGACTCCCGAGCAGATCGCGAAGATGCGCGAGGCGGGCCTGGTCGTCGCCGCCATCCATGAGGCGACTCGCGCGGCGGCCGTTCCGGGAGCCACCACCAAGGACCTGGACGACGTGGCGCGCAAGGTGCTCGCGGAGCACGGCGCGAAGTCCAACTTCCTTGGCTACGGCGGCTTTCCGGCGACCATCTGCACCTCGAAGAACGAGGTCGTCGTGCACGGCATCCCGAGCGACGACGTCGTACTCGAGAACGGCGACATCATCTCCATCGACTGCGGCGCGATCATCGAGGGCTGGCACGGCGACGCCGCGTACACCGCGTTCGTCGGTTCCGGGCACGCGCCCGAGCTGATCGAGCTGTCCCGGGTGACCGAGGAGTCGATGTGGGCCGGGCTCGCCGCGATGAAGCTCGGCAACCGCCTGGTCGACATCTCCAAGGCCATCGAGTCGTATATCCGCCGTCAGCCCCGCCCCGCGACCGGTAAGTACGGGATCATCGAGGACTACGGCGGCCACGGCATCGGCACCCAGATGCACATGGACCCGCACGTCCTGAACTACGTCGAGCGCAGGCGTGGCCGCGGTCCGAAGCTGGTGCCCGGCATGTGCCTGGCCATCGAGCCGATGGTGAGCCTCGGCACACCGCGGACCCATGTCCTCGAGGACGACTGGACGGTCGAGACGACGGACGGCACCTGGTCCTCGCACTGGGAGCACTCGGTCGCGCTGACCGAGCAGGGCCCGTTGGTTCTCACCGCGCCTGACGGCGGTAAGGCGAAGCTCGCGGAGTACGGGATCACGGCCGCTCCGGATCCTCTGGCCTAACGCGCCGCTTAAGGATCTCCCGTTCGGGGCATTCTCTCTGGATTCGTCTTTCCGAGTGCTCTGACGTAGACTGACTCGTCGGCTCTCGTGTATCCGCATGTCTGCATGTCAGACAGTGGCCAGCGAGAGTCGATCAAGGTAGTCGATTCGAAGGGCAAAGCGTGGCCAAGAAGCAAGGTGCCATCGAGATCGAAGGCACTGTCGTCGAGTCTCTCCCGAACGCCATGTTCAAGGTGGAGCTCCAGAACGGCCACCAGGTCCTGGCACACATCAGCGGCAAGATGCGCATGCACTACATCCGCATCCTCCCTGACGACCGGGTCGTGGTGGAGCTGTCTCCGTACGACCTGACGCGTGGCCGGATCGTCTACCGGTACAAGTAGATCTTGCCTGCATCCCGCTTCCCGCGGGGTGGTGGCACCTGACCCGGAGAACCTCACCCAATGAAGGTCAAGCCGAGCGTCAAGAAGATCTGCGACAAGTGCAGGGTGATTCGCCGTCACGGCCGAGTCATGATCATCTGCGACAACCCGCGCCACAAGCAGCGCCAGGGCTGACGCAGGTCTGCATCCGCAGATCTTCGCGCGACGCAAGCGAAACGTACATACGCAGGACCCGCCTCTCTTCAGTGATGGAGGGCGATACCCCCGGTCGGAGGCCGGGGACCCGATACGTACCGAAACCCCTTGATGGGTGGACGGCGGGCGGGAGCGGCCCTGTGGAAGACCTCCGAAAAATCAACTGGAGCCATTAAATGGCACGCGTTTCCGGTGTTGACATCCCGCGCGAAAAGCGCGTGGAGGTCGCCCTCACCTACGTGTTCGGCATTGGCCGGACGCTTTCCCAGCAGACGCTGGCCGCCACCGGTGTGGACCCCAACGCCCGCGTTCGTGACCTGGCCGAAGAGGACCTGGTCAAGATCCGCGAGTACGTGGACGCCAACATCCAGACCGAGGGTGACCTCCGTCGCGAGATCCAGGGCGACATCCGCCGCAAGATCGAGATCGGCTGCTACCAGGGCATCCGCCACCGTCGTGGCCTGCCGGTCCACGGTCAGCGCACCAGCACCAACGCCCGCACCCGCAAGGGCCCGCGTCGCGCCATCGCCGGTAAGAAGAAGCCGGGCAAGAAGTAGTCCTCAGCGGACAACGCTTCATCAGCGGTCTTCGCTGTAGGACCGACCACCTCCCCGTAGGAGTTATAGATGCCCCCCAAGGGTCGTCAGGGCGCTGCCAAGAAGGTGCGCCGCAAGGAAAAGAAGAACGTCGCTCACGGCCACGCGCACATCAAGAGCACGTTCAACAACACGATCGTGTCCATCACGGACCCGACCGGCAACGTGATCTCGTGGGCCTCCGCCGGCCACGTCGGCTTCAAGGGCTCGCGTAAGTCCACGCCGTTCGCCGCGCAGATGGCCGCCGAGTCGGCTGCCCGTCGCGCGCAGGAGCACGGCATGCGCAAGGTCGACGTCTTCGTGAAGGGCCCGGGTTCCGGTCGCGAGACCGCCATCCGCTCCCTGCAGGCGACCGGCCTCGAGGTCGGTTCGATCCAGGACGTCACGCCGACCCCGCACAACGGCTGCCGTCCCCCCAAGCGTCGTCGCGTCTGACGCACGACCGCTTGGTCTGAGGTTTTCGGGCGGTACGGCTCTTTCCGGCTGTGCCGCCCGTACCCTTGCAGTACTGGTCGGGCATCAAATAGTGGGTGCCCATGACTGAAGGAACACCACATGCTTATTGCTCAGCGTCCGTCGCTGACCGAAGAGGTCGTCGACGAATTCCGCTCCCGGTTCGTGATCGAGCCGCTGGAGCCGGGTTTCGGCTACACCCTCGGTAACTCCCTCCGTCGTACGCTCCTCTCCTCGATCCCGGGTGCGGCTGTCACGTCCATCCGTATCGACGGTGTCCTGCACGAGTTCACCACCGTGCCGGGCGTCAAGGAGGACGTCACCGACCTCATCCTCAACATCAAGCAGCTGGTCGTCTCCTCGGAGCACGACGAGCCGGTCGTGATGTACCTGCGCAAGCAGGGTCCGGGTCTGGTCACCGCCGCCGACATCGCGCCCCCGGCCGGTGTCGAGGTGCACAACCCCGACCTCGTCCTCGCCACGCTCAACGGCAAGGGCAAGCTGGAGATGGAACTGACCGTCGAGCGCGGTCGCGGTTACGTCTCCGCCGTGCAGAACAAGCAGGTGGGCCAGGAGATCGGCCGTATTCCGGTCGACTCGATCTACTCGCCGGTTCTCAAGGTCACGTACAAGGTCGAGGCCACGCGTGTCGAGCAGCGCACCGACTTCGACAAGCTGATCGTCGACGTCGAGACCAAGCAGGCCATGCGGCCGCGTGACGCCATGGCGTCCGCCGGTAAGACGCTGGTCGAGCTGTTCGGTCTCGCCCGCGAGCTGAACATCGACGCCGAGGGCATCGACATGGGCCCGTCCCCCACGGACGCCGCCCTGGCCGCCGATCTGGCGCTGCCGATCGAGGAGCTCGAGCTCACCGTTCGGTCGTACAACTGCCTCAAGCGCGAGGGCATCCACTCCGTGGGTGAGCTCGTCGCCCGCTCCGAGGCGGACCTGCTCGACATCCGCAACTTCGGTGCGAAGTCCATCGACGAGGTCAAGGCCAAGCTCGCCGGCATGGGTCTCGCGCTGAAGGACTCGCCTCCCGGCTTCGACCCGACCGCCGCGGCTGACGCGTTCGGTGCGGACGATGACGCGGATGCGGGCTTCGTCGAGACCGAGCAGTACTGATAGCTCGGGCCCGACGGTCCAGATTTGGCTGCCGACCGGCTTCTGCCGGCCGCGCAGTTCCCCGCGCCCCTATGGGGCGCGGGGTCTCCGACGGGTGACCGCCTGCTCGGACACTGACACCGGTACCTCATACGGCCGGTGCAGATCACAAGGAGAAACACCATGCCGCGTCCCGCGAAGGGTGCCCGCCTCGGCGGTTCCGCCGCGCACGAGAAGCTGCTCCTCGCCAACCTGGCGAAGTCGCTCTTCGAGCACGGCCGCATCACCACGACCGAGGCCAAGGCCCGTCGTCTGCGTCCGGTCGCCGAGCGCCTGATCACCAAGGCGAAGAAGGGCGACATCCACAACCGTCGCCAGGTGCTGCAGACCATCACGGACAAGAGCATCGTGCACACGCTGTTCACCGAGATCGGCCCGCGGTACGAGAACCGCCCCGGTGGTTACACCCGTATCACCAAGATCGGTAACCGTCGTGGCGACAACGCGCCCATGGCTGTCATCGAGCTGGTCGAGGCCCTGACCGTGGCGCAGGCTGCCACCGGTGAGGCCGAGGCCGCGACGAAGCGCGCGGTCAAGGAAGACGCCCTCAAGAAGGACGAGGCCGTCGAGGCCCCGGCCGAGGACGCCAAGGACGCCTGAGGCTTCGCCTCGCGTTCGTGAGCGGGTCCACCCCTTCGCGGGGTGGGCCCGCTTTTCTTTGTGAGACCGGTGCAGGACCGGAAGATGAGGATGTTCTGGTGAGTGACGAAGCGGCGGCCGGGTTCGTACGGGTGCGGTTCGACCTGTCGTACGACGGCAAGGACTTCTCCGGCTGGGCCAAGCAGCGCCAGGGCCAGCGGACCGTACAGGGCGAGATCGAGGACGCGCTGCGGACGGTGACCCGGTCCGCGGAGACCTTCGAGCTGACCGTCGCGGGGCGGACCGACTCCGGGGTGCACGCGCGCGGGCAGGTGGCCCACGTCGACCTGCCCGAGGAACTGTGGGCCGAGCACCGGGAGAAGCTGCTGCGGCGGCTCGCCGGGCGGTTGCCGCACGATGTGCGGATCTGGCGGGCCGAGGAGGCGCCGGCCGGGTTCAACGCGCGGTTCTCCGCGATCTGGCGGCGGTACGCCTACCGCGTGACCGACCATCCGGGCGGCGTCGACCCGCTGTTGCGCGGTCATGTGCTGTGGCACGACTGGGAGTTGGACGTCGACGCGATGAACGCGGCGGCCGAGGCGCTGCTCGGTGAGCACGACTTCGCGGCGTATTGCAAGAAGCGTGAGGGCGCCACGACCATCCGTACGCTGCAGCAGTTGAGCCTCGTGCGCGGGGATGACGGGATCATCACCGCGACCGTGCGGGCCGATGCCTTCTGCCACAACATGGTGCGCTCGCTGATCGGCGCGCTGCTGTTCGTCGGCGACGGGCACCGGGACAGCGACTGGCCGGGCAAGGTGCTCGCCGCGCGGGTGCGGGACTCGGCGGTGCATGTCGTACGGCCGCACGGGCTGACGCTGGAGGAAGTCGGTTACCCCGCCGACGAGTTGCTGGCCGCGCGCAACCGCGCGGCCCGCAACAAGCGTTCGCTGCCCGGCTCGCTACCCGAGGCCGGCTGCTGCTGAGGCCTGCATCTCGCCGCGCTTGTGGATCTGCTGGAAGGCGAGGCCCTGCAGGTCCTTGGCGACGGTGAAGACCTTCTCGTCCTTCTCCGTGACCGTCTTGCCGTTGGTGAACCCGGCGGTCGTGAAGTAGGCGTAGCGGCCATAGGAGTTGATGGTCGTGAAGCACGTCGACGTACGGCAGAAGGTGGGGACGCCCTTGCCGGAGAGCGAGGTGACGTTGCCGTCGCGGTCGGCCTGGTCCTTGGCCTTCTGGGCCTGCTTGTCGGTGTCGAAGACCGCGACGCCGACGGTGACCGCGATGCCGTCCTTGCTGTAGGTGACGCGCATCAGCTGGGAGCAGTCGTTGGCGTTCAGGACCGAGCCGAGCTTGCCCTGGGTGACGCCCGCGCACTTCTTGGTGGCGTCCGTCGCGCCCTTCTTGTAGACCACGGCGCCCTTGGTGAACTTGGTGCCGGGGAAGAGGGACTGGACGCTCAGCGGCGCCTTGTCCTTCTTGGCGCTGGAGATGAACTCCTTGGGGTCCGGCGGGGGCGGCGGCTTGGTCTCCGCGAAGGTCGGGCCCCCGGACGAGGTGCTGTTCGGGATGGACTGGGACGGGGGCAGCTCGTCGGGGTCCTTCGCCTCGTTCTTGCTGTTGGCGGAGACGACGGCGACCGCGACGATGCCGGCGACCACGGCGGTCGCGAGCGCTCCGCCTCCCACCATGACCCACTTGCGGCGCTTGCTGCGTGCCTCAGAGGCTTCCGCGAGCGCTGCCCAGTCGGGCGTCGACCCTTGATCCTGCGGTGCGCCGGGGCCGTACTGAGGCCCCCCTTGCCCAAAGCTCATGGGCCGCATCCTAAGCGCTATTCGAACGGGCTGGAGCGCGCGTTATGCAGGGGTGATGTGGGGTTCGCGACTTAGCCTCAACACCATGATTGCGGTCAAATCGGGTGTAGTGCAGTGGTTTTGGCGCTCCGTGCCCTGGCAGGTGTGGGGCGCGGTCGGTGCGGTACTGCTCGCCTCGGTCGTGCACGCGGGGCTGAGCTCGCCGGACGGCGGGATGGACAACGCCATCGTGGTGCGCGCCGCCGAGACCTGGCTGGACGGCGGATCGCCGTACGCCGACCGGCACTTCCTCTATCTCCCGAGCGCGGTGCTCGCCGCGTCGGCGGAGGTGTTCGTACCGGCTCGGCTGCTGCGCTTCCTCGCCCCGACCGTCGTCGTCTGCGGGCTGCTGGTCGGCTGGGGCAGCGCGCTGCGGCTGTACGGGATCCCGTGGCGCAGCCGGTACGCGGCGCTCGGTCTCGGTGGACTCGCCCTCGGCTTCGCGCCGTTCGGGCATCTGGTGCGGCTCGGCAACTGGACGGTGGTCGCGGCCGCGGCGCTGCCGCTCGCGCTGCTGCTCGCGCACCGGGGGCGGTGGGTGGTCGCGGGTGCGGTGGTGGGAGCGGCCATCGCGGTGAAGCCGCTCCTTGTGCCGGTGCTGCTGTTGTTCGTGGCCGCGCGGCGGTGGCGGGGGCTCGCGGTGGC
>NZ_JAAAHS010000399.1 GCF_009908195.1 Streptomyces boluensis | reverse complement strand
ACCCCCGACCCCGCCGACGCCTCCCCGTACTCCTTCCCCGACGGCGGTACGTGGCGTACCGAAGTCCCGTCCGTGGAAGGGCCGGAGGCACTTGCCACCGTGCTGAAGGAGAGTGCGCGGCTCGATGTGCCGGTGCACCGGATCAGCCAGGGCAGCGGTGTCTGGATGCTCACCGACTCCGAGATCACCGAGATGGTGGACTCCTGCGCCGAACGCGACATCGAGCTCTGCCTGTTCACCGGGCCGCGCGGCACCTGGGACACCGGGGCCGCGACCCGCACCGACTCCGGCGGCGCGGGGCTGCGCGCACGGGGCCACGACGGGCTCGCCGGATGTGTCGAAGACGCCCTGCGCGCCGCCGAGTTGGGCGTACGGTGCCTGCTCGTCGCCGACGAGGGGGTGCTGTGGACGCTGCACCGGATGCGGGTCGCCGGGGTGTTGCCGGCCGACCTGACGTTCAAGGTGTCGGCGTTGACCGGCCCGGTCAACCCGGCCTCGTACCGCGTCTTCGAGCTGCTCGGCGCCGACTCGGTGAACGTGCCGTCGGATCTGTCGCTCGACCACCTCACCGAGATCCGGCGGTCGGGGCGAGCGCCGATGGACCTGTATGTGGAGGCGCCGGACGACCTCGGTGGCTACGTGCGGATGTACGAGGCCGCCGAGCTGATCCGCCGCGGTGCCCCGCTGTATCTGAAGTTCGGGCTCAGCAAGGCGCCCGGCATCTATCCCTACGGCGCCCACCTGCGCGACCTCGCCCTGGCCGGCGCCCGCGAACGGGTGCGGCGCGGGCGGCTCGTGCTCGACCTGCTGGCCCGGCTCGGCTCCGACGGCGGCATGTCGCCGCTCGGCGCACGCGCGCCCGGCGAGCTGCGCCGCTTCCCCGTACCGGAAGGAGACTGACATGCGCACCCATACGCGCACCCGCACGCGACGCGGCACGGTCGCGGTGACCGTGGCCGGGCTGCTCGCCCTGTCGCTTGCCGCCTGCGGCCAGGAGGCCCTGGGCGGCAGCCGCTACAAACCGGAGGGCGGTGCGGGCGTCACCGTCGGCCTGGCGATGCCCACCAAGTCCTCGGAACGGTGGATAGCCGACGGCCGCAACATGGCGAAGCAGTTCCAGAAGGCCGGGTACAGGACCGATCTGCAGTACGGCGACGACAAGGTGGAGAACCAGGTCGCGCAGATCGAGAGCATGATCACCAAGGGCGTGGGGCTGCTCGTGGTCGCCGCGATCGACGGCTCCGCGCTCTCCGACGTGCTGCGGCAGGCGCAGGACGCGGACATCCCGGTGATCTCCTACGACCGGCTCATCATGGGCACCGGCAGCGTCGACTACTACGCGTCGTTCGACAACGAGCGGGTCGGCCGTCTCCAGGCCCAATACATCGTCGACAAACTGGAGTTGGGCAAACCAGAGAAGGGCGGCAAGACGCACCGCGTCGAGCTGTTCGCGGGCTCCCCGGACGACAACAACACCAAGTACTTCTGGAACGGCGCGATGAAGGTGCTGCGCCCCTACCTCGGCAGTGGGCAGCTCGTCGTGGGCAGTGGGCAGGCCACCATGGCGAAGGCGGCGACGCTGCGCTGGAGCGGTGAGACGGCGCAGAAGCGCATGGACGACATCATCACCAAGAGCTACGGCCAGGACCGTCTCGACGCGGTGCTCTCGCCGTACGACGGGATCTCCATCGGCATCATCTCCGCGCTGCAGAGCGCCGGTTACGGGACGAAGAGTCAGCCGCTGCCGGTGGTGACGGGGCAGGACGCGGAGCTGGCCTCGGTGAAGTCGATCATCCGGGGCGAGCAGACGCAGACCGTCTTCAAGGACACCCGGAAACTCGCCCGCCAGGCCGTGCAGATGGGCGACGCCGCGCTCACCGGCAAGAAGGTCGAGGTGAACAACACCAGCGACTACGACAACGGTGTCAAGACGGTCCCGTCGTATCTGCTCGACCCGGTGAGCATCGACCGGAAGAACACCCGGCTCCTCGTCGACGAGGGGTACTTCACGGCAGGACAGCTCAAGTGACCGCCCCGGCTGGTGAGTTGAGGGAAGCGGCGCCGGTGCTTCGGATGCGGGGCATCACCAAGACGTTCCCCGGTGTGAAGGCGCTCAGCGATGTCAACCTGACCGTGCGGGCCGGTGAGATCCACGCGGTCTGCGGGGAGAACGGCGCGGGCAAGTCCACCCTGATGAAGGTGCTCAGCGGCGTGCACCCGCACGGCAGTTACGAGGGCGAGATCGACTTCGAGGGCGCGCCGGTCGCGTTCAAGGACATCCGGGCCAGCGAACGCCACGGCATCGTCATCATCCACCAGGAGCTGGCGCTCGTCCCGTACCTGTCCATCGCGGAGAACATCTTCCTCGGCAACGAGCAGGCGCGCCGCGGCTTCATCGACTGGAACGGCACCCTGCGCCGCGCCGCTGAACTCCTCGACCGGGTCGGACTGCGTGAGCGGCCGCAGACCCCGATCAGTGAACTCGGCGTCGGCAAACAGCAGTTGGTGGAGATCGCGAAGGCCCTTTCGAAGGAGGTGAAGCTGCTCATCCTGGACGAGCCGACCGCGGCGCTCAACGACGAGGACAGCGCGAAGCTGCTCGACCTGATCCTTGAGCTGCGCGCGCAGGGCGTGGCGTGCATCGTCATCTCGCACAAGCTGGGCGAGATCCGGGCGGTCGCCGACGCGGTGACGATCCTGCGCGACGGACAGACCATCGAGACCCTGCCGGTACGTGAATCACCGGGCGCGGAACCGGAGTTGAGCGAGGACCGGATCATCCGCTCCATGGTCGGCCGCGACCTCGACCACCGCTTCCCGGAGCGCACCCGGTACGAGGGAGCGGACGCGGGCGAGACCGCGTTCAGCGTGTCCGGCTGGACCGTGCGGCACCCCGTGGACCGGGAGCGCACCGTGGTCGACGACGTGTCCCTGACCGTGCGGCGCGGCGAGATCGTCGGCGTGGCGGGCCTGATGGGCGCGGGCCGCACCGAACTCGCCATGTCCGTCTTCGGCCGCAGTTACGGCGGTTATGTGACGGGCACGGTCGAGGTGGCGGGCCGCGCGGTGCACACGGGGACGGTGCCGGCGGCGGTCGCGGCGGGTATCGCGTACGTCACGGAGGACCGTAAGCAGTACGGCCTGAACCTGATCGACGACATCAACCGCAACATCTCCCTCGCCTCGCTCGCGGGCATGGTGCGCCGGGGCGCCGTCGACGAGCACCACGAGCGGCGGGTCGCCGAGCGGTACCGCACGTCGATGAACATCAAGGCCCCGACGGTGCACGAGCAGGTGGGCCGGCTGTCCGGCGGCAACCAGCAGAAGGTCGTGCTCAGCAAGTGGATCCACGCCGATCCGCGGGTGCTGATCCTGGACGAGCCGACCCGCGGCATCGACGTGGGCGCCAAGTCCGAGATCTACACGGTGATCGACCGGCTCGCCGCCGAGGGCAAGGCAGTCCTGATCATCTCGTCCGAGCTGCCGGAGCTGCTCGGGATGTGCGACCGGATCTACACGATGGCCGAGGGCCGCCTCACCGGTGAGGTCGCGCGCGCCGACGCCACCCAGGAAGTCCTGATGCGCCACATGACCATGAACAGAAGCTGAGGCCGACCATGACCACCACGACCACACCGCCCGAGGAGGCGGCCACCGCCAAGGCGGCGCCGTCGACCGGCGCGCTGCTCCTGCACGGGCTGCGCACCAACATGCGCCAGTACGGCATGCTCTCCGCCCTCGCCCTGATCGTGCTCCTCTTCGGGTTCTGGACGGACGGCGCGCTGCTGCGCCCCGGCAACATCTCCAACCTGCTGCAGCAGAACGGCTACATCCTGATCCTGGCCATGGGCATGATGATCGTCATCATCGCCGGGCACATCGACCTGTCGGTCGGTTCGGTCGCCGCGTTCGTCGGCGCGATCTCGGCCGTCATGATGATCGAGCACGATCTGCCGTGGGGCCTGGCCCTGCTCCTCTCGCTGGCGATCGGCGCGGTCGCGGGCGCCTGGCAGGGCTTCTTCATCGCGTATCTGGGCATCCCCTCGTTCATCGTGACGCTCGCCGGGATGCTGCTGTTCCGCGGTCTCACCCAGATCACCCTGGCGGGGCAGTCGCTCTCGCCGTTCCCTGAGGGCTTCCAGAACCTGGCCAAGGGCGTCGTCCCCGAGGCCGGTCCGGCGTGGCGTATCCCGCTGCCCTTCGAGTTCCAACTCGACCTGGGCTTCATCGAGTTGCGCACCGAGGCCATCGGCCCGTACCACAACCCGACGGTCCTGATCGGGCTCGTCGTGATCGCGTTCCTGCTGCTGCGCGAGGTCCGTGACCGGCGCCGGCAGCGCGCGTACGAACTGGAGGTGCTGCCGCGGAACATCTGGGTCCTGAAGTGTGTGGCGATCGTCGCGGCGGTGTGCGCGTTCACGCTGACCCTGGCGAGCTGGCACGGCATGCCGGTGATCATGCTGATCGTGTGCGCGCTGCTGCTCGGCCTCGGCTATGTGATGCGTAACGCGGTGGTCGGCCGTCATGTGTACGCGCTCGGCGGCAACAAGGCGGCGGCGAAGCTGTCCGGCGTCAAGGACAAGCGCGTCACGTTCCTGGTCTTCGTGAACATGGGTGTGCTCGCGGCGCTGGCGGGCTGTGTGTTCGCGGCCCGCCTCAACTCCGGTACGCCGCAGGCCGGTCTGAACTTCGAGCTGGAGGCCATCGCGGCGGCGTTCATCGGCGGCGCGTCGATGAGCGGCGGCGTCGGCACGGTCCTCGGCGCGATCATCGGCGGCCTGGTCCTGGGTGTGCTGAACAACGGCATGAACCTGGTGGGCGTAGGCACCGACTGGCAGCAGGTCATCAAGGGCCTGGTGCTGCTCGCGGCGGTCGGCGTGGACGTGGCGAACAAACGCAGGGCCGGTTCGTAGCCCGCCCCCCCCTCGAACGGCTACGGCCCGGCACCCGTGGGGGGGGTGCCGGGCCGTAGCGCGGAGCCGGAGGGGTCAGTGCGCGCAGGCGCAGGCCTTGTACGCGAGGCCGAGCTCGCCGTCGACGGAGGCGCTGGTGCGGCCCGCCGACTCGACGACCTGCTCCCAGGAGCCGAGCTTGGCGTACAGCTGGTCGGCGGTCGGGCCGAGCGGGTTGCCGTACTTCTCGCGGTTGCGCTGCTCAAGCGCCTCGACCTGCTCGCGGGTCATACCGGCGCGCGCGATGTCCTTGGCCTGGTTGCGCATCTCCACCAGCTCGCGTGCGACGGTCTCGGGGCTCGCCCCGGCCTTCTCAAGCTCGCACCGCCTGCGGCCCATGTCCATCAGGAGCTGGTGGTAACGGACCCGCACATCCCGCGCTTCGAGCCGCTCGGCCGGGGTCATCTCCCGGATACGGCAGACGACTTGCTCCTTGGCGGTACACGGCTCGGTGGCGGGCGGGGCGAGGGACGGGGTGCCGACGGTGAGGGAGCCGCAGGCGGAGTGCGGGCAGCGCAGCCCCGCCTGGTGCGCCTGCGCGCTGCCCGCGGCGGGCACGACGGCCGTGAACAGGGAGAGCGCGGCGAGCGCGGGCACCAGGAGGCGGCGGCGCAGCGGCGCAGCGGTGGAGATGAGTGACATGCGGCCATCGTTGTGCGGCCGCGCCCCGGGACCCGGACGGCACGCCCCGCCGTCACCCGTACGGGAGGGCTGCCGCCGGTGCGGTGCGCACGGTCGACCGTGCACAGCACGCAGCACGCGGCCGCCCCATGTCTGACACGAGGCGGCCGCGTTTCAAGGAGTGCTCAGGAGTGCTCAGCCCGCCATCCCGAACGGCGACGGCGGCAGGAGCGGCGGGGTGGGGAGGGACGAGCCCGCGCGGATCGCGTCGGATACGCGCTTCAGGCCCGCGAGCTCCGGGTTGTCCAGGTTCGGCAGGGCCCGGCTCGGGACGCCCTTCCACGCGATGTCGAGCGTGGCCCAGGGGCTGTCGGGCTCGATGTCGGTGCCGAGCGCCGAGTTCAGGTCCGTGGCGAATTCCTCGTCGATGCTGAAGGCCACCCGCTTCGGCCCGATGCCCCCGTTGTGCGGGACGAACTGACCGGTGGTGAGCGCCTGGGCCACGGTGAAGTTCGCCAGGTTGAGCTCACCGGCCGGACGCGGCTGCCCGTTGATCAGCGGAGTGGTGAACACCTTGCTGTCGCCCACCGCGGCGAACTTGATCCAGAAGTCGTCGACCGTGTACGTGGCACCGGTGTTGGCGTTCCGGAAGGTCATGCCGCCGGGGTAGCAGACCCGGCCGCTGGGCAGCTCGATGTTGTCGTACGACTCCCCGATGGGGATGTGGACCGCGGTGCCCCCGTCGACGACGGTGTTCGGCGCGACGCTTTCGGCCTGGATCCCGGCCTTCTCCAACTCCGCCAGGAATTCCGGGGCGTACGTCAGTTTCGCCTCACCCTCCTTCGACAGGTACAGGCCGGTGCCTCCCGGCGGTACGCAGCCGTAGCGGCCTGCGGTGGCGTCCGGGGCGTTCGCCGCGGTGGCCGGCTGCCCGGTGAACAGCAGGGCCGTGCAGGCGGATACGGCGATCGCGGCGGCGATGGACCGGAGTGTGCGCATGGGTGGTGGACTCCTCTACGACGGTTGGGCGCCGGCCCGGCCCTGGGGTGGCCGGGCCGGCGGGCGAAAGAGCTGCCGCGCTACGGCGAGGTCAGCCGGGGAAGCCGGGGAGGGACGGCGGCTTGGGGAAGGG
>NZ_JAAAHS010000398.1 GCF_009908195.1 Streptomyces boluensis | reverse complement strand
GGCCGCACCCTGACCACCCCTGACCCGCACCCCTGACCCGTGCCCGTGTCCTGACCCGCGTGTCCCCCCGCTACTGTCGCGATCATGCCCGACATACCCCTGACCACGGTCGTGGTCCTCTGCCTCGCCGCGGCCGCGGCGGGCTGGATCGACGCCGTGGTGGGCGGCGGCGGTCTGCTGCTGCTTCCCGCGCTCCTCATCGGTGTGCCGCAGGTGCACCCCAGTTACGTGTACGGCACCAACAAGGCCGTCAGCATCGTCGGCACCTCCGCCGCGGCCGTGACCTACCTCCGCAAAGCCCCCGTCGAGGTGGGCACCGCCGTCCGGATCGGGCTCGCGGCCGTCGCCGGGTCCATGGCCGGGGCGTCCTTCGCGGCCGGGATCAGCGCGGACGTGCTGCGCCCCATGATCATGGTGGTCCTGGTCGGCGTACTCACCTTCGTGATGCTGCGCCCCGCCTTCGGTACGGCAGCGGTCGCCGGGCCGCCGACCAAGCAGCGGGTGCTCGCCGCCATCGGGATCGCGGGCCTCGGGATCGGCTTCTACGACGGCCTGTTCGGGCCCGGCACCGGCACGTTCCTGGTCATCGCGCTCACCGCCGTGCTCCACCTCGACCTGGTGAACGCCTCGGCCACCGCGAAGATCGTCAACGTCTGCACCAACCTGGGCGCCCTCGCGATGTTCAGCTACAAGGGCACCGTGCTGTGGCAACTGGCCGCCGCGATGGCCGTGTTCAACCTCGTCGGCGGCACGGTCGGGGCCCGGATGGCGCTCAAGAAGGGCAGCGGTTTCGTCCGCGGCGTCCTCGTGGTCGTCGTGCTGTCCCTGGTGGGGAAGCTGGCGTACGACCAGTGGCTGGGGTGAGCCCGTACCCGTAGGGCTTGGCTCAGCGTGAGCCCGTCAGGTGTGCGAAGACCACGACGTTGCCCAGATAGCCGGTCTTCTTCGAGAAGCCGCCGCCGCAGGTGATCACCCGTAGCTCGGGGCGCGCCGCGGTCCCGTAGACCTTGTCGTCGGGGAAGTCGCGGCTGTCGTAGACCTCCACCGCGTCGACGGTGAACACGGCGGTCCTGCCGTCGCCCCGGTCGACCTCGACCGTCTGGCCCTTGCGCAGGGCGCCGAGCGCGTAGAACACGGCGGGACCCTCGGCGTTGTCGACATGCCCGGCGACGATGGCGGTGCCGCGCTCGCCGGGCGTGGTGCCCGCCTCGTACCAGCCGGCGAGGTCGCGCCGCTCCGCGGGCGGCACGTCGAGACTGCCCCCGGCGGTGAGCCCGAGCCCCATCAGCGGGGCGTCGACGCGCAGCGAGGGGATGCGTATACGGGTGGGCGGCGCCGGTGGCAGCGCGGGCGCGGCGGCGGCGCGCGGTGGCCTACTGGTCGGGGTGCCGGTCGGGGTGCCGGTCGGGGTGCCGGTCGGGGTGCCCGTCGGGGCGTCGGCGGACTCGGCGGCGGACGGCTGCGGCGGCGCGTGCGTGGCGGTGCCGCTCTGCAGCAGCCACACGCCGGAGCACAGGGCGAACACGGAGACCGCGGCTATCGCCGCGCGCAGGGGCCGGCTGCGGCGACGCCCGCGTTCCCCGGCCTGACCGGCTTGGCGGTTCGGCATGGTGAGCCCCCTCGGAGTGGTCGTACGTGCCCCGAGTCCCCCTTCGAGCCGCGTGCGGAGGCGGAATCGAAGGGGGCCGGGGCGGCGGTACCGGTGGACAGCGGAGGGTGTCCGTCAGATCCTGTCGCCTCTCGCCCGGCGATGCAGGAGCCAGGTACCGCCCGCGGCGGCGACGGCCAGAGCCGCTACACCCGCCGCGGTCTGTACGGGGTCGCGACCGATCGTGCCGCCGACCCCCGTCTTCACATGCCCCTGCGGCCGCACCGGCTCCGCGCCCGCCGTCAGGGTCACCATCAGGTCGCCCGAGATCTCCTTGCCGTTCGCGCACCGGGCACGGATCGCGTACGTGCCGGGCGAGGCCGACGAGGGCACCTCGAACCGTCCGACCACCACCTCGTCGTGCGTGTCCACGGCGAGCTTGAACGTGCCGGCGCCGACCGCGCTCGCGTCCCCGCTCGCGCTGGCACCGACGCCGCAGGCAAGGGTGTGCACCGAGACCCGGTCGCCGGGCGTGACGCTCGCCGGATACACCTCGAGGGTGGCGTCGGGCGGATCGCCTTCGGCGGTCGCCGCGTGCGCGGGGCCCACAGCCAGGCACGCCGAGGCGGCGATGGCCAGCGCGGCCGCGGTCGACGAGCGGATGGCGGTGCGCATCTCAGTCCTCCCGAGAGAGCGCGGCCCGCGGCACCCCCATGTGTCGCTGCGTCGGTCGCACCCTTGCTACGAGGTAAGTCGCACTCGGCGCCGCACGCCTGCCGGTGAACGCCAAAATCCGCCCCGCGAGCGGCTTCCCGGCGCTGCGGAGCGGGCGTTCCAGCAGGTCATGCGTCTGCGGTGGGGGAGCGCGGGAAGTCCGTACGGCAGGGCTGTGAACGGGTGACCGGTTCGGCTTCCTGTCCCTGTTCGCGCGCAGCTTGACCTCAACTTTGGTTGAGGTACGAGGCTGTGGCGCATGACTTCCGCTACTGCTGAACGCAGCTCCGAGACCTCTGCCCGTACCGATGCCCGTATCGATCGCGCCGCTCGCCCCGGCGCTCCCCTCGCGCCCGTCCGGGTCGCCGTCATCCTCGGCTCCGACCGCGAGGGCCGCTTCGGTCCCGTCGTCGCCGACTGGCTGCTCGCCCGCCTTGGGACGCGTACCGACCTGGCCGTCGAGGTGGTCGACGTCGCCACGGCCGACCTGCCCACCGCGCTCTCGTACGACCCGTCCCCCGAGGTGCGCGCCAAGCTCGCCGGGGTCTCGCCGCGGCTCGCGGACGCCGACGCCTTCATCGTCCTCACCCCGGAGTACAACCACTCCTTCCCCGCCGGCCTCAAGAACCTCATCGACTGGCACCGCGCCGAGTGGGAGGCCAAGCCGGTGGCCTTCGTCTCGTACGGCGGGATCTCCGGCGGGCTGCGCGCGGTGGAGCAACTGCGCACGGTCTTCGCCGAGTTGCATGCCGTCACGGTCCGGGACACCGTCTCCTTCCACGGTGTGCACGGCCAGTTCGACGCCGACGGCACGCACAAGGACCCGACGGCCGCGGACGCCGCCGCGAAGGTCCTGCTCGATCAGCTCACCTGGTGGGCCCTGGCACTGCGCGAGGCCAAGGAGGTGCGGCCGTACGGGAGTTGACGCTCGTTCGGTCGATAATCGTTCGGTTGCTGCTCGATTGGTTGATGCTCGTCCGCCCGGCGGTCACGGGGTGAGGCTGCCGGGCGCGTCCTGGTCCAGCCACACCCCGTCGCGCACCACGACCCGGCCGCGCAGCTCCGGCTCACCACGCCAGGCGCGCACCGTCAGCGGGGTCACCCGCAGATAGACGTACGGGCCGTCCTCCGCGCGCGGGTCCCAGCCGAACTTCGCGGCGAACGCCTCCGCCGCCCCGGCCGGAACCTCCCGGTCCGGGAAGCACTCCGCCTCGCCCTGCACCAGCACCACGTCGAAGCTGTCCGGCAGGGCGAGGCGTACGCGCGGCTCCGCGCGGATGTTGCGCACGGTGGCGGAGCGCGCGCCGGTGCACATCCACAACGCCCGCCCGTCCCACACGAACCAGAGCGGCACCTGATGCGGCCCGTGCTCGGGGTGCGCCGTCGACACCCAGACGTCCCGCTCCCGCACCAGCCGTTCCAGGGTCTCGCGCCGACGCGTGCGTGTGGTGCGGGGCAGGGGCGATGGATCGGGGCTGCTGTCCGTGGGCTGCATGAACGCCAAGCTAGGCGGGAACAGGCGGGCGCGCATGGGCCGTTGGGCCTAGGTCCGGTCCTGGTCCCGGTCCCGGTGCTCTGCGCGTGGAGGCCGCGCTCCGTGGTACGTACGGGGAACTCATCGAAGTACGTACGAGCGAACTCATCGAATCGCGGCATCACGCGCGGAGGCACGCATGGATCAGCAACAACCGGACATCCCCGTCGGCACCGTACGCGCCGAGACCGCCCAGTGAGCGCCGAGACCCCGCTGCCGTTCTTCGTGTACGGGACGCTGCTGTCCGGCGAGTCCAACCACGCCCGCCACCTGCGCGGCCGGATCGCGCACCGCACGCCCGCGCTGCTCGACGACGCCGAACTCCACGAAGGCCCCGGCTACCCGTACCTGGTCGAGCAGCCCGCGGCCGGACCCGTGCACGGCGAACTCCTCACCGCGCGTCCCGAGCACTACGCCGCGCTCCTCGTCGAGCTCGACCGCCTGGAGGACTACACGCCCGGCGACCCGCACAATGACTACGAACGGCTCGCCCGCTCCGTACGCCTCCCGGACGGCAGCACGCGCCGCGCCTGGGTGTACGTCGCCGCCCCCGCCGTACGCGCCCGGCTCCGCGCCCGCGGCCGGACCATCCCGGACGGCGACTGGCGCTCGGCACGTGCGCGCGGGCTCACGCCGCCGTCCGCTCCAGACGTACCGCGCACACCTTGAACTCCGGCATCCGCGAGACCGGGTCGAGCGCGGGGTTCGTGAGCGTGTTGGCCCGGCCCTCGCCCGGCCAGTGGAACGGCATGAACACCGTGTCCGGCCTGATCGCCCGCGACACCCTGGCGGGCGCGACGGCCGTGCCGCGCCGCGAGACCACCGTCACCTCCTCGCCGTCCGCGACCCCGATCCGCTCCGCGAGCTGCGGGTGCAGCTCCACGAACGGGCCGGGCGCCGCCGTGTTCAACTCCGCGACCCGCCGGGTCTGGGCACCCGACTGGTACTGCGCCACCACCCGCCCCGTGGTAAGTAGCACCGGGAACTCGGCGTCCGGCTCCTCCGCCGCCGCCCGGTGCACCACCGGCACGAACCGGGCCCGCCCGTCCTCGGTCGCGAACCGGTCGAGGAACAGCCGCGGCGTACCGGGGTGCAACTCGGCCTCGGCGCCCACCGGTTCACCACCACGAACCTCCACCCCCTCCTGTGCCGGGCACGGCCAGAACACCCCGTCCTCCGCCGCGAGCCGCCCGTACGTGATCCCCGAGTAGTCGGCGGGACCACCCGCGGACGCGCGCCGCAGCTCCTCGAAGACCTCCTCCGGATCCGTCGGGAACCCCTTCTCCACACCGAGCCGCGCGGCGAGTTCATGCAGCACGAACAGGTCGGTACGCACCCCCGGCGGCGGCGTGATCGCGCGCCGGCGCAGCAGTACCCGGCCCTCCAGGTTCGTGGTCGTGCCGGTCTCCTCCGCCCACTGCGCCACCGGAAGCACCACATCCGCCAGCTCGGCCGTCTCGGACAGCACCACATCGGCCACGGCCAGGAAGTCGAGAGACCGCAGCCGCTCCTCGATGTGCGCGGCCCGCGGCGCCGACACCACCGGGTTCGAGCCCATCAGGAGCAGCGACCGCACGTCGCCGCCGAGCGCGTCGAGCAGTTCGTACGCACTGCGCCCAGGGCCCGGAAGCGACTCCGGGTCCACGCCCCACACCTGAGCCACATGCGCCCGCGCCGCCGGATCGGTCAGCTTGCGGTAGCCCGGCAACTGGTCGGCCTTCTGCCCGTGTTCACGTCCCCCCTGCCCGTTGCCCTGCCCCGTCAGACAGCCGTACCCGGAGAGCGGACGGCCCGCCCGGCCCGTCGCCAGGGTCAGGTTGATCCAGGCGCCCACCGTGTCGGTGCCCTTGGACTGCTGCTCGGGCCCGCGCGCGGTCAGCACCATCGCGTCCTTCGGCGTACTGAACAGCCGTACCGCCTCGCGCAGTTCGGGCACCGACACGCCCGTGATCCGCTCCACCAGCTCCGGCCAGTGCGCCATCGCCGCGGCCCGCGCCTCCTCCCATCCCTTCGTACGTTCCCCGATGTACGCCTCGTCCGTACGTCCTTCTGCCACCAGCAGATGCATCAGGCCGAGCGCAAGCGCCAGATCGGTGCCGGGGCGCGGCGCCAGGTGCAGGTCGGCCTGCTCGGCGGTCTTCGTCCGGCGCGGGTCGACGACGATCAACGTGCCGCCGTTCTCCCGCAGTTCGGTGAGGTAGCGCAGGGCGGGCGGCATCGTCTCGGCGAGGTTGGAGCCGACCAGGATCACGCAGCCGGTACGCGGGATGTCCTCCAGCGGGAACGGCAGCCCCCGGTCGAGGCCGAACGCCCGCTGGTGCGCGGCCGCCGCCGACGACATGCAGAACCGCCCGTTGTAGTCGATCTGCGACGTGCCGAGCGCGACCCGCGCGAACTTCCCGAGCGCGTACGCCTTCTCGTTGGTCAGCCCGCCCCCGCCGAACACCCCGACCGCGTCCGCACCGTGCTCCGCGCGCGTACGGGAAAGGCCCTCGGCGATCCGGTCGAGCGCCTCCTCCCAGGTGGCCGGTTCGAGCCTGCCGGTGGCGTGGGTCCGGACCAGCGGCTCGGTCAGGCGCACCCGGGAGGAGAGCACCGCGGTCGCGGTACGGCCCTTGCCGCACAGCGCCCCCCGGTTCACCGGGAACTGAGCACGCTCCACCACCGCGAGCCCGCCGTCCCCCCGCGGGTCGGGAGCGAGACCCATCCCGCATTGCAGCGCGCAGTACGGGCAGTGCGTGGGGGTGGACGGTGCCGTGGTGGAGTGCATACGACCCAGCGTGCGTCCGCGGTGTTACGGAGCACGAAGTGCCGCGTTACGGGGCAGGTACGGACACCTCAGCGCCCCCGCGCCCGCACAGTGAGGTCCCGGTCCGGGTCCCGGACACCTCC
>NZ_JAAAHS010000397.1 GCF_009908195.1 Streptomyces boluensis | reverse complement strand
GCCCCGCCCCGGGTGCGGGGCGGGGCCGGGCGCCGGGTCAGGCCTGCCGCTCCACGGGGAGCCAGAGCTGTGCCTCGACCTCGGTGTGGCCGTCGGAGTACCGGGTGCGCAGCAGCTCGGGGCCCGGCCTGCTGCGGTACGGGTTGGACGGGAACCACTGGGTGAAGACGTCCCGCCACAGGTGCTGGACGGCTTCAGGGGCGGGGCCCGAGGTGTCGAAGACCGCCCAGGTGCCGGCGGGCACGGTGAGCGTGGCGCTGCCCTCGGGAGCGGGGGCGGCGGTCACCACCCCGTGGTAGTAGTCCAGTTCGGTGCCTTCGGCGCGGCTGGGGTCGAGGTCGTCGCAGACCCCGAGGACGCCGTGCGGCTCCTGGTCGGACAGTTTCTCCAGGTCCGCGACGGCGTCCTTGCCGATGCCGCGGATGAAGTCCATCAGCGCCCGGTTCGGTCCGAGGTGCACGAGCGGCACCCGTGCCTTCGGTCCTACGACGGTGAACTCCGGCTTGTCCACGATCCGGTAGCGCATGCTGCTGGTCCCTTCGACGACGAGGCGGAAGGACATCCGGGGCTGCGAGTCGAGTGCGGCCCGGGTGCGCCGGGCCTCTCCGGGACCGATGCCGTGCACCGCGCGGAACGCCCGCCCGAACGCCTCGGCCGAGCCGTATCCGTACCGCACCGCGATATCGAGCAGGGTGTCGCGGCCCGCGAGTACGTCGGCGCCTGCGACGGTGAGCCGCCTGCGCCGGACGTACTCGGAGAGCGGCATGCCCGCGAGCGCGGAGAACATCCGCCGCAGGTGGTACTCGGACGTGAGGGCGAGCTGTGCGAGTGCGGCGACGTCGAGCGGTACGCCGTCCTCGGTGAGGTGGTCCTCGATCCGGTCCATGGCCTGGTTGAGACGGTCCAGCATTCCCGGCCTCCTTCCTTTTGACGCTCATCACGCTAGGCAGCGCCACAGGGGGCCGACCCGACATTCTGTGCCCGGTGCGGTCGGGCGGGCAGCGCGGGCGGGGCCGGTCGGTGCGGTCGGTGCGGTCAGTGCTCGGGGAGTGTCTGGTCGAGGGTGAACGGCGGGGTGCTGGTGCCGCTGATGCGGTAGCGGTCCCACGGGTCGGGGTCGGTGAGCTCGCCGAGCGCCTCACCCTGCGGGGTGCGGAGCAGGGCCTCGGTGCGCTTCCCGCCGAGCCGGGTGACGAGGGCCGCGTCGGCGGCGATGCGGCCGTACCAGTGGTAGCGGCCGTCGATGGGCTGGAAGTGGCCGCGCAGGGTCACCTCCACCGCTTGTTCCGCGCCGTCGACGACGAGTGTGGCCGCGCCGCTGTAGCCGTCGTCTCCACCTTCGTGGCCGTGCTGTTCGTGCTGTTCGTGTTGCCGCCGGTCGTTCGGTTCGTACGCCATCTCAGGACTCCTCCTGCGTTCCTTGCGGGGTACGGGACAGGGGCCGGTCCGCGCGCGGCGACGGGATGTCGTCGGGGCTTACCGGGGTGTGCGGGTCGAGCCGGACGCCGTGCCGGCCGAGGTAGCCGTCGATGGCGGCCCAGGCGACCGGGGTGAGGAAGTCGACGACCTCGGCGCGGCTCATGGTGCGCGACTCCAGCCACCACTCGGCGGTGGTGTGCACCATGCCCACGACGGCCTGGGCGAGCGGCTGGGCGTCGCGGGTGTCCAGGCCGAGGGCGCGCAGGTGGGCGGCGAAGACCTGGCTGAGGGTGGCGGCCGCGAGCGCCTTGCCCGCGCGTACGCCGGTGCCCTCGCGCAGCGGTCCGGCCGGGATGGTGGTGTTCACCAGCCAGTAGAGGTTGGGGTGTTGGTCGAGTACGGAGAAGAACGCGTCGACGGCGGCGCGCACTTGGGCGAGCGGGGCGAGCGAGGAGTCGAGCGCGGGCACGAGTCGCTCGATGAGCAGGGTGGTGGCCCGTTCGTGCACCGCTTCGAGGAGATCGGTCTTGCCGCTGAACTGCCGGTACAGGACGGGTTTGCTGACGCCCGCCGCCAACGCGACCTGGTCGACGCGGAGTTCGGGTCCGTGCGCGGCGAGGGCGCGGAGCGCGGCGTCGACGAACTCCTCGCGGCGCGCGGCCCGATGGGACCGCCAGCGCTCCTTGCGTCCGTCAACGGAACGCACCGGTTCCCCACCCTTGACTGCCACGCGGCACACGCTACATGCTACCGAGGGTAACCGTTACCTCGAAGTAACAGTTTCTCGGCACCGCGAGGAGTGAGCCGCTGATGGCCCGAGCACTGCCCCGAACCGAGTCAACTCCCAAGCCCCGAGCGGCCGTTCCGGACCGCGAGAAGACCGCCGCGCGACTGCTCTCGTCCTCGGCGAAGAAGTTCTACGACCCCGAGATCGACATCGACTGGGACGCACCGCTCGCCGAGGACAAGGGCTTCCTCCTGCCGCACCGCGTCTCCCTCTACGGGACGCCGCTGTGGGAGCGGATGACCGAGGACCAGCGGCGCGAACTCGGCAAGCACGAGATGGCCACCATCGCCAGCGTCGGCCTCTGGTTTGAGATCCTGCTGATGAAGATGCTGCTCAAGGAGGTCTACGACAGCGACCCGATCAAGCGGCACACCCAGTACGCGCTGACCGAGGTCGCCGACGAGTGCCGGCACGTCACGATGTTCGCCCGCCTCGTCGAGCGCATCGACTGCCCGGCGTACGGCCCGCCGCCGTTCCTGCACCAGCTCGCCAAGATCCTTCCGACGCTCGCCTACGGACCGGCGATGTACGGCTCGATCCTGGTCGCCGAGGAGGTCCTCGACAAGCTCCAGCGGGAGATGGCGGCGGACGACTCCGTGCAGCCGCTGATGCGGATGGTCAACCGGATCCATGTCATGGAGGAGGCCCGGCACGTCACCTTCGCACGCGAGGAAGTGCTGCGCGGCGCACCGAAGTTGGGCCGGGCGGAGCGGCGCTACCAGCAGTTCATGATCGCCCTGGTGTCGTACTGCATCTCCCGCTCCCTGATCCACCCGAAGGCGTACGCCGCCGTCGGGCTCGACCCCAAGGTGGCCTGGCGCACCGCGCACGCCAACCCGTACTACCGCAGGACGCTGCGCTTCGGCGGTGAGCGGATCATGCCGTTCCTCGACGACGCGGGCCTCATCGGCGGCCCCGGCCTGCCGCTGTGGCGCAAGGCCCATCTGCTGCCCTGAACCGCGGCTCCTTCAGGGGGTGGCCGTGAGGTAGGCGATCACCATGTCGGAGAGCATCGTGCGGTAGTGCTCCCGGGTGTCGGCCGCGGTGAGGTCGCGGCCGAACAGGGCGTGGAACGTATGCCGGTTGGCGACCCGGAAGAAGCAGAACGAGCTGATCAGCGCGTGCAGGTCCACGGCGTCCACGTCCGCCGTGAACACACCCTGCGCGCGGCCCTCGTCGAGGATCGCCGAAATCACCTCGATCGCGGGCGAGTTGAGGGAACCCAGGCTCGGGGCCGCAGCGATGTGCTCGGCCTCGTGGATGTTCTCGATGCTCACCAGGCGGATGAAGTCCGGGTGCGCCTCGTGGTGGTCGAAGGTCAGCTCCGCGAGCCGCCGGATCGCCGCGACCGGCGCGAGACCGGCCACGTCCAACTGCTGTTCCTGGTGCCGGATGCCCGCGTACGCCCGCTCCAGGACGGCCGTGAACAGCTGTTCCTTGCTGCCGAAGTAGTAGTAGATCATCCGCTTGGTGGTCTGTATCCGCGCGGCGATCTCGTCGACCCTGGCCCCGGTGTAGCCGAGCCGGGCGAACTCCTCGGTGGCCACGTCGAGGATCTCCGCACGGGTCCTCGCCTTGTCCCGGGTCCGCTTGGCGGGCTCGCCCGAAGCGGACGCGGACGCGGGCCGGGACTTCGGCGGTGGTACGGCGGCCATGCGGCTCCTCGGTGCGGGGGTGTCCGGGCCGGTCAGTGTATCGCCGGGTCCCTGGGCACCCCCGGGTGTCACGGGTGGTGCTGGTGGTGCTGCTGGGCGTGTTGCGCTGCGAGTCTGATGCCCGCGTTCTGCGCTCCGTAGCCGCGGTAGCCGCCGGTGCGCTGGACCAGTTCGAAGAAGACCCGGCCGGTGACGGCGGTGTAGCAGTGCAGGAACTCGCCGTGCGCGTCGCGGTCGTAGAGGATGCCCAACTCCCTTAGCTCGTCGATGCGTCGGTGCGGCAGCTCGTGCCGGGCGGCGAGGTCGTCGTAGTAGTTGGCGGGGATCGGCAGCAGGGCGGCGCCGCGCTCGCGGGCCGCTCGGGCCGCCGCGAGCACGTCGTCGGTGGCGAGGGCGATGTGCTGGAGCCGGTTGTCGTCGGCGCCGGGCCCCGGCGCCACGTTGAGGGCGAACCGCACCCCGCCGTCCGGGGCGGCGACGGCCCGGCTGCGGAACAGGCCGTACGGGTCGGCCAGGTCGAGGCTCTCGTCGACGGCGAGGCCGAGCACTCCCCGGTAGAACAGCACCGCCTCGTCGAACTGGTGCCACGGCTGGGTCAGCGCGACATGGTCGATACGGTCGACGTGCCCCTGCCCGCCCGCCGAGCCCGCCGTGGACACCGTGACCACCGGCTCGAAGTCGCCGGTCCAGCTGGGGTGGTCGGGATGGTCCGTGCGGCAGAAGAACAACTCCGTACCGTCAGGCGCGGCGACCGCGTCGAGCGGGGCGTCACCGGCCCCCCGGCGGCGCGGCACGACCGGCGCGAGCAGCGCCTCGGCACGGTGCGCGGCCTGCGCCGGGTCGGCGGTCTCAAGCCCGACGGCGGCCAGGGAAGGCCCACAACGCCCGCCGCTCGCACCGGAGTTGAGAAGGACACGGGCCCGCCCCTGCTCCCACAGCTCGACCGGTTTGGTGGTGTGGCGGCCGGTGCGGGCGAACCCGAGCGCGTCGAGCACCGAGCGCACCGGTTCGGTGTCGGACGTGGCGATCTCGGCGAACGCGAAGCCTTCGGGCACGGGCGGTGCGGGCGGTCGTGCGAGTCCCGCGGACTCTTCGAGGAGCAGCAGGGAGCGGAGCGCGTCCACGGCGGTGGCGGCGGCCTCGCCCTGCCGGAACACGTCGTTGAACACTTCCAGGGACAGCGGCCCCGTGTACCCGGCACGCACAGCGGCCGCCGCGACCGAGGCGACGTCGAGGCCGCCCTGACCGGGGAAGCAGCGGTAGTGGCGGCTCCACTGGAGGACGTCCATCGCCATCAGCGGGGCGTCCGCCAACTGGAGAAAGAAGATCTTGTCGCCCGGTATGTCCTGGATCCCGTCGACCTCACTCCCCCGCGACAGGATGTGGAAGCTGTCCAGGCAGGTGCCGAGCGCCGGGTGGTCGGCCTGCTCGACGAGGCGCCAGGCATGACCGTACGTGTGCACGTGCCGGCCCCAGGCCAGCGCCTCGTACGCGACGCGGATGCCGTGTTCCTGGGCGCGCTCGGCGAGTCGGCGCAGGTGGCCCGCGGCGAGCGCGTCGTCGTCGACGGCGCGCGGGTCGACGCTGGAGCAGACGAGGAGCAGGTCGGCGCCGAGCCGCCGCATGACCTCGAACTTCCGCTCCGCGCGCCGCAGATTGCGTACGAAGACGTCCTCGGGCACGGCCTCCATGTCCCGCAGCGGCTGGTAGAGGTCGATGGTGAGCCCGAGGTCGGCGCAGCGCAGCCGGATCTCCTCGGGGCTGAGTGCCGTGCCGAGCAGGTCGTTCTCGAAGATCTCCACACCGTCGAAGCCCGCGGCGGCGACGGCGGTGAGCTTCTCGGAGAGCGGCCCGCTCAGCGACACGGTGGCGATGGACTTACGGGCGCCACGACGCTCGGGCCGGCCGACGCTAGACACACGGTCCCCCTACGGCGGAGGCGGCCGAGGCGGTGGGTGCGGTGAGGTCGGTGAAGTCCGCGAGCATGGCTTCGGTGTGCGGTTCAAGGCCGGTGAAGAGGCGGAACGCGTCGGCGGCCTGGAACACGGCCATGCCGCCGCCGTCGAGGGTGCGGCAGCCCAACGCCTCGGCGGTGTCGAGGAGTTGGGTGCGCAGCGGCCGGTAGACGACCTCGGCGACCCACAGTTCGGGGCGGAGCAGTTCCTCGGGGAGCGGCAGTCCGGGGTGTGCGGCCATGCCGGTGGGCGTGGCGTGCACGAGTCCGTCGGCGGCGGCGACCGCGTCCTGCGTACCGGGCACCGCGCGCCCGACGCCGAATCGGGCGACGAGCGCGTCGGCCAGGGCGGCGGCGCGTACCGGGTCGGTGTCGCAGACGGTGAGCCGGTCGACGCCCAGGTTCAGCAGGGCGTGCGCGACAGCCGCTCCGGCACCGCCCGCGCCGAGCTGGACGACCTGCCCGGTGGCCACGTCGGGCAGGCCACGGGCGAAGGACTTGGCGAACCCGGTCACGTCGGTGTTGTGCCCGACGGCCCGGCCGCCGCTCAGGACGACGGTGTTGACGGCGCCCAACTCGGCGGCTTCGGGGGCGAGTTCGTCGAGGTGCTCGATGACGAGCTGCTTGCAGGGGTGGGTGATGTTCAGCCCGTCGAACCCGAGACGACGGGCGGCCCGCACCAGCTCACCCACCTCCTCGGGCGGGGTGCCGAGCACGTCGAGGTCGAGGGTGCGATAGAGCAACGGAACACCGTGCCGAGCCGCCTCGCGTTCATGCAGGGCAGGACTGAGCGAGGGCCCGATACCGGAACCGATCAGACCGGTGAGGTAGGAGGACACGGGATGGGGTGCCTTTCTGGTGGGGCGGGATCAATTCAGCCTGTACGGGGGCACGTTCGGCTTCTCCGGGGCATGCCTGGGCCAATTTCAGCCCCTCTGGGGGCACCTCCCAGCGGTAGCTGGGGGAGTTTGAGGAGCGGGGTCTGGGG
>NZ_JAAAHS010000396.1 GCF_009908195.1 Streptomyces boluensis | reverse complement strand
GGACCGGGAGCGGGTGGCCCGGCTGCTCGACGAGGCGTTCCAGCAGGACCCGGTCAGCAGCTGGGTCTTCCCCGATGCGGAGCACCGCCGTCAGGTGCACGGTGTCTTCATGGGGGTCTTCCTCGATGTCGCCCTGAGCGAGGGCTGGGTGGACATCACGGAGGACGGGGCGGCGGCCGCGCTCTGGCTCCATGTGCCCGCCGGGGAGCCCGAAGGGGAGGACGACACTCCGGCCCGTATGCGCGAGATCGCCGATCCGGAGAACGAACGGGCCGAGCTGGTGGGCCGGTTGACCGGAGCCGTGCATCCGCACGACAGGGAGCACGCGTATCTGCTGCTGATCGCCGCGCGGCCGGGGCGGCAGGGGGAGGGCCTCGGTACGGCACTGATCAACTCGGTGCTCGAACGCTGCGACCACGCGCGCGTGCCGGCGTATCTGGAGGCGAGCAGCGAGCGCAGCAGGGGACTGTACGAGCGGCTGGGCTTCGAGTTCATGGGAGAGGCGGTCCAACTGCCGGACGGGCCACGGATGTTCCCGATGTGGCGGGAACCGGGCCCGGCGGCGCACTGAGCGGAGGGACGGAAGGGAGGAGGCGCGCAACGGGAGGCGATAACAGGTTGCCAAACCACTGCAGTTGCAGCACCATGGGTGGAGTGCTGCGCATGCAGTAGGCATGGCTGGGCGGGTGACGGCTGTGCACGTGGATCGATGGGCGAGCCATCGAGGCAACCAGGGGGCCGTTTTGCGCAAGCTTTCGTATTTGATCGCCACGTCGATCGACGGATTCATCGGTTCGGCCGACGGGGACGGTGAGTTCTTCACCAAGTACGTCGACGACGCGTACCTGGAGTGGATGTTCGCGGAGTTCCCGGAGACCCTGCCGACGCACGTGCGCCGGCACTTCGGCATCGACGACCGGCCCAACCGGCGCTACGACGCCACGATCATGGGCCGTGGCACGTACGCGGTGGGGCTGCCGCAGGGCGTCACCAGTCCGTACGGGCATCTCAAGCAGTACGTGGTCTCGCGCAGCCTCCAGGAGGTGCCGCCGGAGGTGGAGTTGGTCGCCGGTGACCTCGTCGCCGAGGTGCGGGAGCTCAAGCGGCAGGACGGCCTCGACATCTGGCTGTGCGGGGGCGCGGATGTCGCGGCACAACTCGTCGACGAGATCGACGAGTTGGTGATCAAGACGTACCCGTGCTTCCTCGGCTCGGGCATGCCGCTCGCCGCCGCGGGGTTCGAGATCAGGGAGTTCGCGCTGGACTCGGTCACCTCGTTCAAGAGCGGCATCGTGGTCACCACGTACACCCGGAAGCGGTAGCCGCGGCAAGCGCCGGTAGCGGTGGCCACGGCAGGCGCCCGGAACCGGTGGGCGCGGCGGGCGGCTGGTCGGGTGTGGCGAACGGGAATAACCTGGACGTATGGCCACGAAGGAAGACCGGGCCGAACCGCGCCGCCGCGCCGAGCAGCTCTGCCCGGCGTGCAAGCGGCCGGTCGAGACGGTCGTCAAGCGCCGCAAGGTACTCGGAGCGTATGTCCCGAGCTGGGGTCCTGGCCCGTGCCACCGCCGAGGGTGCGCCGCGCGGGTCGATGAACAGGACACCGGCACGCAGGGCCGCAGGCAGCCGAGCCGGAGCGGGCGCGTCGACAGGCGGCCGAGCCACTCGTGAGCCGACCTCTCCCGGCACTCCTTCGAAAGCCGCTCCCGGCCGACCGGAACCCCTCCAGGAACGGCCTGACGACATTTCCCCCAGGTGTTGTAGAGAACGCCGGAACCGCTCCGACGTCCCCTGTGACAACGCCCCCGAGGGGGCCCGGAACAAGGAGTGGGACCGATGAAGTACTTGGTGATGGTGCAGGGTTCACACGCCGACTACGAGGCGATGGGCGGCAAGGCGAGCCCGGAGAGTCCGGCCTGGAGCGAGCAGGACGTCAAGGCGATGTTCTCCTTCATGGAATCCCTGAACAACGACCTGGCCGAGAGCGGCGAGATGGTCGACGGCCAGGGGCTCACGGACCCCGGACAGGCACGGCATGTCACCCGCGGCAAGGACGGTCGCCCGGTCGTCACCGACGGCCCGTACGGAGAGACCAAGGAAGTGCTCGCGGGCTACTGGGTGCTGGAATGCGACAGCCTCGAGCGGGTCACCGAGATCGCCAAGCGGATCACGGAATGCCCGCAACCGGAGGGCGCCCCCGACCACCCCGTCGTCATCCGGCAGATCGACAACGTGGGCCCCGCGTGAAGCACGGCGGGACGTGAGCCGGTGTCCGATGCCTGAGCCGGTGTCCGGTGCCAGAGGCGCTTCGCGGCGGCGGTGCGCGGGGGCGCGCATGCGATGAGTACGCCCCGAGGCCTTGAGGACCTGCTGCGCGGTAACGCGCCGCAGGTCCTCGGCGCGCTGTTGCGCCGGTACGGGCACTTCGACCTCGCCGAGGAGGCCGTACAGGAAGCGCTCCTGGCCGCAGCCGAGCAGTGGCCCGAGCAGGGGACACCCGGCAACCCCCGCGGCTGGCTCATCAAGGTGGCGTCGCGGCGCCTGACAGACCTGCTGCGCAGCGAGGAGGCGCGCCGCCGCCGGGAGGAGGCCGCCGCCGCGCTCACGCCCCGCGACGCCTTCGTCGCGCCCGCGCCCGGCGAGAGCCGCGCGCCCTCCGAGGACGACACCCTGACGCTGCTCTTTCTCTGCTGCCACCCCGAACTCACCCCGGCCGCACAGGTGGCGCTCACCCTGCGCGCGGTGGGCGGGTTGACCACGGCCGAGATCGCCCGCGCCCACCTGGTGCCCGAGGCGACCATGGCGCAACGCATCAGCAGGGCGAAACAGAAGGTCAGGGGCGTGCGCTTCCGTCAGCCGAGCGGCGCCGACCGGGACGAGCGGCTCGCTGCGGTGCTGCAGGTGCTGTACCTGATCTTCAACGAGGGCTATACGGCCACGTCCGGGGCGGCGCTGCACCGCGCGGAGCTCGCCCGGGAGGCGATCCGGCTCACCCGCGCGGTGCGCAAGCTGCTGCCGTACGACGGTGCGGTCACCGGTCTGCTCGCCCTGATGCTGCTCACCGAGGCCCGCACCCCGGCACGTACCGGACCCGACGGCGAGCTGGTCCCGCTGGACGAGCAGGACCGGGAGCGCTGGGACCGGGGCGCGATCGCCGAGGGCCTGAAGCTGGTCGAGGAGGCCCTCGGTCGGCGCCCGGTCGGCGCGTACCAACTACAGGCAGCCATCGCCGCGTTGCACGACGAGGCGGAGTGCGCCGAGGACACCGACTGGCCGCAGATCCTCGGCCTGTACGAACTGCTGGTGCGGCGCGCCCCGGAGCCCATGGCGCAACTGGGCCGGGTCGTGGCCGTCGCCATGGTGCACGGTCCCGATGCCGGGCTGCGTGAACTCACCGCTCTGGACGGTGTGTTGGGCGATCACCACCGGCTGCACGCGGTCCGCGCCCACCTGCTGGAGAAGGCCGGGGACACGCGGGGCGCACGCGAGGAGTTCGAGAAGGCCGCGCGGGGCACGCTCAGCGCCCCCGAAAACCGGTACCTACGCGCGCGTGCGGCCCGACTCGAGCCCTGACCGGGCCGGGTAGCGCCCGCAGGCAGTCCCGCAGGGACCGGGCCATCCGGTCCACGAAGGCGTCGCGCACCTCGGGGGTGAGCAGGTCGAGGGAGAGGTACGGGTTGAGGTCCTCCAGCTCGACGAGGAGCAGTTCGCCGCCGGGGGTACGGCAGGCGTCGACGCGCTGGATGCCGTGCTCGATGTCGTTCCAGTCGACGAAGCGGCGGGCGAACTCCAGGTCCTGGTCGGTCGGTTCGTACGTCTCCAGGTCCCAGCGGGCGCCATCGGTGGCGGTGCGCAGCGCGTACTGGAAGTCGTGGTCGACGAAGTAGAACGACACCTCGTACGTGAAGGGGATGCGCGGCTGGACGAGGATGCCGCCCTCGGCGAGCTCGGCGAGCAGGCCGGGCTCGCGCAGTGCGGAGCGCGGGACGAAGCGCAGGCCGATGGAGTCCGCGCCGAGCTTCGGCTTCACCGCGTACTCGGACACTTCGGGCAGCGCGTCGAGGTCGGCCGGGCGGTCGACGGTCGGGATCACCGGCAGCCCGGCGGCCGTCAGATCGAGGAGGTACTGCTTGCCCGCCATGTCTCCGCGGCCGGTCAGAGGGTTGTGGACAAGTTGTCCACAGGCTTCGGCACGGTTTCTGAACTCCTCGTACGCTGCGAGGTAGTTGATGACCGGGCCGCTGTTGCGTATGACGACCAGGTCGAAGGAATCGAGGAGTGAGATGGCGTCCAGGGGGTGGCAGAGCGCGATGTCGAATTCGGTACGCAGCCGGTTGCTCAGAAAGATGTCCTCGTCGCAGTACCGCCGCCCGCGCGCCTCGTATGCCAGGTCGGTGACGTACAGGACCCGGTGGCGGGCGGCGCTGCTCATGGTTCTCCTACGGCGGGCGGCCGCGACCGGCTCGGGGAGCGGTACGGCGGGGCGTGCTGGACGCGTCACCGTACCGGCCGGTTCACTCCCTGGCGAAGGTGCCGAGTCCGTTCGCGTCCAGGTTCTCGACGCGGACCTTCTCGGCGCGACCGTCGGAGCCGACGCTGAAGGTCACGCCGGACAGCCCGACCTCGTTCTCGCCCATGGTGCGGTAGCTGAACGTGTCGCCGTCGTAGTGCCGCAGGGTGAACCGCTGCTTCTTCGGCCCCAGTTGCATGACCAGCTCGTCGCCTCGGGCGCTCACGGTCATCGGGCCGTAGAAGTCGTTGGCGTACGTGCCGGTGTAGGCGCTGTCCGCCCTGGCGGGTGCGGCTTTCGCCGGGGGCTTCGTGTAGTCGGTCTCGGAGCGGTCGCCCGCCGCGGCCTGCTGGAGGAGCGGGCCGATGAACGTCAGCCAGTCGACCGTGGGCCCTCCGGTCTGCGCGGTGTCGAGGAAGGTGGTGGAGATCGCCTCGGGTACGCCTACGGGCGCGCCGTTGGTGAGGACGACGATGCCGAGTTTCTCCGAGGGCAGCATCGTGACGTTGGTGGCGGCGCCCAGGGCGAAGGCGCCGGAGTGGCCGAGCTTCAGCCTGCCCTGGTCGTCGTAACTGACGTTCCAGCCGAGCCCGTAGAACCCGGTCCTGCCCGCCGGGGCGTGCGGCGGCTCGGAGACGATGTGCGGCAGATGGGTCTCGTCGAGGGCGGCGCCGTCGACGACCTGCTTCCCCTCGAACTTGCCGTTGCCGAGCTGCAGTCGCATCCACTTCGCCATGTCCCGGACGGTGGAGCTGGCACCGCCCGCCGGAGTCTGGGCGTCCGCGTTCCGGACGAACTCGGCCTTCCAGGTGTCGCCCTCCTTCACATGGGTGACGGCCTTGTTCTCGGCCTTCTCGTAGTCGGTGAAGGAGGAGCTGGTGGAGTCCATGCCGAGCGGTCCGTACAGCTTGTCGGAGGACAGGCTCTCCCAGCTGGTGCCCGCCGCCCGCGCCACCGCGACCGCGGCTTCGGTGAGCCCGAAGTTGGTGTACGCGTAGCTGGCGCGGAACGGCGCCAGCGGTTCGTACCGCAGCCGTTCCAGGATGTACGAGCGGTCGTAGCCGAGGTCCTCGAGCAGGTCCCCGGCATGGTCGGGCAGCCCGCTGCGGTGCGAGAACAGGTCGGCGAGCGTGACGTGTTCGGTGACCCAGCGGTCCTTGAGGGCGAAGCCGGGGCTGTGCTTGACGACCGGGTCGTCCCAGGCGACGGTCTTGTCACCCACGGCGGCGGCGACCACGGTCGAGGACACCGGCTTGGAGACCGAGGCGAGTTGGAAGACGGTGTCGGCGTCGACCGCGCCCTTCGCGCCCACCTTCCGTTCGCCGAAGCCCTTCAGGTACAGCACCTCGTCGTCGTGGACCACGCCGACGGCGACCCCGGGCACACCGGTTCTGCTCATGGCGTCCCGTACGACTCCGTCGAGTTTGTCCACCGCTTCGTCGATCTTGGCGCGCGTGAGTTTCGGCGGCGGCTGGGCCGGCGGGACGGTGGGCAGCGCCGACGACTCGACGGCCGCCGGGTGGGCGACGGTGGAGGTGGCGGTACCGGAGCAGCCGCTGCCGGCGAGGGCCGCGACCAGGCCCAGTGCCGCAGCGGATCGAAGACGCCGGGCGGGTGCTTGGTCAACGCGAGACATGCTCCCAGTGAAGTCCCGCCCACACGGCGTGTCGCCTTGACGGGCCATTCGGGGGACCTGCCCGCGGAGGCGGTGGGCGGGTGCGCCGGGACGTCAGAGCATGTCGATGAGGTGGGGGTCGTGCTCGTCGGCGAGGCGGTGGTAGTCGCCGTCGCCGAAGGTCTCGGCGATGTGCATCCCGGCGTGGTCGAGTTCGTCGGTACGGCCTTCGAGCTGTACCCGCACGCGCCACTGGACGCCTCTGTGCCGGACCAGGACGTCTGCGTAGGCCCGCCCGGGGACGTCGATGCCGTCCAGTTCGGGGCCGCCCTCGCCGTAGTCGCGGAAGGCGAAGAGGAGGGGGAGGTCGTGGACGAGCCAGGCCAGGTGGGCCCAGGCCGGGGAAGGCGGCTGGGGCGCCCAGTGCTGCTCGCGGCGTTCGTCGTCGTCGGGTGCGGCAGGGGTCAGCCAGTGGGGCTTGACGGGGTCGGGGCAGGACGCTTCACGGAAGACGGCTTCGCGGGTGGCGATGTCGAGGCGGGCCAGCTCCATGCCGCGAGGGCCGCCGTGGAAGATCAAGTCCGAGGTCCTGTCGAGGAATTCGGAGACGGCGAGGTCGCGGGCGTCCTGCTCGCTGGTGTCGGGCTCGGTGGTGCCGTCGAGAGGCTCGTAGGAGAAGACGTATCGCGTGCGGCCTCGGGAGGGACGCTTGGGCATGGTCTGC
>NZ_JAAAHS010000395.1 GCF_009908195.1 Streptomyces boluensis | reverse complement strand
TTTCGGGGGTGTGACATCAGGCGTACAGCGGCGTGGGGTCGACCAGGGGGACGGAGCGCAAATCGGGGACTTCCGGCAGTGTCAGATCGGCGGGCACCAGCGAGAAGCGTCGCGGCTCCTCCGCGGCCTCGGCGAGGAAGTGGGCGAGCCCCAGGTTGACGCTCGTGGCCGTGTTCCGGGTGCCGAACCGGTGGAGGAAGCCGAGCCGGTCAAGCGCGCCGGGCGCCCAGAGCACGCTGTCGCCCAACTGGTCCGGCCGCAAAGCGGGTTCGGCCGCGAGCGGATGGCCCGAGCCCAACGGCCCCTACTGCACCGGGTCTTCGTCCAGGGCCCCGTCCAGGAAGCCGATCACCGTATCGATGAACTCGTCCGGGGCCGTCCGGTGGATCAGGTGTCCGGCGGGGATGGTGACGTGCCGGGCGCCGGGGATGCGGTGGGCGAGTTCCGCCACGGCGTCCGGTGGCATGGGGCTGTCCGGGCCGCCGCTCACGACGAGGGTGCGGGCGGTGATCCCGGCGAGGCCGTCGAGCCACGCGGGGTCGGGGGTGTCGAGCTGCTCGCGTACGGCGAGGACCATGTCCCAGTCGAAGTCCAGCGGGCCGGGCGGCCGGGGCGGGACGTGTGGCTCGCGGGGCCGTGGCGCGGGCACGTCCTCCAGGATCAGGCGGCGCACCCGGTGCGGGCTGTGCTGGGCGAGCAGATGGGCCACAATTCCGCCCAGGGAGTGGCCGATCAGGTCCACGGCCGTGAGGCCACGCGCGTCGAGGAAGCCCAGCACGTCGGTGCGCATCAACTCGAGGGAGTACTCCTTCGGCCGGTCGCTGCGGCCGTGTCCGCGCAGGTCGAGCGCGTATACCCGGCGTTCGTGCGTGGCGAGGTCGGCGGCCACGGTGTCCCAGTCGGTGGCGGACTCGCCGAGTGCGTGCAGCAGGACGACAGGCTCGCCGGTCGGCGGGCCCACGGTGGTGAAGGCGAGCCGGATGCCTCCGACTTCGACCGTCTCAGGTGCCGTACGCCTCAGGTCGCCCGTGGGCTCAGCCAACGCCCCGGCCTTCCCAGGCGACTTGGACCGTGCCGCCCGCGTGGTCCACGAGGCGGGTCCAGTGGCTGGGCAGGGGCACGGAGGTGCCGGTGCGCAGGGGGCCGCGTACGCGTTCGCGGTGCAGGGTGCGGCCGTCCTGGGTGACGACGAGGAAGGCCCCGGCGGGCCGTGGCTCGGCCGTGCGGACCAGGAACGGCGGGCCGTCGGCGGGCCGCACGTCCTCGGCGAGCCGTCCCGGGGTGATCCAGCGCAGCGGCGCTGTCACGGTGAGGGCCGGGCCGCGCGTGCTCAAGTCGTGGGTGCCGTCGCCCTCGTGGGCGAGCCGGCGCCGTACCGCGGCCGCTGCCGCGCGGCCCTCGGCGGCCGCTGTGGTGGCCGGTTCCGCGCCTCGCAGGACGTTGCCCGCCGCGAAGATGCCGGGGGCGGCCGTGCGGAACTCGGTGTCCACGCGCGGGCCTCGGGTGGCGCGGTCGAGGGGGATGCCCGCGGCTCGCGCGAGTTCGGGTTCGGGTACGAAGTCGCCGGTGAAGACCAGGGTGTCGCACGGGAGTTGGGTCGTACGCCCGTCGTCGTGGCGCACCCGGATTCCGGTCAGGCGGCCGCGGCCGAGGATTTCGGTGACCGTGGTGTGGGTGAGCAGCGGGACGCCGTGGCGCAGCCGGGAGTCGGCCGCGCGCAGCGGCGGCACCTGTGCGGCGGGTGCCTCGGTGACCTGGGCGACGACGGTGACGCCCGCGCGGCGCAGCGTGTCCAGTGCCGTGTACCCGACGGGTTCGGCGCCGACGACCACGGCTCGGCTGCCGATGTGCTGCCCGTACAGGTGGACGGCCTGCTGGAGTTCGCCGGTGGTCCAGATTCCGGCGGGGCGGGTGCCGGGGACGAGGCGGGCGGAGCGTGGGCGTTCGCGTGCGCCGGTGGCGAGGACGACGGCACGCGCCGTGATCCGTTCCAGACCGTCAGGGCCGGTGACGTCGACCGTGCGCGTGGCGTCGAGGTCGGTGGCGGTGACGGACGTACGCACCACTGCTCCGGCGCGTTCGGCGGCGCGCAGCAGTCCGGTGGCGTAGCGCGGGCCGCTCGTCCAGGGGGTGCCGAAGCCGCCGTGCGCGCAGTGGCGCGGGATGCCGCCCGTGTGCTGTTCGCGCTCCAGGACCTCGACGGTGCCGCAGTCCGCCGCGGCGAGTTCGGCGGCGGCGGTGAGTCCTGCGGGACCGGCTCCGATGACGAGCACGTCGACGGTGCGCGCCCGCCGCGCGGCCGGGGCGTCGGCGCGCGCGGAGTCGTCCCTCGCGTGGTCGCCGTCCCGTGTGGTGCCGTCGGTCATGAGCCCGCCCCCTTCCTCACCATGGCCTCGACTCCTTCAACTCCCCGGACCGCCCCGCGAGTTCCCGTTCCAGGAGATCGCGCAGCGTGGGGCCGCAGTGGAAGCCCTGGCAGCGGCCTCCGCGTGCGCGGGTGCGGCGGCGCAGTCCTTCGAGTGCGGCTGGGGGGACGGTGCTGTCGAGGGCGTCGCGGATCTCGCCGCGGGTGACGCGTTCGCAGTGGCAGACGATCTGTCCGTACGCGGGATCCTCGGCGATGCACGCGGCGTCCTGGTAGGGCCGCGGGAAGCGTTCGCCGAGGTTCGGCATCCGGACGGCCGGGAGAGCGCGCGGTGCGCCGAGGTCGAGGCCCGCTTCGGCGAGGAGTCCTGTCACGTGCGCGGCGAGGGCGAGGGACGCGGTGAGTCCGGTGGAGCGGATACCGCCGACCGTGACGTACCGCTGCTCGGGCCAGGTGTCGATGCGGTAGTCGTCCTCCTCGGTGGCCGCGCGCAGGCCCGCGTAGACGGCGGTGACCTCTTCGTCGAGCAGCTCGGGGAGGATCCGGGCGCCCTGGGCGCGCAGCGCGGCGAGGCCTTGTGCGGTGGACGTGGTGGCGGTCTTGTCGTCGAGGTCCTCTGCGGTGGGGCCGAGCAGGACGTTGCCGAAGACCGTGGGGGCGACGAGGACACCCTTGCCGAGCGCGGTCGGTACGGGCAGCAGGATGTGGCGTACGAACGCGCGGGCGGGTTTGTCGAAGACGACGAGCTGGCCTCGGCGCGGGGTGACGGTGAACGTGCTGCGGCCGAGCATCCGGTCGACGGTGTCGGCGTGCAGCCCGGCCGCGTTGACGAGCCAGCGGGCGTGCAGCGGGCCCCGCGCGGTGTGCAGCGTGTGCCTCCCCTGTTCGGCGCCGGGTGCTGAACTGATGGCGCTGACCGGGGCGTTGAGGTGCAGGTCCACGCCCGCGCGTACCGCCTGGGTGGCGTACGCGAGGGGGGTGGTGAAGGGGCAGATGATGCTCTCGTCGGGCACGGCGAGCGCACCGAGCGCGCCGGGGCCGAGGTGGGGCTCGCGCGCGTACAGGGCATCCGCGTCGAGCAGGTGCGCCGCGTCGTAGCCGTTGGCCTCCGCTTTGGCGGCGAGGGCGGGCAGGGCGGCCAGCTGCTCCTGGTCCCAGGCGACGAGGAGCGCGCCGACGGTTTCTACGGGGATGCCGCACTCGGCGGCGTACGCGGTGAGGCGGCGGTGGCCCTCGCGGACGAGCCGGGCCTCCAGGGTGCCGGGAGTGGCGTCGAACCCGGTGTGCAGGATCGCGGTGTTGGCCTTGGAGGTGCCGTCGCCGACGTCCGGGGCGGCGTCGACCAGGGCGATGCGCAGGCGGTGCCGGGCGAGTTCGCGCGCGATGGCCGTACCCACGACGCCTGCACCGATCACGGCGATGTCGTACGTGCCGTCGGAACCCGAGGCGGCATCCGGGGCCGAGACGGCATCGGGGCCCGAGGCGGCGTCAGGGCCTGAGAAGGCGCCGGGCAGCGGGCCGTTCCTGGTGACCGTTCCGTGGCCCTCGCGCGTGGCCGGGGTGGCGGTCATGACGGCTGCCGTTCGACGAGTGCGGAGACGGCCGTACGGAAGCGGTCCAGGCGTTCCGCGGCTTCGTCCGGGGTGATGCGCGGCTCGTACACGGCGGCGGGTCTGCGGGCCGGTGTGACGTCGCGGACGGTGAGCGCGGGGTCGAGTCCGAGCCGGGCGACCGCGGCGGCGCCGAGTGCGGTGGCGTCGGGCAACTCGGCGACTTCCACGGGCACTTGGAGCAGGTCGGCCTGGGTCTGCATGAGCAGTGTCGAGCGGGTGAGGCCGCCGTCGACGCGCAGTCCGCGCAGCGGTTCCCCGAGGTCGGTGGCGACGGCGTCGGTGAGCTGGACGACCTGCGCGGCGATGCCCTCGCACAGGGCGCGCACCAGGTGTCCAGGGGTGGTGTCGAGGCCGAGTCCGGTGAGGGAGCCGCGGATGTCGCCGCGCCACCAGGGGGCGGCGAGCCCGGCGAGTGCGGGCACGAAGGTGACGCCGCCGGTGTCGGGGGCGCTCGCGCCGACCGGGTCGAGTGCGGCGGGGCCCGAGATGACGCCGAGGTCGGTGAGCCACCGTACGGCGGAGGCGGCTGTGTACACCTGCCCGTCGAGGCAGTAGCTGCTGCGGCCGTCGAGCCGCCAGGCGACACAGCCGACCAGTCCCGTACTGCTGCGGCGCGGGACGTCCCCGGTGGGGGCGAGCAGGAACGCGCCGGTGCCGTACGTGCACTTGGCGCCGCCCGGCTCGGTGACGTCCTGGGCGAGGAGGGCGGCCTGCTGGTCGACGAGGAGCCCGGTCAGCGGGAGTTCGGGGCCGAAGGCGGTGGTGGTGCCCACGGGTCCGGCGGCGTCGACGACGCGGGGCAGCGCTTCGCCGGCGAGCCCGAAGAGGTCGAGGGCGCGGGGTGACCAGGTGACCGTGTCGAGGTCGAGCAGCTGGGTGCGGCCCGCGGTGGCGGCGTCGGTGACGAAGGCCCCGGTGAGCCGGTGTGTCAGCCAGGCGTCGCTGGTGGTGACGACGCCCTGCCGGGTGCGGTGGCGGCGGATCCACAGCATCTTGGGCGCGGCGAAGTAGGGGTCGAGGGGCAGGCCGGTGAGGTGGTGCAACTCGTCGGCATGCGGCGCGAGTTCGGCGCAGATTGGTTCGGCGCGGCGGTCCTGCCAGACGAGCGCGTCGGTGAGCGGTTCGCCGGTGTCGGGGTCCCAGGCGAGCACGGTCTCGCCCTGGTTGGCGAGGCCGACGGCGGCGACGGGCTCGCCCGCTTCGGCGAGCGCCCGGCGGCCCGCCACGACGACGGAGTCGAGCAGTTCGGCCGGATCCACCTCGACGAGTCCGCCGGGCAGGTGGCGGGGGCGTACGGGCGCGGTGCCGGTGCCGAGCACGCCACGCTCCGGGCAGACGACGAGGGCTTTGGTGCCTGAGGTGCCCTGGTCGACGGCGAGCACGGGGCGGTTCGCACGGTCACTGGTGATCACCTCGGAAGCCTGCAACAGCGGCGAAGCGAGCGTCAAGGCGCTCTGCTGACAGGAGAGTTGAGGCCCCGACCGGCGGCGGCCCGACCGGACATGCGCGGCGCCGCACGTTCCGCTTCGTCCCGCTCCAGGAGAACCGGACCGGGTACACCCGGAAGGCCTAGTAGACCCAGAAGACCCCGAAGGCCCAGTAGACCCGGAAGACCCGCTTCCGGCCCCTTCCGCGCACGTATCACCCCTGATGAACAAGGCGGCACCCCGACCCGTCACGCAATGATCAAGACAGATTCACCGACCTGTCCCTGATCGGAACCTTCCGCTCTACACTGATCGCCAACCAACCATGTTCCGTGGCACGGGAGTTGGGACCGAGGGGGAGACGCCCTCTGGCCCCGACGGCCCGCGCACGGGCGTGTCCGCTCACAGGTGCAGAGGGTTCCAGGGGATTCATGTCCATACCGTCCGCCCGCCCCGTGTACCACCCCGCCGGGCACGACGCCGCCCTGCGTGGCGTGCTGCAGGACCTCAGGGCGGGCCGCTGGGTCTCGACGCGCGATCTCCTCATGGAGACCACGGGGGCCGCCGACCGGGACCGGTGGACGCAGCGCACCCAGATCCTCGCCGCGGCGGCCGCCGGCTCGGACGTGCTGCGGGTCTGGCGGGCGGAGGAGCCGGACAGCCTCGTCCTGACCGTGCTGCACGCGCGCGTGGTGGTCGAGCGGGCGCTGCGCGCCCACCGGTCGGCGCACCCGCGCACCGCCGAGCTGTGGCGCGAGGCGTCCGCCGCCTGCCGGTACGCCGCGGAAGCGGCCCCCGACGACCCGGTGCCGTGGATCGGCCTGCTGGCGCTCGCCCAGCTCGACGAGGACCGCGCCGGGGGCGAGCACCGGGCGCCGGCCCCCGAGCCCATGCTGTTCGACGGCCCGTGGCCGCTCCTCGCGGAGGTGGAGAAGCGCGACCCCGGCAACCGCGAGGCGTACCACCGGATGCTGCAGTTCGCGTACCGGCACCGGCCGGGCGCCTCGATGACGGCGGCGCTCAACTTCGTGCAGTGGGCGTCCTCTTCGGCCCCGGCGGGCTCCGCCCTGCACCTGCTCCCGCTCTACGCGCGCGTGGAGCGGTACCGCCGCGAGGCCGGGCACGAGCACGCGCTCGACCTGCACTGGATCTCGGAGGACGCGAGCCGTACCGCGCTGCGCGCCCTGCGCCTCTGGTTCGACCACGCGCGGCCCGAGTCCCGGTCGCTGCTCGACCTGAACCACCTGGCGCACGCCCTGTGGGGCTCGCATCAATTCCACGACGCGCTACGGGTGTTCGACGCGCTCGACCCGTACTTCACGGTCGTGCCGTGGTCGTACCGCACCCCGAATCCCGGCTCGGCGGAGCCGGCCACCGACCTGTTCGTGCAGGCCCGCGCCCGCTGCCGGGCCGCCGTCGGCAGGAAGGACCGCGACCGCCCCTGACCGCACCACCACTCCCCCAC
>NZ_JAAAHS010000394.1 GCF_009908195.1 Streptomyces boluensis | reverse complement strand
GGCGGGGACGGTCCACATCCACTCGCGGAGCTTGTCGCGTTCGTGGGTGAGTTCGAGGATGTCCGTCTCCGCGTACTCGAACTCCGGTGACCAGAAAAGCGCGTCGAAAGGGCAGACCTCGATGCAGATACCGCAGTACATGCAGAGCGAGAAGTCGATGGCGAAGCGGTCGAGGACGTTGCGGCTGCGCTCGCGGCCGCCCGGGGTCGCGGCCGGGACGGTCTCCTTGTGGGAGTCGATGTAGATGCACCAGTCGGGGCATTCGCGGGCGCAGAGCATGCAGACCGTGCAGTTCTCCTCGAACAGGCCGATGACACCGCGCGTACGGGGCGGCAGTTCGGGCTGGACGTCGGGGTACTGCGCGGTGACGGTCTTCCGCGTCATCGTGCGGAGGGTGACGGCGAGGCCCTTGGCCAGGCCGCTTCCAGGGACCGGGGGCATCAGTTGATCGCCACCTTCACGATTCCGGTGAGCGCGATCTGCGCGAGGGCGAGCGGGATGAGCGTGGTCCAGGCGAGCTTCTGCAGCTGGTCCTCACGGAGCCGCGGGTAGCTGACCCGCAGCCAGATGACGAGGAACGCGAGGACGGCCGTCTTGAGCAGGGTCCACACCCAGCCCAGGCCGTCGGCGCCCCACGGCCCGTGCCAGCCGCCCAGGAAGAGGACGGTGGTCAGTCCGCACAGGACGACGATCCCCGCGTACTCGGCAAGGAGGAAGAGAGCGAAGCGCAGACCGGTGTACTCGGTGTACGCACCGAAGATGATCTCGGAGTCGGCGACCGGCATGTCGAAGGGCGGGCGCTGGAGTTCGGCCAGGCCCGCGACGAAGAACACCAGCGCGCCGACGATCTGCCAGGGCAGCCACCACCACTCGAAGGCGTCGAGGATGCCCGGCAGCGAGACGGTACCGGCGGCCATCGCCACCGAGGCGGCGGCGAGCAGCATCGGCAGTTCGTAGGCGAGGAGTTGGGCGGCGGTACGCAGGCCGCCCAGGAGGGAGAACTTGTTGGCGGAGGCCCAGCCGGCCATGAGGGAGCCGAGTACGCCCACGCCCATGACGGCGAGTACGAAGAAGATCCCGGCGTCCACGAGTTGGCCGACGGCGCCCTCGCCGGGGCCGATCGGAATGGCGACCAGCACCAGGAGGTACGGGAGCAGCGCGACGGCCGGGGCGAGCTGGAAGATTCGGCGGTCGGCGCCGGCCGGGACGATGTCTTCCTTCTGCGCGAACTTGACGCCGTCGGCGACGAGTTGGGCCCAGCCGTGGAAACCGCCCGCGTACATGGGGCCGAGCCGGCCCTGCATATGGGCCATCACCTTGTGCTCGGTCTGACCGATGACCAGCGGGAGGACCATGAAGACGACGAACACGACGAGGAGTCGCAGGACGACGTCGAGGGCGTCGTTCATGCGGGGTCGCCTCCGGCTGGGGTGTCTTCGTCGGGGGTGGCTTCGTCGCGGGTGCTTTTGCCGGGGGTGGCTTCGTCGCCGGATGCCTTGTCGGGGCGGGCTTCGGTTCCGCCCTGCGTGGGCTCGTCCGGGGAGGGCGTTGCGGGCTTGCTCGGCTCGTCCGGAGTCTCCGGTTCGGTGAAGGCGGGGCGCGGGTTGTGCCACGGGGCGTCGGCGGCGCGCGTGCTCTCCGGGCCGGGTTCGGCGGCGGGTTGCGTCGACTCCGGCGCGGGGGTGTCGGACGGGGCCTTGTCGGACGAGGTCTTGTCGGACGGCGAGGCTGTGTCGTCCGACGGAGTCGTGTCGTCCGGTCGGGCAGCCTGGCGTTGGGAGGCCGAGCCCTGGCTCGCGGAGCGTGCGCGGCGGGTAGGAGCGGGGGCACCGGTCTGGGACGCCGAGCCCTCCGACGCACTGCGCGTACGCCGCGCGGGAGCGGAACCGGCAGCTCCGGCAGCACCCGCATCGGCAGCCCCGGCACCGGCCGCACCTGCACCGGCCTGACCGCCGGAGGACGCCTCCACCTCAGCAGGCGCAGCAGCAGGGGTCCGACTGGCCGACCCCGCGCTCGCCGTACGCGTACGCCGCGCCGGACGCTCCGTGGCGGCGCCCGCGCGATCGGTGGCCGCACCCGCGCGGGCCCCACGCGCGGGGCGCGCCGGGGCCGGGGGCAGCTGGCCCTTCATCGGGCCCCAGTCGTTGGGGTCCGGTACGCCGGGCGGCAGCATCTGGCGCCGCTTGGGCCCGCCGTGCTCGGACTCCCCCGGCTCCTTGGCGCCGGGCCAGGCCTTGACGACGCGCGCCGCGAGTACGAAGTCCTTGCGCAGCGGGTGCCCTTCGAAGCTGTCGGGCAGCAGCAGCGGGTCGAGTCCGGGGTGGCCGGTGAAGTCGACGCCGAACATCTCGTGGGTCTCGCGCTCGTGCCACGCGGCGCCCGCGTACACCTCGACGGCGGAGGCGAGCACCGGCGCCGTGTGCGGAACCGTCGTACGCAGAAGGAGGCGACGTACCGGATGCAGGGCCGCCACATGGGCGCAGACGCGGAACCCGGTGCCCGGCTCGTCGACCGCGCTCAGCCAGTCGAAATAGGTGCAGCCCAGGGTGGTGCGGGCGGTGAGCAGGGCCGTGGTCCAGGTGTCGGCGGGGACGTCGACCGTGAGCAGGTCGTACTGCTCCTCGGCGGTCGCGTCCGCGCCGAAGATCTCGGTCACCTCGTCGGGGAGCCAGCCGGTCATCGCTCGTCCTCCCCCGAAGCCGAATCCGCAGGCGGGACAGCCGTCGGAGGTGCCACGAGGCCGCTCTGCAGGGCCGCCGTGGACGGGCGTCCAGCGGCGGCGTAGCGCTCGTCGAGGGACTCCCGGGCGATCTTCTCCTGGAGTTTGAGGATGCCCTGGAGGAGCGCTTCGGGACGCGGCGGGCAGCCCGGCACGTACACGTCGACGGGGATGATCTGGTCGACGCCCTTCGTGACGGAGTACGAGTCCCAGTACGGGCCGCCGCAGTTGGAGCAGGCGCCGAAGGAGATGACGTACTTCGGCTCGGGCATCTGCTCGTAGAGCCGCTTCACGGCCGGGGCCATCTTGTCCGTCACCGTGCCAGAGACGATCATCAGGTCGGCCTGGCGCGGACCCGGTGCGAACGGGATGACGCCGAGCCGGATGAAGTCGTGGCGGGCCATGGAGGCGGCGATGAACTCGATGGCGCAGCAGGCGAGCCCGAAGTTGAAGACCCACAGGCTGTAGCGGCGGCCCCAGTTGAGGACCACCTTCATGGGCTGGGGGGCGAGCCGCGCGAGCGGGCCGAGCTTCGAGCCGCCGTTGTCGCGGCCGGGTCCCGGTTCGATGGTCACGTCCATGTGAGGACGCCCTTCTTGTATGCGTACAGCAGACCCACGGTCAGGAAGCCGAGGAAGATGAACATCTCCACCAGCGTCGCCCCGCCGAATCCCGCCTTGGCGAAGACCGTGGCCCAGGGGAAGAGGAAGATCGAGTCGACGGCGAAGATCACGTACAGGAACGCGTAGACGTAGTACCGGACCTGGGTGTGGGCCCAGCCCTCGCCGACCGGGTCGACGCCGCACTCGTAGGTGAGGAGTTTCTCCGGGGTCGGTACGACGGGCCGGAGCAGGCGTCCCGCGCCGAAGGCGACGGCGACGAAGAGCACGCCGATGACGGCGAGCAGCCCGACGACGGAGTAGCTCTGGAAGTAGTCCGCGGCGAGAACGGTCGGTCCCGGCACGTCGGCCCCTCGCTCCCTGATCTCGTTGGCCACGTGGGCCACGTGGAACCCGTCGCCCATGCCGCACATGTCCCGGCCGGTCACGGGCCCGTCGGCCCTGTTCGACGATCTGTACGCACGGGAGTCTAGGCCCTGTTAAAGAACCGGTAAGCAGCCCTGTCGGGGTAAGGGTGGGGTTTTCCCCCGTTCCTCCCGGCGGCGCACCTCATGGCGCCGCCGGGCCGGGCCCGGCAGGCTGTCCGGCATGACCGCACGCAGCACCGCACCGGCCGGCGTACCCGGCACCCGAAGGCCCCGGCGCCCCGAACCCGGCACCGCGCAACAGCCGCTGCCGCCCGCGCGCTTCGCCTTCGACGGCCGGACCTGGAGGGAGATCGCGTATCTCCTGCTCAACCTGCCGATGGCACTGTTCGCCTTCGTCTACGTGGTGTTGGTGGTCGCGGTCGGCAGCGCGCTTGCGGTGACGGTCGTGGGGCTGCCCCTGCTCGCGGCCGGCCTGGTCGGGGCGCGGTGGCTCGGCGCGGCCGAGCGGGGCAGGGCGCGGCGGCTGCTCGGCACGGTGGTCGACGAGCCGAGCCCGCTGCGCTTCGCCCGGCGGGACGGCTTCGTCGGCGGGCTGTGGTCCCGGCTCAAGGACCCGGTCGGCTGGCGGAGCCTGCTGTTCGGGTTCATCCGGCTGCCGTGGGGGGTGCTGACGTTCACGGTCACGCTCGTCTCGCTGTTCGTGCTCTGGCCGGTACTGCCGTTCATCGCCCGTGGGCTGTCCTCCGTGGACCGCGCGCTGGTACGCGGACTGCTGTGCCCCTCCGACGAGTTGGAGCGGCGGATCGCCGAACTGGAGTCGGACCGCGGCGCCGTCGTCGACACGGCCGCCGCCGATCTGCGGCGCATCGAGCGCGACCTGCACGACGGGGCGCAGGCCCGCCTGGTCAACCTGGCCATGGGGCTCGGTCTGGCCAAGGAGAAGCTGCTCGAGGGGCAGGCCGACGACACCGTCGCCGCGATGGTCGACGAGGCGCACGGCGAGGTGAAGCTCGCCCTCCAGGAACTGCGCGATCTGGCCCGCGGCATCCACCCGGCCGTCCTCACCGACCGCGGTCTCGACGCCGCCCTGTCGTCGCTCGCCGGGCGCTGCACGGTACCCGTAAGGGTCGCGGTGAACCTGCCGGAACGTCCGGCTCCGGCCATCGAGGGCATCGCGTACTTCACGGTCTCCGAGCTGCTGCAGAACATCAGCAAGCACAGTGGTGCGCGGGCGGCCTCGGTCGAGGTGTGGCGCGCGGACCACCGGCTGATCGTCCGGGTCGAGGACGACGGCCGCGGCGGCGCCTCGCTCGGCGGCGGTACGGGGATGGCGGGGCTCGCGGACCGGCTGGGGGCGGTGGACGGCCAGTTCGTCGTGGACTCCCCGGCCGGCGGCCCGACCACGGTCGCGGCCGAACTCCCTTGGCGCGACCGCACGGAGAGCTGACCTGCCGTGAACTGACGTGACGTGCGCGGTCCCTGAACCTGACCCTGACGCGCCCTGGGCCATTGGCTCGGGGCGCGTCCGTGTTTCGTGCACGTCCCGTTCACGGGCCGCCGCTTCGCGCGGGTCGCTTCGCGGGAGCCGTTTCGCGGGCGGGGTGGGGAAAACCCCCGGTCGAAGACGGATACGGGCCACATGGTCCGCGGCCCTGCACGAGAGGAGGGTGGACGTATCGCGAGGCCCGAGCTTTCCGAAAACCGGCCCTACGCGCGTACGCCCCCCGTATCCGAGCACCAGCCGAGCAGAAACGGACGCAGTGATGGCCATGGAGTACGGACAGGAGTACGCGCGGGAGCACGGCCGCCGGCCTCGGCCCGAGGTCCCCGGTTCCGGTCCCGGACGGCGCCCCTTGGTGCCGCCGGCCCTGGCGGCGCCGGTCGCGGGCCGGACCTGGCGCGAGTTCGGCTACCTCATCGCCAGCCTGCCGCTGAGCATCCTGATGTTCGTGTACGCGGTCACCATGGTGTCGCTCGGCGCGGGCCTGCTCGTCACCTTCCTCGGGGTGCCGGTGCTTGCCGCGGCGCTCGCGGGCTGCCGCGGTTTCGGCGCACTGGAGCGGGCACGCGCGCGTGGGCTGCTGCGGCTCGACGTGGCCGACCCGCAGCCGGTGCGGCCGAAGAAGAACGGCGCCATGGCGTGGATCGGCGCGATCCTGAAAAGCGGCACCTCCTGGCGGAGCCTGCTGTACGCGGTGCTGCACTTCCCGTGGGCGGTTTTCGCGTTCACGGTGGCGGTGACGTTCTGGTCGGTCGGCTGGTCGCTCCTGACGTACCCGCTGTGGCGCTGGGTCTTCCCCATGTACGCGGGCGTGGACGGCCTTCAGGTGTACGGCAGCGAGGACGGGCGGCACACCTTCTACCTGGACTCGACCTTCGAGATCGGGGTCACCGCGGCGATCGGCCTCCTCGTCACGCTGGCCACGCCGTGGCTGATCCGGGGCCTGACGACGGTGGACCGGGTGCTCGTGACCGGCCTGCTCGGCGCCTCGCGTCTGGACGCGCGGGTGGTCGAGCTGGAGTCGGACCGCGGCGTCGCCGCCGACACGGCCGCCGCCGACCTGCGCCGTATAGAGCGCGCTCTGCACGACGGGGCGCAGGCCCGCCTGGTCAACCTGGCCATGGACCTGGGGCTCGCGAAGGAGAAGCTGCGCGAGGACCCGCAGGCCGCGGCGCGCATGGTGGACGAGGCGCACGGCGAGGTGAAGACGGCGCTACGGGAGCTGCGCGATCTGGCCCGCGGCATCCACCCGGCGGTGCTGACCGACCGCGGTCTGGACGCGGCCCTCTCGTCGCTCGCCGCGCGGAGCCCGGTGCCGGTACGGGTCGAGGTCGACCTGCCGGAACGTCCGGCTCCGGCCATCGAGGGCATCGCGTACTTCACGGTCTCCGAGCTGCTTGAGAACGTCGGCAAGCACGCGGGCGCGCGCGGGGCGACGGTCGATGTGTGGCAGGTCGAGGACCGGCTGCTGCTCCAGGTCACCGACGACGGCACGGGCGGCGCTGATCCGGCGCGGGGTACGGGGCTCGCGGGCCTCGCGGAACGGCTCGGCTCGGTCGACGGCATCCTGACCGTGAACTCCCCGACGGGCGGCCCGACCCGCGTGACGGCGGAGCTTCCCTGGCGGGGCTGAGTCGGAGTCGGTTGGTGGGCGCGGCGGGGCCGGGGGCTCGGAGCGGCCGAGCCGGGGCTCGACGCTACGGAGGCGAGGTGC
>NZ_JAAAHS010000393.1 GCF_009908195.1 Streptomyces boluensis | reverse complement strand
GGCGGGAGCGGAGGGTCCGTTTCCGCCCCTCGTCCTCGTCCGCGACCGCGTCCGCGACCGTCCGCGCCCGCGACCGGCTCGGTGATCAACTCCTGGTGCAGCGCCCGCAGTTCCGGTCCCGGGTCGGTGCCGAGCCCGTCCGCGAGGGTGCACCGCGCCCGCTCGTACGCCGCGAGGGCGTCCGCGCCCCGGCCCGTGTCCCGCAGGGCGCGGATCAACTGCGCGTACAGCGGCTCGTCGTACGGGTGCGCCTCGGTCAGTTCCCACAGTTCCGGTACGAGGTCATGGGCGTGGCCGAGGCGCAGTTCGGCCTCCACGCGCGCGCGGGTGGCGTCCAGGCGGCGGGCCTCGGGCCTGGCCGCGGCCGTACGGTCCGGCAGGTCGGCGAGGGCGGGGCCGCGCCACAGGGCGAGGGCCTGGCGCAGGACCCGGGACGCGCCGGCCGCGTCGCCCGCGTGCAGCGCGTCGGTGCCCTGCCGGGCCAGCCGCTCGAAGCGGTGCAGGTCCACGTCGTCGGGGTTCACGGCCAGCCGGTACCCGCCCGGCGCCGACTCGACCGCCGCCCTGCCGAGCGCCCGGCGCAGCCGTCCGACCAGGGCCTGGAGCGCGGCGGATGCGTCGTGCGGCGGGTCGTCGGCCCACACCTCGTCGATCAGCGCACCGGAGTCGACGGCACGGCCCGCCCGCAGCGCGAGGACCGCGAGCAGCGCGCGCAGTCGGGGCCCGCCCACGGGTACGGGGGCGCCGTGCTCGTCGTGCGCCGCGGTGGCGCCCAGGATTCGGTACCGCACGGGGTCATTGTTCCTTTGCGGGGCGAGGGACGTGAGGTCGGGACGAGCGGCGGTACGGGGCGGACGGCCCGCTGTTGTCGAGCCGGACGGCGCCGCTCACACCGGCCCGCACACCGGTCCGCACACCGGCCCGCAAGCCGATCAGCACCGGTGCCCCGCACCGCGAACCGCACCGTGACCCGCGCCCTGACCCGCACCCACGGCTACGGCCGGACGGGCGACACGGGCGACACCCCCAGCGAGCTCCCAGCGCACGCCACCGCACGCCCACCGGGCACCCAGAGCCTCAGCCCCTCCCCGCCTCACACCCCAGAAGGGCTCGACGCACTGCCCAGTGCGCCCCGCTGCTGCCCCAGTACGCCCCGCTGCGGAGTGATCCCGGAAGGCACCGCACGCGCGCGTGCCGGGGTGCCGGTCCAGCAGGTGCCGCGGCGGGCGATCAGGCGGCGCAGCCACAGTTCCGTCGAGATCAGTTCGGTCAGGCCGTCGAGCGCGGCCGTGTCCCCGTCGGCGGCGGTGCGCAGCGCGCGTTGCACCACGCGTCCCTCGACCAGGCCCGCCTGGGCGAGCAGCGGCGCGGCGAACAGGTCGACCAACTCCTCGACGGCGACGCGGAGTCCGGTGCCCATGGCGGCGTTCGACGGCACCTGCGCGGGGGCGCCCCAGCCGGGCGGCAGCTCGGTGACTCCAGCGCCCTCCAGGACCGTACGGAGAATGTCGGCGCGGGCGCCCGGCTGCACCCTGAGGGCCTCCGGCAGTGCCCGGCACGCGCGTACGACCTGGTTGTCGAGGAACGGGGCGTGCAGGCGCTGGAAACGGACCTCCGCCGCCTGTTCGAGGACGCGGAGGTCGGCGGCGTGCCGGGCGAGGGCGGCACGCGCGCGTAGTTCACCGGGGTGCTGCCCTGGGCCGGGTCCCGGGCGGGTGGCCGCCTGTTCCAGACGAACCGATACTTCAGCGAGCGCCTCGCCGGTCAGCCAGCGCGCGGCGGGACCGGGCCGGGCCCAGGCGAGCGCCGCGAGGGAGGCGCCCACGGCCCCGGCAGGCTCCTCGAAGCCGGCCTCCCTGAGGCGTACGGCGGCGTCCTCGATGCCCGCGCGGTAGGGCGTACGCGCGAGGCGGCGGGCAGCCGCGTACACGCGCGCGGGCACAAGGACGGAACCCTCGGCCTTGGCCAACGCCGCGACGGGGCGCACCAGATGGCGCCGTCGCCGGTCCATGAGGAGGTCGGCGAGGCGCGCGGGGTGCGCGTCGAGCACCTGGCGCGCACCATGCCCGGTGAAGTGGTCGGCGCTGCCCGAGGAGAGCCGCGCGCGGTGCCGGGCGGCCGTGACCAGGGACGGGCCCGGCTCGTCGGTCAGCGGGCCTTCCAGGTCGGCGTACGGCAGGGCCTCCTCGCCCGCGGCGACCACGACGTGGTGCAGGCGCGGGTTGGCGGCGATGGCGCCCGCGCGTTCCATCTCGGCCTCGCGGCCGCTGGTGGCCAGGTCGTTGAAGGTCACGGCGAGCAGCCGCTCGCCCGCTCCGGTGCCGTGTCCGAGGACGGTGCCGGGCAGTCCCGGCAGTCCGGCGGCGAGCAGCGCGAGCGTGCCGGAGGCGAGCCCTCCGGAGAGGTCCGCGCCGATGCCGGGCACGGGCATCCGGGCGCCGCGCCGCTCCGCGGGGCCCATCCCCGGCACCGGTCCGGGGTCGATGTCCGGTACGTGCCGGGGCGCGGCGAGCCGGGTGCGTACCGCCTCGACGAGGGCATCGCGGACGCCGTCCACCGCGCGCGTGGCGTCCATTTGCGGCGCGGCGACGGCGAGGGAGGCGACCGGTTCGTACCCGGCGATCTCTCGGGCACCGTCCCGCAGGATCAGGGCGTGGCCCGGCGGGATCCGGCTCACCCCCAGGTAGGGCGTCGAGTCGTGCAGGGCCTCCGGCACGTCGGGGCAGGCGAGCAGGGCGGCGAGGTGGCCGATGTCGAGGTGGGCCTCGATGAGGTCGGCGAGCGGCAGGGCGGCGGTCGCGTACGCCGTACCGCCCGCCCAGGGGGTGTGGAAGACGGGGCGCGCGCCGGCCAGGTCGCCCGCGACGGTGACGCGGCGGCCGACCTGCACGACGGCCGTGTAGCTGCCGGGCCAGGCCGTGAGGTGGCGCAGGGCGCCGCCGCGGGCCGCGAACAGGCCGACGCGCAACTGCTCGTCGCTGGCGCCGCAGGTGCCGAGCACGGCGATCCGGGTGCGCTCGTCGGCCTTCACCACGCGTACTTCGTCGGGGCGCCAGTCGCCGACCGCCCACAGCGGATCGGGGTCGCCCCACAGGAGTTGGGAGCCCACCGGGTGCACAGTTTCCCCGCCCTCACCGGCGAGCGCGCCCGCGCCTGCGGCGGACCTGGATGTCGCCGTTTTCGCGGTGGTACTGCTCCACCCCACCAACCACCGCATCGTCGCCTCCACAGGCTGTGGACAACCGAGACCGAAGAACCACCGGGAACTCAGGTCCATGCTGCCACGAAGGAGGCGCACAAGAGGGGTTACGACAGCGCTCGAGCATGCCTCAATGCGCCCCCGGATTCAGACAGTTGAGACATCTGGGGGGCGGTGGGCAACCGTCGATATTTGGCCAATTCGGCGACCGCGCGGGTGCGCCCGGGTGGAGGGACGAGGGCGGGCAAAGGTGCGTGGAGCGCGCGGAACTACACAGTCCGGGAGGCGCCCATCGCCTCCCGGACCGATCCGCCGCCCGCGGGGATGTGAGGCGGCGGTGTCCCCCAGCCCACTGGATCCAGTGCGCAGCGGGCCGACCCACGCATCCCTCATGGAAGCGCCACCCCCGGTGTCCGAGAAAGAGCGCACGTGCGGGCGCACGGCCACACACCCGGAGCACGACGAGGGGCGCCCGTACGCCTGTACAGACAACAATCCCGCCATCCGGAACCGGGCCCCTTAACGCTTGGAATGCGGGGAACTACGCTGGGTTTACGAATGCCGCGTGGTTATGCCAGAAGCTGCGGCAGCCGTCTGTGTCGAGGGGTGGCGCATGTCCAGGGAGCAACGCGGGCCGAACGAAAAGCTCGGCACCGTTCTCGCCCTCGCGGGAATCAGCAACGCGGGACTGGCGCGAAGGGTCAACGACCTAGGTGCACAGCGAGGGTTGACGCTTCGCTACGACAAGACCTCGGTGGCCCGCTGGGTCTCCAAGGGCATGGTTCCGCAGGGGGCGGCACCGCATCTGATCGCGGCGGCCATCGGCCAGAAGCTGGGCCGCCCTGTGCCGTTGCACGAGATCGGCCTCGCGGACGCGGACCCGGCGCCCGAAGTGGGCCTGGCCTTCCCGCGCGATGTCGGGGCCGCGGTGAAATCCGCGACCGAGCTGTACCGGCTCGACCTGGCCGGGCGCCGCGCGGGAGGCGGCGGAATCTGGCAGTCCCTGGCCGGCTCCTTCGCCGTGAGCGCGTACGCGACCCCGGCCTCCCGATGGCTGATAACCCCCGCCGACAGCTCGGTCGAGCGCCCTCTGCAGAGCGCCGCGAGCGCCGATCCGGCCGCCGCGCAGGGCGAGAACCTGCAGCGGGTCGGCCACAGTGACGTGCACAAACTGCGCGAGGCCGCCGAGGACGCCCGCCGCTGGGACTCCAAGTACGGGGGCGGGGACTGGCGTTCGTCGATGGTCCCGGAGTGCCTGCGCGTCGAGGCGGCCCCGCTGCTGCTCGGCGCGTACTCCGACGAGGTGGGCCGCGCCCTGTTCGGCGCGACCGCCGAACTCACCCGGCTCGCCGGGTGGATGGCCTTCGACACGGGCCAGCAGGAGGCCGCTCAGCGGTACTACATCCAGGCGCTGCGCCTGGCCCGCGCGGCCGCCGACGTACCGCTCGGGGGCTATGTGCTCGCCTCCATGTCGCTGCAGGCCACGTACCGCGGCTTCGGCGACGAGGGCGTGGACCTGGCGCAGGCCGCCATCGAGCGCAACCGCGGCCTCGCGACGGCCCGCACCATGAGCTTCTTCCGGCTGATCGAGGCACGGGCACACGCGCGTGCCGGTGACGCGCACGCCGCCGGTGCCGGGCTCAAGGCCGCGGAGGGCTGGCTCGAGCGCGCCCGGGACGGCGACAACGACCCGCAGTGGCTCGGCTTCTACTCGTACGACCGCTTCGCCGCCGACGCCGCCGAGTGCTACCGCGACCTCAAGGCCCCGCGCCAGGTGCGCCGCTTCACCGAGCAGGCGCTGTCCAGGCCCACCGAGGAGTACGTCCGCTCGCACGGCTTACGGCTCGTGGTCAGCGCGGTCGCCGAGCTGGAGTCCGGCAACCTGGACGCGGCCTGCGCCCAGGGCCTGCGCGCCGTCGAAGTGGCCGGACGCATCTCCTCCGCCCGCACCACCGAGTACGTACGCGACCTGCTGCACCGCCTCGAACCGCACGGCGACGAACCACGCGTCGCGGAGCTGCGGGAGCGGGCGAGGCCGCTGCTCGTCGCCCCGGCCTGAGGCATGAACGCTCCGCATCCCCCGACGCGTCTCCCGATGCCTCTCCCGACGACGGCCTCTTGTCACCCCGGCGACAGTCCATGATCCTTTCGGGTTTGAAGGCATTGTCAGTGGCGCAGTGCACTATCGGACCTGGGAGGTGGAGCGGATGACGTACGACTGCGACGTGCTGGTGATCGGCGGCGGGATCGTCGGCCTGTCCACGGCGTACGCACTGGCGCGCACCCGTCCGGGCACGCGGGTCACCGTCCTGGAGAAGGAGCCGGGCCCGGCCCGCCACCAGACCGGGCGCAACAGCGGAGTGATCCACAGCGGGATCTACTACGCCCCGGGCTCACTCAAGGCGCGGTTCGCGGTGCGCGGCGCCGCCGAGATGGTCAAGTTCTGCGCGGAGTACGACATTCCGCACGCCGTCACCGGGAAGCTGATCGTCGCCACGGACCGCGAGGAGCTGCCCCGCCTGCACGCACTGGTGCAGCGCGGCAGGGAGAACGGCATTCCGGTCAGAGAGCTGGGCCCCGCCCAGATCTCCGAGTTCGAGCCGCAGGTCAGCGGCATCGCGGGCATCCACGTAGGCACGACCGGGGTGTGCGACTACGCGGCGGTGGCCGAGCAGCTCGCCCAGGCCTCCGGCGCCGAGGTGCGGTACGGCGCGGAGGTCACCCGGATCGACCGCCGCCCCGAGCGCGGTGTCGCGGTGCGCACGGCGGACGGCACGGTGCTGCGCGCCCGCGCCCTGGTCAACTGCGCGGGGCTGCACTGCGACCGGGTGGCCCGGCTCGCGGGCGACGACCCCGGCATGCGGATCGTCCCGTTCCGGGGTGAGTACTTCGACCTGGCCCGGCCCGACCTTGTGCGCGGCCTGGTCTATCCGGTGCCGGACCCGGCCTTCCCGTTCCTCGGCGTGCACCTCACGCGTGGCGTGGACGGCGGCGTCCACGTCGGCCCCAACGCCGTACCCGCGCCCGCGCGTGAGGGGTACGACTGGTCGGTGCTCAGCCCCCGCGACCTCGCCGAGACGCTGGCCTGGCCCGGCAGCCGCCACATCGCCCGCAGACACTGGCGGTACGGCGCGGGCGAGCTGCGCCGCTCCCTGTCCAAGCGGGCCTTCACTGAGGCGGTACGCAGACTGCTGCCCGCCGTGGCGGAGGACGACCTGCGCCCCGCGAAGTCCGGCGTCCGCGCCCAGGCGGTGCTGCGCGACGGCACGCTGGTCGACGACTTCCTGATCCGCGAGGCCCCGCGCACGGTGCATGTGCTCAACGCCCCGTCCCCGGCCGCGACGGCTTCCCTCCCCATCGGCCGCGAGATCGCCCGCCGCGTGCTTGCTTCGCTGGATTCGGGGTGAGGTGGGGGTAGGGCTTGCCTTGCAGGCCGGGTCAGGCGGCCGGAGTGGGTCCACGGTCGCGTCGCCCCCGCGGTCGGGCCCCACGGGTCCGGCACGCACCAGCTTCAGCGCTACCAGCTTCAGCGCTACCGGCTGCAGCGCTACCGGCTCCGGCCGAGCGGCGCAGGCCTCCGAGGTGCCGCCGAGGTCCCGCCGGTACGAACCGTACGGCTGCCGCTCCGGCCCAGCCCGTGGCTCCGCCAGGTCGGCTCGCGCGACGGCACCTGGCGCGACGGCACCTGGCACGGCGGCAACTGGCAAGGCGCCACCTCGCGCCGAGCCTCCACACCCATACCC
>NZ_JAAAHS010000392.1 GCF_009908195.1 Streptomyces boluensis | reverse complement strand
GGGGAAAAAGAGCCGCGCCGCGCACCCCCCACCGTGCAGGATGAACCCCATGCGCGCCCCGTACGACAACGAACCCCGCACCCTCGACCACCGCACCGGCCCGCACGGCGAGATCGTGCTCCGCGAACACGACGGACAGCTCCAGATCATCGCCAACGGCACGTTCCTGATGGACACTTCGGACGGCCGCTCCGAGCGCCTCCTCGTGGACGCCGCCCACGAGACCCTGGACGAACGGCCCGCGCCGAGCGTCCTCATCGGCGGCCTCGGCGTCGGCTTCTCCCTCGCGCACGCCGCCACCGACCCGCACTGGGGCCGCATCACCGTCGTGGAGCGGGAAGCGGCCGTCATCGACTGGCACCGCACCGGCCCGCTCGCGCCGTACACCGCCGAGGCGTTCGCCGACCCCCGCACCCGGATCGTCCACGCCGACCTGCTCGCGCACCTCGACGACCCGGCCGCCCCCACGTACGACGCGCTCTGCCTGGACATCGACAACGGCCCCGACTGGACCGTCACCGAGGACAACGACAGCCTCTACTCCCCCGCCGGACTCGCCGCCTGCACCCGGCGCCTGAACCCCGGCGGAGTGCTCGCCGTGTGGTCCGCGCAGCCCTCCGCCGGATTCGAGAAAGCTCTGCGCAATGCCGGTTTCGAAGGGGTACGTACGCATGAAGTGGCCGTTGTCCGAGGCGTCCCCGACGTGGTCCATCTCGCCGTAAGGGCTGCGTAGCCTAGGTGCCGCAACTGCCCGTACGCTGCTGACCGAACACGCGGAATCACGCGGGATCTTTACCGCAGTTCCACCGAAGTCATTCAAGGCGCATTTTCAGGGGCGGGGCCATGGAGCAGACACACACCTCCCACAACGGCACGGCGCCCACGCCGGGTGCCCAGCGCCGGGTACTCGTGATCGAGGACGATCCGACCATCGTGGACGCCATCGCCGCCCGGCTGCGCGCCGAGGGCTTCCTCGTACAGACAGCGGCCGACGGGCCCTCCGCCGTGGACACGGCCGAGGCCTGGCAGCCCGACCTGCTGATCCTCGACATCATGCTGCCCGGCTTCGACGGACTCGAGGTCTGCCGCCGGGTCCAGGCGCAGCGCCCGGTGCCGGTGCTGATGCTCACGGCGCGGGACGACGAGACGGACATGCTGGTCGGCCTCGGCGTCGGCGCCGACGACTACATGACAAAGCCGTTCTCCATGCGGGAGTTGGCGGCCCGGGTGCACGTACTGCTGCGCCGGGTCGAGCGGGCGGCGCTCGCCGCGGCCACTCCGCGCAGCGGCATCCTCCGCCTCGGCGAGCTGGAGCTCGACCACGCGCAGCGCCGCGTCCGGGTGCGGAGCGAGGACGTCCACCTCACCCCCACCGAGTTCGACCTGCTCGTCTGCCTGGCGAACACCCCGCGCGCGGTGCTCTCCCGCGAGCAGTTGCTCGCCGAGGTGTGGGACTGGGCGGACGCGTCCGGCACCCGGACCGTCGACAGCCACATCAAGGCGCTGCGCCGGAAGATCGGCGCGGAGCGCATCCGTACGGTGCACGGGGTGGGTTACGCCCTGGAGACCCCCACGCCGTGAGGGAGCGGGAATGAGCGGCGGACTCTGGGGCGCGCCCCGCAAACCGCAGCAGGGCACACACGGGCGGGAACGGGCCGGGGCGCGCGGCGAGCCACGCCTCCCGTGGCCGGCCCGGCTGCAAGCCCTGCAGGAACTCCGCCCGTTCTCGATCAAGACCAAACTCGGCACCCTCGTGGTCGTCTCGGTCTTCATCACGACGGGCCTGCTGATGATCGCGGTGCGCACCGAGACGGAGCTGCGCTTCATCACGGTCTTCTCGGTCATCGCGACGCTGCTGATCACGCAGTTCGTGGCGCACTCGCTGACCGCGCCGCTCGACGAGATGAACACCGTGGCCCGGTCCATCTCGCACGGTGACTACACCCGCAGGGTGCGCGGCGCCGACCGTCGCGACGAGCTCGGCGACCTGGCCAGCACCATCAACCGCATGGCCGACGACCTGGAAGCCCAGGAGCAGCACCGCAAGGAGCTGGTCGCGAACGTCTCGCACGAGCTGCGCACCCCGATCGCGGCGCTCCGCGCGGTCCTGGAGAACGTCGTCGACGGCGTCTCCGAGGCCGACCCGGAGACCATGCGTACGGCCCTGAAGCAGACCGAGCGCCTGGGCCGCCTGGTGGAGACGCTGCTCGACCTGTCCCGCCTGGACAACGGCGTCGTCCCGCTGCGGGCCCGCCGCTTCGAGGTGTGGCCGTACCTGTCGGGCGTCCTGAAGGAGGCCCAGCTGTCCGGCGCGGCCAGTGTGCAGCGCCAGGGCATGCCGTCCGGCTCGGGCCGGCACACGCGTACGGACGTTCATCTGCACCTCGACGTGACGCCGCCGGAGCTGACCGCGCACGCGGACGCCGAGCGGCTGCACCAGGTCGTGGCGAACCTCATCGACAACGCGGTGAAGCACTCGCCGCCGCACGGCCGGGTCACGGTGCGGGCCCGGCGCGGTCCGACGCCCGAGTCCCTCGACCTGGAGGTCCTGGACGAGGGTCCGGGCATTCCGGAGTCCGAGTGGCACCGGGTCTTCGAGCGCTTCAACCGGGGCGCGGTGGTCAAGCCGCACGGCCCCGACAGCGACGGCGGCACCGGCCTCGGCCTGGCCATCGCGCGCTGGGCGGTCGAGCTGCACGGCGGCCGGATCGGGGTGGCCGAATCCACCCGCGGCTGCCGGATCCAGGTCACCCTTCCGGGCATCCCCTGACATCTCGCGTTGACGTAGGGTTCGAAGCGCAAGCACAGGATCTTCGACTCTTCGAATCATCAAGCGGGGAAATACCGAGGATCTACGCGCTCCGAGGCAAGGGTGCGGGCCGATCGGGGGCCGCAGTCGCGGGCAGCGCTGCCCTGCCATAGCGGAACCTCGCTTGTTTCCCGCCATTTCCGGCCCCGAAACTCGCGATCCGATGTGACTTACGCGACCAAAGGCCCGCCCGGTCTGCACCTCTCGGCCACGGAGGCGTAGCCTTTATTCCCGCTGTCCATCACCTTGTGAAGCGGAAGAGGGCGGTTACCGCCGTGTCGCCACAGTCCCCCAGTAACTCGAGCACCACGACCGACCAGGAGGGGCAGGGCAAGAACCCTGCCGCTGCTTTCGGTCCCAACGAGTGGCTCGTCGACGAGATCTACCAGCAGTACCTCCAGGACCCGAATTCGGTTGACCGAGCCTGGTGGGACTTCTTCGCCGACTACAAGCCGGGGAGCGCCAGCGCCGCTCCGGCTCAGCCGACGCAGGCTCCCGCCGCCGGTACCGCAGCCGCGGGGGCTGCGGGAACCTCCACGCCGAGCGCTCCCGCAGGCGTGTCGACGCAGACCCCGGCTCCCGCGAAGCCCGCCGCGGACGCTCCGGTCCCCGCTGCCGCCCCGGCGAAGCCCGCGACCCCGGCTCCGGCCGCGGCCGCGCCCGCCGCCGCGAAGCCCGCCGCGAAGCCCGCCGCAGCGCCCGCGCCGAAGAAGGCCGAGCCGGCCGCGGAGGCCCCCGCGGGCCCCGAGCTGGTCACGCTGCGCGGCCCCGCCGCCGCCGTCGCGAAGAACATGAACGCCTCGATCGAGGTGCCCACGGCCACGTCCGTGCGCGCGGTCCCGGTGAAGCTGCTCTTCGACAACCGCATCGTCATCAACAACCACCTGAAGCGCGCCCGGGGCGGGAAGATCTCCTTCACCCACCTCATCGGGTACGCGATGGTGCAGGCCATCAAGGCCATGCCGTCGATGAACTACTCCTTCGCGGAGAAGGACGGCAAGCCGACCCTGGTCAAGCCGGAGCACATCAACTTCGGCCTCGCCATCGACCTGGTGAAGCCCAACGGCGACCGCCAGCTCGTGGTCGCGGGCATCAAGAAGGCCGAGACCCTGAACTTCTTCGAGTTCTGGCAGGCCTACGAGGACATCGTCCGCCGCGCGCGCAACGGCAAGCTCGGCATGGACGACTTCACCGGTGTCACGGTCTCGCTGACCAACCCCGGTGGCCTCGGCACCGTCCACTCCGTGCCGCGCCTGATGCCCGGTCAGTCGGTCATCATGGGCGTCGGCTCCATGGACTACCCGGCGGAGTTCCAGGGCACCTCCCAGGACACCCTGAACAAGCTCGGCATCTCGAAGGTCATGACGCTCACGTCGACCTACGACCACCGGGTCATCCAGGGCGCCGCCTCCGGCGAGTTCCTGCGCGTCGTCGCCAACTCCCTCCTCGGCGAGGAGGGTTTCTACGACGACATCTTCAAGTCGCTGCGCATCCCCTACGAGCCGGTCCGCTGGCTCAAGGACATCGACGCGTCGCACGACGACGACGTCACGAAGGCCGCCCGCGTCTTCGAGCTGATCCACTCCTACCGGGTCCGCGGCCACGTCATGGCCGACACCGACCCGCTGGAGTACCGCCAGCGCAAGCACCCCGACCTGGACATCACCGAGCACGGCCTCACCCTGTGGGACCTGGAGCGGGAGTTCGCGGTCGGTGGCTTCGCCGGTCAGTCGATGATGAAGCTCCGCGACATCCTCGGCGTGCTGCGTGAGTCGTACTGCCGCACCACCGGCGTCGAGTTCATGCACATCCAGGACCCGAAGCAGCGCAAGTGGCTGCAGGACCGCATCGAGCGCCCGCGCAACAAGCCGGAGCGCGAGGAGCAGCTGCGCATCCTGCGCCGCCTGAACGCGGCGGAGGCTTTCGAGACCTTCCTGCAGACGAAGTACGTCGGCCAGAAGCGGTTCTCCCTGGAGGGCGGCGAGTCCGTCATCCCGCTGCTCGACGCGGTCATCGACTCGGCCGCCGAGTCGCGCCTCGACGAGGTCGTCATCGGCATGGCCCACCGCGGCCGCCTGAACATCCTCGCGAACATCGTGGGCAAGTCGTACGCGCAGATCTTCCGCGAGTTCGAGGGCAACCTCGACCCGAAGTCGATGCACGGCTCCGGCGACGTGAAGTACCACCTGGGCTCCGAGGGCACCTTCACCGGTCTCGACGGTGAGCAGATCAAGGTCTCGCTCGCCGCCAACCCCTCGCACCTGGAGGCGGTCGACCCGGTCCTGGAGGGCATCACCCGGGCCAAGCAGGACATCATCAACAAGGGCGGTACGGACTTCACGGTCCTGCCCGTCGCGATCCACGGTGACGCGGCCTTCGCGGGCCAGGGTGTCGTGGCCGAGACCCTGAACATGTCGCAGCTGCGCGGCTACCGCACCGGTGGCACCGTGCACGTCGTCATCAACAACCAGGTCGGCTTCACGGCGGCGCCCGAGTCCTCGCGCTCCTCCATGTACTCGACCGACGTGGCGCGGATGATCGAGGCCCCGATCTTCCACGTCAACGGCGACGACCCCGAGGCCGTCGTCCGCGTCGCGCGCCTGGCGTTCGAGTTCCGGCAGGCGTTCAACAAGGACGTCGTCATCGACCTCATCTGCTACCGCCGCCGCGGCCACAACGAGTCGGACAACCCGGCGTTCACGCAGCCGCTGATGTACGACCTGATCGACAAGAAGCGCTCGGTGCGCAAGCTCTACACCGAGTCCCTCATCGGTCGCGGTGACATCACGCTCGAAGAGGCCGAGCAGGCCCTTCAGGACTACCAGGGCCAGCTGGAGAAGGTCTTCACGGAGGTCCGCGAGGCCACCGCGCAGTCCGCTCCGGGTCATGTCCCGGGCGCCGAGGCCGAGTTCCCGGTCGCGGTCAAGACTGCCGTCTCGCAGGAGGTCGTCAAGCGGATCGCCGAGTCCCAGGTCAACATCCCCGACCGCGTCACCGTGCACCCGCGACTGCTTCCGCAGCTGCAGCGCCGCGCGGCCATGGTCGAGGACGGCACGATCGACTGGGGCATGGGCGAGACCCTGGCCATCGGTTCGCTGCTCCTGGAGGGCACCCCGGTCCGCCTCGCGGGCCAGGACTCCCGCCGCGGCACCTTCGGTCAGCGGCACGCGGTCCTCATCGACCGGGAGACGGGCGACGACTTCACGCCGCTGCTCTACCTCGCGGACGACCAGGCGCGCTACAACGTCTACGACTCGCTGCTCTCCGAGTACGCGGCGATGGGCTTCGAGTACGGCTACTCGCTCGCCCGTCCCGAGGCGCTCGTGATGTGGGAGGCGCAGTTCGGCGACTTCGTCAACGGCGCGCAGACGGTGGTGGACGAGTTCATCTCGTCCGCGGAGCAGAAGTGGGGCCAGCACTCCGGTGTGACCCTCCTCCTCCCCCACGGCTACGAGGGCCAGGGCCCGGACCACTCGTCCGCGCGCCCGGAGCGGTTCCTGCAGCTGTGCGCGCAGAACAACATGACGGTCGCGATGCCGACCCTGCCGTCGAACTACTTCCACCTGCTGCGCTGGCAGGTGCACAACCCGCACCACAAGCCGCTGATCGTCTTCACCCCGAAGTCGATGCTGCGTCTGAAGGCCGCGGCGTCCAAGGCGGAGGAGTTCACGACGGGCGGCTTCCGCCCCGTCATCGGCGACGCCTCGGCCGACCCGGCCGCCGTCCGCAAGGTCGTCTTCTGCGCGGGCAAGGTCTACTACGACCTGGAGGCCGAGCGGCAGAAGCGCGGCGCCACGGACACGGCGATCATCCGCATCGAGCGTCTGTACCCGCTTCCGGGTGCCGAACTCCAGGAAGAGATCGCCAAGTTCCCGAACGCCGAGAAGTACCTGTGGGTGCAGGAGGAGCCGGCGAACCAGGGTGCCTGGCCGTTCATCGCGCTCAACCTGATCGACCACCTGGACCTGGCCGTCGGCGCCGACGTCCCGCACGGTGAGCGCCTGCGCCGCATCTCGCGGCCGCACGGCTCCTCCCCCGCGGTGGGCTCCGCGAAGCGCCACCAGGCGGAGCAGGAAGCGCTGGTCGCGGAGGTCTTCGACGCGTAGCGCTGCGCTTGGCTGTAGGTGAGATCGGGCCGCACCCCACTTTGGGGGGTGCGGCC
>NZ_JAAAHS010000391.1 GCF_009908195.1 Streptomyces boluensis | reverse complement strand
GTCGGGGATGCCTTCGGGGGCACCCTCGGCGGCTACGGGGGCGTCCTCGGGGGTTACGGAGGCGGCCTCGGGGTTCCCGTCCCCGTCCCCGCCAGTCTCCGTAACCACGTCCTCGGCAGGCGCTTCGGTGACCGCTTCCACGGCAGCCGGCTCCACGTCGGCCACATCGGCCACGGGCTCGGCAACCTCGACCACCGGCTCAGCAACCGCCTCGACAACCGGCTCAGCAACCGCCTCGACCACGGGCTCAACCACAGGCTCAGTCACCGGCTCAACAGCAGGCTCAGGCACAACCTCAGCCACGGGCTCCGGCACCGGATCCGCCACCGGCTCAGGCGTGGCCCAAGGCGCCGCCGCCCCGCCAGGCAGCGTCGCCGGGGCCTCGCCGCCCCACTGCTCGATCAGCGCGGACTGGGTGAACTCGCCCGACTCGTCCGGGAGTTCACCCTGCTCCACGACGGGGATCGACCACTGGCCGGTGGTCACCCCGCTCTGCGCGGCCTCGTCGTACGCCGGGGCCGGGGTGTACCCCGAGGTGTCCTGCGGCGCGTACCCCGTGAAGTCCTGCCCGTGCTCGTACCCGAGAGGGCCCTGCTGCTGTCCGTACCCCGAGGGGTCCTGCGGCGCGTACCCGGAAGGGTCCTGCGGGGCGTAACCGCCGGGCTGCGGCGCCGAGTCGTACCCCTGGTGACCGGCGAAGGGGGCCTGCCCGTAAGGGGCTTCACCGTAAGGGGCCTGACCGTAGGGGTCCTGACCGTAGGGGTCAGGCGCGGCGGCGTCGGTGAAGGACCACTGGCCCGTCGGCTCGGGCACGGGCGGCGGCTGCGGCGCGTTCGGCTCGGGCCAGCTCACCGCCTCGGGCGCGGAGTCGATCGGCGGGACCAGGAACGCGCTGGTCGCCGACGGGTCCGTGGCCGCGCCTCCGGTGACGGAGATGTGCGGCGGGGCGTACCCGCCGGGGGCCGCGAGGGGGGTGCCGGTCTGGCCGCCCTCCTCGAAGTCGGCGAGCCCGAACCCCTCCGGGATGCGTACGAAAGCGGTGGCGTCGGCGTCGAACTCGCCCTGAGGAGTGGGCTGCCAGCCCCCGCCGTTGTCGACACCGCCCCCGGTGTTGTCGGTGTCGCTCACGACAGTGCCCTCCCCAGAGCGCGTCGGGCCAGGACGGCGACGGTGCGCCGCAGGTGCAGTACGGCGGGCGGCAGCTGTTCCGTGGTGCCGTCCGGTGTCTGGTCGGGAATGCAGGAGGCGGCGACGTAGTCACCGAAGGCGTGCAGGGCCTGCGGGTCGAGGGCGCGTTCGGCGTCCCAGTCGATCAGCGAGGCCACCCAGTTCTCCGCCTCGACGGGCCGCAGCGGCATGGGCGCGATGGCACCGACCGCGCAGCGCACCCCGCGTCGCGCCGGGTCGAGCACAAGGGCGACGGAGCAGGTGGCGCGGCCGGGCCCGGTGCGTCCGGTGGCCTTGAGGAAGACCTGCGGGGCGTGCAGCAGCGGCACCCGCACAAAGCCGATCAACTCCCCCGCGCGCAGCATCTCCATGCCCGCGAGCAGGTGCGAGACGGGCACCTCGCGGCGCGCGCCGCCGGGCCCCGCGATGATCAACGTGGCTTCCAGCGCGGCCAGTACGGGCAGCGAGTCGCCGGTCGGCGAGGCCGAGGCGATGTTGCCGCCGAGGGTGCCGGCGTTGCGGATCGTGGGCGGTCCCGCGGCGCGGGCGGCCGCGGCGAGCGCGGGGATCAGGGCGGCGAAGTCGGGGCGGCCCATGCGGGCGTGGGTGAGTCCGGCGCCGAGCAGGGCGTGGCCGTCCTGGTACTGCCAGCCGCGGATCTCGCTGATCCGGCCGAGGCCGACGAGGGCCGCGGGCCGCAACTGCCCGGAGTTGACCGAGGCCATGAGATCGGTGCCGCCCGCCACGGGCACTGCGGCGGGCATGGCGGCGAGTGCCGCCACCGCCTCGTCCAGCGTGGCAGGCGACTTCACCGCCTGTGCAGCCTGCGCCGCCTGCGGCGACTGCGGTGCTTGCGTGGCCAAACCGGCTGCCCCTTCCCTACGACCGAGCAAGTGAGCCAGGGTGTACCTACTGCGCCGTACGGTACGTGCTCACAGGCCGGACGTGGCAACTCTGGCACATCTTCCGGGCCTACCGACGCGGGGGTCCGCTAGGAGCAGTTTCTCCCCTTGGGTCGAGGTACGTCCGGTTTCCCATCTCCTCGCCGCTTCATGCCCGTTGCCGGTGTTCGGCGGTGCTTGCGCCTGTTGCTCCCCGCCGGTTTTCCGTCGGTTTTACGCCGCGTGCACGAGGCGTGCGCGGGGCGCGTTCCGGCGGGCGTCCACGCTCCCAGGGCCGCACCCCCGGGGCGTGCGGATGCCGTCCGCCTCACACGTTCGGGGGCGCTCCCTCGATCGGGCGTCCGAGCACTCCGGGTCGTCGCTGCCACGGGTGGGGGCCGCCGGGTGGCCGGTAGTCGACGCCGAGTGCGTCGAGCCGGGAGCGGTGTCCGTCGAGTCGGGCCTCGAACGCGGCGAAGTCCCGCTCGGCGGCGGCCGGCAGCTCGCTCCAGGCGACCTCGGAGAACGCGACGAGGCGCGGGAAGACCTGGTAGTCGACGCGCTCGCGGGTCTCCATCACCTCGGTCCACACGTTGGCCTGGGCGCCGAGCACGTGCCGGGCCTCCTCGGCGGTGAGCTGCGGCGGTACGGGCTCAAAGCGGTACACGTCCTCCAGGGTGCGGACGTATCCGATGGGCACCGGCTCGTCCGCGCCGCCGTGCTGCCGGTGGTCGAGATAGACCTGCTGCTCGGGGCACATGACGACGTCGTGCCCGGCGCGCGCGGCCGCGATGCCGCCCGCGTAGCCGCGCCAGGAGGAGACGGCGGCGCGCGATGAAAGGCCCGTGCGCAGCACGTCAGGCAGGGTGGTGGTGGGAGACGGGCGGGCGAGGCCGCCCTCAAGGATCTCGTCCCAGCCGATCAGGCGCCGCCCGCGCGCGGACAGCCAGCTGTCGAAGTGCCGGATGAACCAGGACTGCAGCTCGTCCTCGTCCTTCAGGCCGAGTTCGGCGATCCGGGCCTGTGCGGTGGGCGACCGCTTCCACTGGTCCTTGGGGCACTCGTCGCCGCCGATGTGCAGGAACGGCGAGGTGTCAGCCGGGAACAGGCCGAGCAGCTCCTCGAAGACCCCCTCGTAGAAGCGCAGCACGGCTTCGGTGGGGGCGAGGACGTTCGGGTTGACGCCCCAGGTGTCCCAGACGCCGAGTTCCGTGGTGTCGACGACGTCGGTGTTGCCGAGCTCCGGGTACGCGGCGATGGCGGCCTGCGAGTGGCCGGGAATGTCGATCTCGGGGACGACGCGGATGTGCCGCTCGCGGGCGTACGCGACGATCTCGCGGATGTCGTCCTGGGTGTAGAACCCGCCGTGCGGCCGGTCCTCCCACAGCGGCGAGGCGCGGTGCCCGTACTTGGTGCGCGGGCGCCAGGCGCCGACCTCGGTCAGCTTCGGGTGGCGCTTGATCTCGACGCGCCAGCCCTGGTCGTCGGTGAGGTGGAAGTGGAAGACGTTCAGCTTGTGCGCGGCGAGCAGGTCGAGCTGGCGGAGCACGTCGTCCTTGGGCCGGAAGTGCCGGGCCACGTCGAGCATCATGCCGCGCCAGCCGAACCGGGGCGCGTCCTCGACGACCACCTCGGGCACGGCCCACGCGTCCCGCCGGACGACGGGGGCGCGCCGGAACGCCTCGGGGCCGAGCAGTTGCCGCAGCGTCTGGGCGCCCCAGAACACCCCGGCCGCGGCGCCCCCTTCGACGCGGACGCCGCCTTGGCCGTCGACGAGCAGGCGGTACGCCTCGGGCGCGAGGTCCGGGTCGACGGTGAGGGAGATGCCCGGGGCGTCGGGGCTCGCGCCGGGGTCGAGCGGGAGTCCGGTGGCGGCGCCGACGGTGGCGCGCAGCCAGCGGGCCACGCCTTCGGTGCCGGGCCCGGCGTGCAGGGGCGTCGCGGAGTCGAGGGAGAACGGGCTGCCGCTGCCCCACCGCTGGTGCCGCGGCGCGGGGACGAGCGGAGGCAGCTCCGGGTGCGTCTCTGGGTGCGTCGTCATACGGGCGAGCCTGCCACGGCACCCCAATACGCAACGAGGCTCAATAAACGCACACGTACGCGACAAGGCGCCGGGAACGCGTGCGGCTCCGGTGCGCGTCGTGACGCGCACCGGAGCCGTGACCGCGAAGCCGACGCGGGGCGAGGCGCGGGGCACCGCGCGGGGCACCGCGCGGGGCACCGCGCGGGGCGTGGCACGGGCGAAGCCTCAACCCCCGTACGGGCAGGGCTACTTCTTGCCGCCCTTGCCGCCGCCGTCCTTGCCGCCGTCCTTGTCGCCACCGGCGCCCATGGACTCGTAGATCTCCTTGCACATGGGGCACACCGGGTACTTCTTCGGGTCGCGGCCGGGCACCCAGACCTTGCCGCAGAGCGCGACGACGGGCGTACCGTCGAGCGCGCTCGCCATGATCTTGTCCTTCTGGACGTAGTGGGCGTAGCGCTCGTGGTCGCCGTCTCCGTGCGACACCTGCGGCGTCGGCTCTACGAGGGTCCCCGTACCTGCCCCGCGCTCGGGCTCTGGCTCAAGAGTGCTCATAACTGCCAAGGGTACCCACGCTCCGGGCCCGCCGGGCAGCGCCCGCACACGGCCGCCCGCCGGTCAGTTGAGCGAGGGGTCGTCCGCGTACGTCGCGACCATCGCGAGTTCGCTGCGCTGGCGGCGGAGCACCGCGCGCCACAGCCGCTCGGGCACCGGCGACGACACGTCCCCCGGCTCGGACTCGACCACGTACCAGGCGCCGTCGGCCACTTCGCGCTCCAGCTGGCCGGGGCCCCAGCCCGCGTACCCGGCGAAGATCCGCAGCGAGCCGAGGGCGGCGGCGAGGAGTTCCGGCGGGGTCTCCAGGTCGACCAGGCCGATCGCGCCGTGCACCCGCCGGAAGCCGAGCGGGTCCCGGCTGCTGGTACGCGACGGGGAGCCCTCCGACGGTTCCTCCTCGCCGGGGATCACGCCGACGCCGAGCGCCGAGTCGAGGGAGACGGGGCCGCCCTGGAACACCACGCCGGGCTCACCGGCGAGGTCACCCCAGCCCTCCAGGATGTCGCCCACGTCGACCGGTGTGGGACGGTTCAGGACAACGCCGAGTGACCCCTCGTCGTCGTGGTCCAGGAGGAGCACGACGGAGCGGTCGAAGTTCGGGTCCGCCAGGACCGGTGTGGCGACGAGCAGCCGCCCTGTGAGCGAGGACACCTCGGTCATGGCAGACATGATCCCGCATCTTCGCCCTCGGTGGGGAGGCAACGGCCGGACGGGCGCCGTCGCAGCTCACAGCGCGCGGAAGCACGCCCCGCGCACATGTCCGGACCGCCCGATTCCAGTGACCGTATGCGCAGGAAAAGGCACGGTTCGTGTTGTGGCGAAGTCATGACGTCCAAGTACTGCCCTTGGCCTTACGGGAAGGGGGTAGACGCCCATTACCCTTGCCTCTTCGGCCCTGCCCACCTCACTCGGAACGCGAGATACATGACCGTCAACGGCAATGACGACGTACTGCTTGTCCACGGCGGAACTCCGCTGGAGGGCGAGATCCGTGTCCGCGGCGCGAAGAACCTCGTGCCCAAGGCCATGGTTGCCGCGCTGCTCGGCAGCGGCCCCAGCCGTCTGCGCAACGTCCCGGACATCCGTGACGTGCGGGTCGTGCGTGGTCTGCTGCAGCTGCACGGCGTGACCGTCCGTCCGGGCGAGGAGCCGGGTGAGCTGGTCCTCGACCCCTCGCACGTGGAGTCCGCCAACGTCGCGGACATCGACGCGCACGCGGGTTCGTCCCGTATCCCGATCCTGCTCTGCGGCCCGCTCCTGCACCGCATCGGCCATGCCTTCATCCCGGGCCTCGGCGGCTGCGACATCGGCGGCCGGCCGGTCGACTTCCACTTCGAGGTGCTCCGGCAGTTCGGCGCGACCATAGAGAAGCGTGAGGACGGCCAGTACCTGGAGGCCCCGCAGCGGCTGCGCGGCACCAAGATCGAGCTGCCGTACCCGTCGGTGGGCGCCACCGAGCAGGTGCTCCTGACCGCCGTCCTGGCGGAGGGTGTCACCGAGCTGTCCAACGCGGCGGTGGAGCCGGAGATCGAGGACCTCATCTGCGTACTGCAGAAGATGGGCGCGATCATCGCGATGGACACCGACCGGACCATCCGCGTCACCGGTGTCGACAAGCTCGGCGGCTACAACCACGCGGCGCTCCCGGACCGCCTGGAGGCGGCCTCCTGGGCGTCCGCGGCGCTGGCCACCGAGGGCAACATCTACGTCCGCGGCGCGCAGCAGCGCTCGATGATGACGTTCCTGAACACGTACCGGAAGGTCGGCGGCGCCTTCGAGATCGACGACGAGGGCATCCGGTTCTGGCACCCGGGCGGCCAGCTCAAGTCGATAGCCCTGGAGACGGACGTCCACCCCGGCTTCCAGACGGACTGGCAGCAGCCGCTGGTCGTGGCGCTCACCCAGGCGACGGGCCTGTCCATCGTCCACGAGACGGTGTACGAGTCCCGGCTCGGTTTCACGTCCGCGCTGAACCAGATGGGCGCGCACATCCAGCTGTACCGCGAGTGCCTCGGCGGCTCCGACTGCCGCTTCGGCCAGCGCAACTTCCTGCACTCCGCGGTGGTCTCGGGCCCGACGAAACTCCAGGGCGCGGACCTGGTCATCCCCGACCTGCGCGGCGGCTTCTCGTACCTGATCGCGGCCCTCGCGGCCCAGGGCACGTCCCGGGTGCACGGCATCGACCTGATCAACCGTGGCTACGAGAACTTCATGGAGAAGCTGGTGGAGCTGGGCGCGAAGGTGGAGCTGCCTGGCGGGGCCCTCGTTTAGTTCCTTGTTTGCCCGTACGCGTACGGGGCGGCACCTGAGGTCAGGTGCCGCCCCGTTTGCTTTTCCCCTGGCTGATGCTGCAGCCAAATTCAGCCCCTCCGGCGTTTGAGGAGCGGGGTCTGGGGCGGAGCCCC
>NZ_JAAAHS010000390.1 GCF_009908195.1 Streptomyces boluensis | reverse complement strand
TGTCTATACGAGCCAGGTGCGGGGTGTGCGATGCGGGCGGACCTCCGGCGGAGACACAGCCACTGACGGCCGAGGCGGTCATGGTGATGAGCAGGGCGGCTGCGGTCCTTGTTCGGTGCATCTGCGTTCGGTGCATCTGCGCAACTCTGCTGCGTGGACGGCTCCCTGGGCGAGATCTTGGGCCCAGATTGCCCCGCACGGGTGACAGGGCGGGCGCGAGGTGGCCGTCAACTCCGACCTCACTCCGACGTCACTCCGGCCTCTACTCCGAGCCCTTGCTCCCGGCCTCTGCTCCGGGCCCGGCCCCGCCCGTCATCCCGCGCAGCAACTCCCCGAGATCGGTGCGGAGTTCTTCCAGGGAGGGGGTCTCCGCGTGGTACGAACCGGCCGCGCAGGAGAACATCAGGCCCTCGCACCAGGCCAGCAGCGACAGGGTGTGCCGTTCGGGGGCGGCGGAGCCCACCGAGGTCAGCATGGCCTCCAGGGCCTGCCGGAACTGCGCGCCGAGCTCGTCGTAGAACGCCCTGAGTTCCGGGCGGCGGGTCGCTTCGAGGGCCAACTCGTAGCGCGACACGGCCAGTTCGCGGTGCTCGGTGAGCGTGCGGCGCAGCGCGAGGGCGAGCCCTTCGGCGAGTGCGTCGGCGCCGCCCTGCGGGTCGGGCAGTTCCGTCGGCATCAGGGACCGCGCCTCCCGTTCCGCCTGCCGCCGCACCGTCGCCTCCAGGAGTGCGAGCCGGGTGCGTGCGTGATTGGAGGTGGACCCCTGCGGCAGTCCCGCCACCTCGTCCACCGCCCGATGCGTGAGCCCCCGCATGCCGCGCCGGGCGAGCAGGGTGATCGCGGTGTCGGCGATCAGCTCGGCACGGGAGCCCGTACCGGCAGGTGTACGGCCAGACGTACCGCCAGGCGTACGGGAAGCAGGGGGCGCGGGCGATGTGCGGGCGGTGCGGCGATCGGGCATGGCCGTCAGCCTAGACCGCCGACCACCCGTCCACTACGGATGTAGTGGGAGCGCCGCCACGGGGACTACACCTGTAGTAGCGTGGGCCGAAGAAGTACTACAGACGTAGTTCGCGTCGCAGGACCAGGACCAAGGGAAGAAGGAGCGATCATGGCTCGTGCCCTCGTCATCGGAGCCGGTGTCGGCGGCCTCACCGCTGCCGCCGCCCTGCACCAGCAGGGCTGGACGGTGACCGTCCTGGAACGCTCCCCGACCCTGGAACCCGTCGGCGCGGGCATCTCGCTCTCGCCCAATGCACAGCGCGCCCTCGACGTCATCGGAGTCGGCGACGAGATCCGCGACCTCGCCGCGTGGCAGCGCGACGGCGGGCTGCGTACGCCGGGCGGCCGCTGGCTCTCCCGGACCAGCAGCGAGGCGGTCGCCGAGCGTTTCGGCGGTTCGCTCGTGCTGTTGCACCGCGCCACCCTGGTCGACGTGCTCCGTTCGCGGCTGCCCGATGGTGCTGTCCTGACCGGTCGGGCCGCGCGCCTCACCGACCCCGGCGGACCCGGCCGGCCCGCCACGGTCAGCACCGGGGACGGCGACGGGGAAGGGGACGGTGACCTGGAGGCCGACCTCGTGGTGGGCGCCGACGGCATCAACTCCGGGGTGCGGAACGCCCTGTTCCCCGCGCATCCCGGACCTGTGTACGCCGGGTTCACCACCTGGCGGGTCGTGGTGCCCGCGCCCGAGCGGCGCTTCGGCTCGCACGAGACCTGGGGCCGGGGCGAGTTGTGGGGCACGCACCTGATGAAGGACGGCACGGCCTACGCGTACGCGGCGGCCGGTGTGCCCGCAGGGTGGCGGGCGCCGGACGGTGAACGGGCGGAACTGCTGCGGAGGTTCGGCGGCTGGCACCAGCCGATCCCGGAGATCCTCGCCGGGGTGACGCCCGAGCAGATCCTGCGGCACGACGTGTACTACATGCGGGACGCGCTGCCCGCCTACCACCGGGGCCGGGTCGCCCTGCTCGGGGACGCCGCGCACGCCATGACGCCCAGCCTCGGCCAGGGCGGCAACCAGGCCGTCGAGGACGCGTTGGTCCTCGCCCACCATGTCGACCCGGAGCAGCGGGATCCGGGCCCGGCCCTCGCGGCGTACTCGGCGGACCGGCTGCCGCGCACGATGGCCGTCGTCCGCAAGGCGTACCGCACGGGCCGTATCAACACCACGCCCCTCAACCGCCCGTTGACCCTGCTGCGGAACGCGGTGATCGCGGGCGTCGACAAGCTCGGCCCGAAGCTGGTCCTGCGCACCCTCGACGGCATCGTGGACTGGAGCCCGCCGCAGGCGGAGGGCGCTGCGAGCGGCACGTATGCTGCCGGGACAGTGCGCAAATGACGCCCGGTGACGAGCCGGGCGGGTGCCACGGCGAAAGCAGGGAGCACGGACGTGAAGGTCGGCTGTATCGGGCTCGGGGACATCGCGCAGAAGGCCTACCTGCCGGTGCTCGGCACCCTCCCCGGCGCCGAACTGCACCTCCAGACCCGTACCGCCGCCACCCTCGAACGGGTCGCGGCCGCCCATCGCGTACCGCCCGCGCAGTGCCACACCGACCTCGACGGGCTGCTCGCGCAGAACCTCGACGCGGCCTTCGTGCACGCGCCCACGGCCGCCCACCCCGAGATCGTCGCGCGGCTGCTCGAAGCGGGCGTGCCCACGTATGTCGACAAGCCGCTCGCGTACGAACTCGCTGACTCCGAGCGCCTGGTGCGGCTCGCGGAGGAGCGGAACGTCAGCCTCGCCGTCGGCTTCAACCGCCGCCTCGCGCCCGGGTACGCGCAGTGCGCCGAGCATCCGCGCGAGCTGATCGTGATGCAGAAGAACCGGGTCGGACTGCCCGAGGACCCGCGGACGCTGGTGCTCGACGACTTCATCCACGTCGTGGACACCCTGCGGTTCCTCGTACCGGGGCCGGTCGACGACATCTCCGTGCGGGCCCGCGTCAAGGGCGGGCTCATGCACCACGTGGTGCTGCAGCTCGCCGGGGACGGGTTCACCGCGCTCGGCATCATGAACCGGCTCAGCGGCTCCACCGAGGAGATCCTCGAGGTGTCCGGTCAGGACACCAAGCGCGAGGTGCGCAACCTCGCCGAGGTGATCGACCACAAGGGCCAGCCGACTGTGCGCCGCCGCGGCGACTGGGTTCCGGTGGCCCGCCAGCGCGGTATCGAGCAGGCCGTGCTCAGCTTCCTGGACGCGGTCCGCGCCGGTACGGTGCTCAGCGCCCGGGAAGCCCTTGCGACGCACGAGCTGTGCGAGCGGGTCGTCAGGGAGAGCCTGGAGTCCGCGTCGGCCGCCTGACCGCCCGCGCCCCCTCCACCGCGCCCAGGACGACGAGCGCCACGAGCGAGCCGTACACCGCCCAGTCACCGAGGCGTACGTACAGGGTGCTGCCCTCGGCCAGCGGTACGTCGTACACGCGCGCCGCGCTCGCGTCGGTGCCGAGCGGCGTACCGACCGGGGCGCCGTCCGGGCCGTACACCGCGGAGATCCCGGTGAGCGTGGCGTGCACCATCGGGCGGCCGTTCTCGGCGGCCCGCACCGCCGCGAGCGAGGCGTGCTGCGCGGGCGCCCAGCTGTTCTGGAACGTGGCGGTCGCGGACTGCGCGAGCAGCAGGTTCGCGCCCTGCCGGGTCAGCTGCCGGCTCATGTCGGGGAACGCCGACTCGAAGCAGACCAGCGGCCCGACCTTCCCCCAAGCACGTGCCTTGGACGGGCCGTTCCCCGCCGCCTCCGCCACCGGCATCACCACCGGGGCCTGTCCGCGCATCCGGTCCTCGCCCGCGGCCTTGCCCACCAAGGTGGCCCAGCCGAGGAGTGCGCGGGCCGGTACGTACTCGCCGAACGGGACCAGGCGCATCTTGTCGTAGCGGTCGCCCGTCGGGCCCCCGGGACCCACGAGGATCGCGGACTTGAAGATTCCGGGTTTGTCGGAGCGGCGCGCGTCCACGTTCACCAGGATCTGCGCGCCGACCTCACGGGACAGCCGCGCGATCCGGTCCGCGAGCTCCGGGTGCCGGACCAGGTCCTGCCCGACGCTGCTCTCGCCCCATACGACGAGGTCCACGCCGCGTCCCGCCAGGCCGCGGGTCAGCGCCTCCTCGCGCGCGAAGCGCGGCCCGGGTCCTCCGACACCGTTCTGGGACCCGGGCTGTACGACGGCCACCCGTGCGGAGCCCGCGCGTTCGGGCCGCGGCGCCCAGGCCCAGGCCGCGCCCGCGACGACAGCCGCGAGGACGATCCCGGCGACCGCGGGCACGCGCGCCCCGTCGACGGCGACGAGGACGGTGACGGCCGTGTTCACCGCGACCACGAGCAGGCTCACCAGCCACACCCCGCCGACCGAGGCGACCCGAAGCGCGGGCTCGACCTGCCACTGACTCGACCCGAGGAGCCCCCACGGTCCGCCCAACCCCTCCCAGGACCTGACCAGTTCGACCGTGAGCCACGCGGCGGGCAGGAGCACGAACGCGGCCGCGATCCGCCCCGCCGACGGCAGCCCGCCGAGCAGATGCCGCACGAGCACACCCCAGGGCGCCCAGAGCAGTCCGAGCAGCACGGCGATCACGAACGTGAACACATGCAGGCTCGGGATCAGCCAGTGATGCACCGCGAGCATGAAGCCGGCCCCGCCGATCCAGCCGTCGTACGCGGCCCTGCGCGCGGTCGGCGCGGAGCGCGCGAGCAGCATCCACGGCACGAGCGCGACGTAGGCGAACCACCACCACGAGGGCGCGGGGAAGGCGAGGGCGGGCAGCGCGCCCGCGAGCGCTACGGCGGCGCCGCGCCACCAGCGGGAGTCGAGCAGCCGCCGCGCGGTATCGGTGCGGGGGCCTTCGCCGGGACCGTCCGGGCCGGTCGCGGTCGCCCTCCGTGTGCCCGGCGCACGGTCCGTGTCCGGTGCTCGGTCCGTGTCCGGCGGACCGTCGGTGTCGCGGGGGCGGGGCAGGTCCTTGCGGTCCCGGTGGCCCTCGACCCGGAAGCCACGCATCCGCAGTGCGCCGATGGCCCGACCGGTCACGTCCATGCCGTGCCTCCCTCGCCGCCCCGGACACCGGGTGCGTACGTATGTCCAGTGTGCGCCCCGTACGCGATCTTCGACAGAGGGCGTGCGGGGTGTGCGGAGCGTACGGGGCCGTGGGCGTCGAGTGGCCCTCGTCGTGGGCGTCGCCTCAGGAGGTGGGCTTGGTGGAGCCTGAGCCTCCGGTCCGGCGCCACTTCTCGTGTACGACGACCCGGGTGACGCGCCAGCCGGTGCGGGTGCGCAGTACGGAGAACGCGTACCGCCCGCCGCATTCAAAATCCGGGGCGTCGCTCTCCGGGTCCATCCGCATCGGGTTGTAGTAGTCGGCCCGCACCTGGGCGGTGTCGCCGAGGTCGCCGTCGAGCGCGTCGAAGCGGAGGCTGCGGTTGACGATCAGGTGCTGGCGCATCGGGAAGAGGCGCAGGGTCTGCTCCATCCAGTCCGCGACCTCGTCGGCGGCGCCCTCGACGCCACCCGCGGAGCTGTAGTCGGCACGTCCGTCCGGGCTGAACAGGCCGCGGTACACGCCCCAGTCGCCGTCGTCGACGGCCCTGGCGTAATCGGTGATCAGGGCGTCGATGGCCAACTGGTCCATCACGGTTGCGAGATCCACGCGCTGCGTCATCGATTCAGTGTTGTCGCCCGCGGCTGTGAGGCCAAGGGGTGTGCGTCGATCACGCGGATCAGGTTGCGTTCAGGCGGCCTTCACCACGTCTTCACGCATGGCGGCGGCCCAGGCGACAACCAGGACCTGATACTCCGCACGCTGCTCAGCACTCAACCGCCCGCCAGAGCACAGCATCAGGCTGCGTATGCGCTCGTTCAGCTGGTCGGCGGACCGCAAGGCGAGATCGGGGCGAGTGGGGATCATGTGAAGAGTGTAGGGGGTGGCACTGACAACACTCATGTCACGAGCGGGACTTCCTCGTCACACTTCGTCACCTCGTCGCCACGGTTCAGAGCGTGCCCCGCAGATCCACCACCGGTACGCCACGGTCCGGTTCGGCCGCGAGATGGTCCCGGTACCGCCCCTCGGTGAACAGCTCGCGCAGGAACATGCCCGGGAACTCCAACGGTTCGCGGCGCCCGGCGAGTTGGATCCGCACCCGCAGCAGGCTGTCGCCGTCGCGCACCGAAAGGTCGCACCAGTCCGCTCCGGGCGGCGCTTCGAGGCCGAGGGCCTGGACCTGATCCTCGGCCAGCGGGGTGATCGACGCGGCCAAGTCGTCAAGCAGCCAAGCCGTGTTCATCCACAGCGGCGCGTCGGCCGCGGGCTGCCAGTCGTCCGTACGACGGCCCGCAGGACCGGGAACGGGCGGCTCGCCCTGCTCGTACACCGGGGGAGGGGCGGGCTGCTCCGAGGCGCGGAAGGTGATGCTCCGGGCCGGTACGGAGAGGGTGGAGACGAGGAAGCCGTCGAGCCCGAGCGTGAAGGCGGCCTCGGCGCAACGGCCGAGGAAGAGGCTGTCGGGACCGGCCACGGGCTGCTCCTCGCGCGGGCTCGCCGCTGGGTGACGGCCGCCCGTCCGGGGTGGGCGGACGGCCGCGGTGTACGGGGGTGCGGTGTACGGAGGTGCGGTCAGGCGCCCGAGGGGGTGAGCGCGGCGAACTCCTCGTCGGACATGATCTGCGTGCCGCTGCCGCTGCCCGAACTCACCGGTCGGCGCAGGGAGTCGGCGAGCGGCGCGTACGAGCGCTGGTGGAGGCGGTCGATCCGGTCGGCCTCTGCGGGGCCGTTGACCTCGGCGGCGCGGCGGTTCTGCTTGGCCAGGGTCGTGCTCACCCAGGCGGGGCACTTGGCCACGGTGAGGCAGTACATGTTGATCACGCCCCGGTCGTGGCCGTCGCGGAGCTTCTTCTCGTTGACGGTGAGCCACACCTTGTACTGCTTGACGAGCGTGCACACCCCGTCACGGCACCGGTACTTGCCCGCGTAGGCGGTCGAACGGTACGAAGTGCCGCCCACGTGCTCCCGCTTCGGCGACTTGGCGGTGTACTCGACGGCGCCGTACTTGGTGATGTTGTGCTTCCCCTTGACCTTGTTCCAGCCCCAGCCC
>NZ_JAAAHS010000039.1 GCF_009908195.1 Streptomyces boluensis | reverse complement strand
GGGGGAGGGTGCCGGGGCCGGTGCACCGCGGGTGCTCCTAGGGGGCGTCTCTCCGATCTTTGCGGATCAGGCCGCGGCTCCCCCAGCTACCGCTGGGGGTGCCCCCAGTGCGTGCTCTCGGCGCACGCCCGGATCGCCCTCGTACTGGACGTACTTGGGTGATTCGGGCGTGCGGCGAGGTGCCGTGCCAGGCGTCGTGGACCCGCAAAGATCGGGGAGACGCCCCCTAGCCCCGGACCCCGCCGGACCGGGGCTACAGCGGCGTCACGTACGCCCCCGCGATCCCGCCGTCGACCAGGAAGTCCGTGGCGTTCACGAACGACGAGTCGTCGCTCGCCAGGAACGCGACCGCCGCCGCGATCTCCTCGGCCTGGGCGAAGCGGCCCACCGGGATGTGCACCAGGCGGCGCGCGGCGCGTTCCGGGTCCTTGGCGAACAGTTCCCTGAGCAGTGGGGTGTCGACCGGCCCTGGACACAGGGCGTTGACCCGGATGCCCTCGCGGGCGAACTGCACACCCAGTTCACGGGACATGGCGAGGACGCCGCCCTTGGACGCGGTGTACGAGATCTGCGAGGTGGCCGCGCCCATGATCGCGACGAAGGAGGCGGTGTTGATGATGGAGCCGCGGCCCTGTTCTCGCATGTACGGCAGGGCGGCCTTGCAACAGAGGTAGACCGAGGTGAGGTTGACCTCCTGGACGCGCTTCCAGGCGTCCAGGCCGGTCTCCAGGATGGAGTCGTCGTCGGGCGGCGAGATCCCGGCGTTGTTGAAGGCCACGTCGACGGAGCCGTACGTGTCGTAGGCCGCCTTGAACAGCGCCTCGACCTGGGCGGCGTCGGTGACGTCGACCTGGACGAAGGTGCCGTTGACGGCCTCCGCCGCTTTGCGGCCCGCGCTCTCGTCGATGTCGGCGCACACCACGTTCGCGCCTTCGGAGGCGAGCCTGCGGGCGGTGGCGAGGCCGATGCCGCTGCCCGCTCCGGTGATGACGGCGGTACGTCCGACGAGCCGGCGGCAGATGATTTCTTCGGTCACAGTGCGGAGCCCTCCGTGCTGATGAAGACGTTCTTGGTCTCGGTGAAGGCGGTCAGGGCGTCGGGGCCGAGTTCGCGGCCGAGGCCGGACTGCTTGTAGCCGCCGAACGGGGTCCAATAGCGCACGCTGGCATGCGAGTTGACGGACAGGTTGCCCGCGCGAACGGCCTGCGAGACGCGGATGGCGCGGCCCGAGTCTCGGGTCCAGATGGAGCCGGACAGGCCGTACTCGGTGGCGTTGGCGAGCCGGATCGCGTCGGCCTCGTCCTCGAAGGGAAGGACCACCGCGACCGGCCCGAAGACCTCGTCGGCGGCGACGGGCGCGGCCGGGTCGACGCCGGTGACGAGGGTCGGCGGGAACCAGAAGCCGGGCCCTTCGGGTGCGGTGCCGCGTACCGTCTCCAGGTCGTCGGTGACGTACGAACGCACCCGCTCCAGCTGCACCTTGGAGATCAGCGGGCCCATCTGGGTCTTCTCGTCGGCCGGGTCGCCGACCACCACGCGCTCGATCGCGGGCGCGAGCAGCTCCATGAAGCGGTCGTACGCGGAGCGCTGCACCAGGACGCGGGTGCGGGCGCAGCAGTCCTGGCCGGAGTTGTCGAGGAATGACATCGGGGTGGCGGCCGCCGCGGCCTCGATGTCGGCGTCGGCGAAGACGATGTTGGGGCTCTTGCCGCCGAGTTCGAGGGTCACGCGCTTCACCCGGTCCGCGCACCTGGCCATGATGTGCTTGCCGACCCGGGTGGAGCCGGTGAACACGATCTTGGCGACATCGGGGTGCTCGACGAGCGCGGCGCCCGTGGCATCGCCCGCGCCCGGCAGGACCTGGAACAGGCCCTCGGGCAGGCCCGCTTCGAGGCCGAGCGCGGCGAGCCTGAGCGCGGTCAGCGGGGTGGTCTCGGCGGGTTTGAGCAGGACCGCGTTGCCCGCGGCGAGCGCGGGGGCGGTGCCCCAGGCGGCGATCGGCATGGGGAAGTTCCAGGGCGCGATCACGCCGACGACGCCGAGGGGTTCGAGGAGGGTGACGTTCAGTCCGCCGGGCACCGGGATCTGCCGGCCGCTGAGCCGTTCCACTCCCCCGGCCGCGTAGTCGAGCAGGTCGCGGGCGTTACCGGCTTCCCAGCGGGCGTTGCCGATGGTGTGTCCGGCCTCGGTGACCTCCAACTGGGCGAGTTCTTCGAGGTGTTCGTCGACCTGGACGGCGAAGCGGCGCAGGGTGCGGGCCCGGTCGGCGGGGGCCAGGGCGGACCATGTCCGCTGGGCCGCGACGGCTCGGGCCACGGCCGCGTCGACCTCTTTTGGGCTGGTCGCCGGGACGGTGGCGACGAGCTCCTCGGTGGCCGGGTTCAGTACGTGGTGCTCGTACGACAAGAAGGGCCTCACATGCGTTCGAAGGAGCGGCGGAGCTCCCAGTCGGTCACCGCGGCGTCGAACGCGTCGAGTTCGACCCGCGCCATGTTGCGGTAGTGCGCGACCACTTCGTCGCCGAAGGCCGCCTTGGCGACGGGGCTGTTCTCCCAGAGTTCGGCGGCCTCCCGCAGGGTCGTGGGGACGTGCTCGAAGTCGGCGGTGTACGCGTTTCCGGGGCAGGCCTCCGGGAGTTCGAGCCGCTGCTCGATGCCGTACAGGCCGGCCGCGACGAGCCCGGCGACCGCGAGGTGCGGGTTGACGTCGCCGCCGGGCAGCCGGTTCTCGAACCGCATCGAGCGGCCGTGTCCGACCACGCGCAGGGCGCAGGTGCGGTTGTCGTGCCCCCAGGCGACGGCGGTCGGCGCGAACGAGCCCGGCTGGAACCGCTTGTACGAGTTGATGTGCGGCGCGTACAGGAGGGAGAAGTCGCGGAGCGCGGCGAGCTGACCGGCGAGGAAGTGCCGCATGACGGGCGACATTCCGCCGGGGTCGTCGGCGGAGCCGGCCATGGCGTTGGTGCCGTCGGCGTCGGCGAGCGAGAGGTGGATGTGGCAGGAGTTGCCCTCGCGCTCGTTGTACTTGGCCATGAAGGTGAGCGAGACGCCCTCCTGGGCGGCGATCTCCTTGGAGCCGGTCTTGTAGATGGCGTGCTGGTCGCAGGTGACCAGGGCCTCGTCGTAGCGGAAGGCGATCTCGTGCTGGCCGGGGTTGCACTCGCCCTTGGCGGACTCGACGGTGAGGCCCGCGCCCGCCATCTCGTTGCGGATGCGGCGCAGCAGGGGTTCCACGCGGCCGGTGCCGAGCACGGAGTAGTCGACGTTGTACTGGTTGGCCGGGGTCAGGCCGCGGTAGTCGGCGTCCCAGGCCTGTTCGTAGCTGTCCTTGAAGACGATGAACTCCAGCTCGGTGCCGACCTGCGCGCTGTAGCCGAGCGCGGCGAGCCGATCCAGCTGGCGGCGCAGGATCTGCCGGGGGGCGGCGACCACGGGTGAGCCGTCGTTCCAGGCGAGGTCGGCGATGAGCATGGCCGTGCCCTCGTTCCAGGGGACGCGGCGCAGCGTGGTCAGGTCGGGGACCATCGCGAAGTCGCCGTAGCCGGTCTCCCAGCTGGACATCGCGTACCCGTCGACGGTGTTCATCTCCGCGTCCACGGCGAGCAGGTAGTTGCAGCCCTCCGTGCCGTGTTCGAGGACGTCGTCGAGGAAGAAGCGGGCGGCGAACCGCTTGCCCTGCAGCCGACCCTGCATGTCCGGGAAGGCCAGGACGACGGTGTCGATCTCGCCGCTCGCGACGAGAGCACGCAGCTCCTCGACGGCAAGCGGGGCTGTGCGGTCTGCCACGGGGTCTCCTCCTTGGGCGGTCCGGAGGCCATAAGGTATGCCTGCGAACCATTCCTTGGGAAGGGGGAAACGCCCCATGGTCATCACCGAAGGAGCCGACCGGCTCACCCAGGTCCTGCGCCCGGTGCGCGCGGGCAACGGATTCGAGGAGGCGCTCGAGCAGATCCTCCAGGTGGTCCGCCTCGGCCTGGTCCCGGCGGGTGAACGCCTGCCCGCGGAACGGGAGTTGGCCGAGCTGCTCGGCGTCAGCCGGGTCACGCTGCGCGAGGTGCTCAAGGTGCTCCAGGACCAGGGTCTGGTGGAGAGCAGGCGCGGCCGGTACGGCGGTACGTTCGTGCGCGCCCGGGAAGGCGGCGCGGCGGGCGAGGCGGAGTTGCGGCGCAGGCTCGCGGACGTGGACCTGGAGGACGCGCTGCGCTTCCGCGAGGTCCTGGAGACCGGGGCGGCCGAACTCTGCGCGTCCCAGGGCCTGCCGAGGGAGCAGGAGGACCGGCTGCTCGACGCGCTCGCGGCCACGCAGGACGCTCCGCTGACGGACTACCGGCGCCTCGACACCCTCTTCCACCTCACGCTCGCCGAGCTGTCCGGCTCACCCACGCTGGCAGTTCAGTACGCGGCGGTACGGGCCACGGTGAACGACCTCCTCGACTGCATACCGCTGCTCGTACGCAACCTGGAGCACTCGCAGCAGCAGCATGCGGCGCTGGTGGCGGCGGTGCTCGACGGGGACGCGGGGGCTGCGCGGCGCGTGATGCGGGAGCACTGTTGCGGTACGGCGGCGTTGTTGCGGGGGTTCTTGGCGTAGGGGTTCCGCACCGTCGACCCGGTCACCGCCGATCGCCCTCCGGGCTCGTCCTCAAACTCCCCCAGCTACCGCTGGGAGGTGCCCCCAGGACGGGCTGGATCGGCCCACCTGGGGCTCGAATTGAGCCCCTCCGGCGATTGAGGAGGCCCGTCCGGCAGGACTTTCGGGAAGGGGCGGGGCGGGGAGAAAAAGTGCCGCAGGCCTTGCGCTGCACCCGCCCCCACCGCAAAGGTATGGAGCCATTCCATTGGCGAACGCGGGGAGCCTCTGCCATGACGCAAGCACGTCCAGCGAGCGACACCACCGCCCCATCAGGCCCCGGCGGGGACGACTACCTGGAGCGGAGAGCGCTACGCCGCGGCAGCGCCGGCTGGGTGCTGCTCACCGGACTCGGAGTCGCGTACGTCGTCTCCGGCGACTTCTCCGGCTGGAACTTCGGCCTCGCGGAAGGCGGTTTCGGCGGTCTCGCCATCGCCATGGTGCTCATGGGCGTGATGTACACGTGCATGGTCTTCTCGCTCGCCGAGCTGTCCTCGATCCTGCCGACGGCGGGCGGCGGTTACGGATTCGCCCGCCGCGCGCTCGGCCCCTGGGGCGGCTTCCTCACCGGTACGGCCATCCTCATCGAGTACGTCCTCGCGCCCGCCGCCATCTCCATCTTCATCGGTGACTACGTCGAGTCGCTCGGCCTGTTCGGCCTGGAGTCCGGCTGGCCGCTGATCCTCGTCTGCTTCCTGATCTTCATCGGCATCCACCTGTGGGGCGTGGGCGAGGCGCTGCGGTTCAGCTTCGCGGTGACCGGCATCGCGGTGGCCGCGCTGCTCGTCTTCGCGGTCGGCGCGTTCATGGAGTTCGAACCGTCCGGCCTGAACGACATCAAGGTCGACACCGAGGCCTTCGGCGCCAACTCCTGGCTGCCGTTCGGGATTCTGGGCATCTGGGCGGCGTTCCCGTTCGGTATGTGGTTCTTCCTCGGCGTGGAAGGCGTGCCGCTGGCCGCCGAGGAGACCAGGAACCCGGCCCGTACGCTGCCCAAGGCGATCCGCTGGTCCATGCTGATCCTGGTCGTCCTCGCGGTGCTCACGTTCGTCGCCGCGGCCGGGGCGCGCGGTTCGGCCGCCATCCAGGAGGCGGGCAACCCGCTGGTCGAGGCGCTGCAGCCGGGCGGCGAGCCGACCACGCTCAGCCGCATCGTCAACTACGCGGGCCTGGCCGGCCTGGTGGCCTCGTTCTTCTCGCTCATCTACGCGGGCTCACGGCAGCTTTTCGCGCTCTCCCGGGCCGGCTACCTGCCCCGCTTCCTCTCCCTGACCAGCCGCCGCAAGGCCCCGTACCTGGGGCTGCTCGTACCGGGTGCCATCGGCTTCGCGCTCGCCGCGGGCAGCGGGGACGGCGCGCGGATGCTGAACGTCGCGGTCTTCGGCGCGACCATCTCGTACGCCCTGATGTCCCTCTCGCACATCGTGCTGCGCCGCCGCGAACCGGGCCTCGACCACCCCTACCGCACCCCCGGCGGCATCCTCACCTCCTCGGTGGCCCTCGTCCTCGCCTGCGCGGCGCTCGTGGCGACGTTCCTGGTGGACGTGACGGCGGCGCTCATCGCCCTCGGGGTGTACGTGGTGGCGCTGGCCTACTTCGGCCTGTACAGCCGCAAGCACCTGGTGGCGCGGGCGCCGGAGGAGGAGTTCGCGGCCCTTGCCGCGGCCGAGGCAGAGTTGGAGCGGAACTAGGGCATGTCGTCCTGCGGCGAAGGGATGTGCACGTGACCGGACCGTTGATCGGGGTCAGCACGTATCAGGAGGCGGGCGCGCGCTGGGGCGTGTGGGAGCTGGAGGCGGCGCTGCTGCCCGTCGGCTACCCCCGGCTCGTGCAGTCGGCGGGTGGCCTCGCCGCGATGCTGCCGCCGGACGACCCGGCGCGGGCCGAGGCCGTCGTGGCCCGGCTCGACGGACTGGTGATCGCGGGCGGCCCGGATGTGGAACCGGTGCGGTACGGCGCCGAGCCCGAGCCGCGCACCGGCCCGCCGGACCGCCCCCGGGACACCTGGGAACTCGCCCTGATCGAGGCGGCGTTGGCGTCCGGCACGCCACTGCTCGGCATCTGCCGCGGCATGCAGTTGCTCAACGTCGCGCTCGGCGGCACCCTCGTCCAGCACATGGAGGGCCACGCCGTGCAGAAGGGCGTCTTCGGCAGCCACCCGGTGCGGCCGGTGCCGGGCACCCGGTACGCGTCGATCGTGCCCGCCGAGGACGCCGTACCGACCTACCACCACCAGGCCGTCGACCGGCTCGGCCGCGACCTGGTGCCCTCGGCCCACGCCGCCGACGGCACCGTGGAGGCCGTCGAACTCCCCGGCCCCGGCTGGGTGTTGGGCGTCCAGTGGCACCCGGAGATGGGGACGGACCTGCGGGTGATGCGGGCCCTGGTGGCGGCGGCGCGGGGCTGAGCGTCCGGCCACACGGGGGGGGCGGCGGGGCTGAGCGCCCGGCCGCACGGGGGCTGGGCTGAGCACCCGGTCCGCGAAGGCCCCGCGCACCGCCGTACGCCCCACGCACCGCCGTACGCCCCACGCACCGCCGTACGCCCCACGCACCGCCGTACGCCCCACGCACCGCCGCACGCCCCACGCACCGCCGCACGCCCCCTACTGCGCCCGGCGCGTCAGTGACAGCAGGTCGCGGCCCGGTCCGGTCGGGCGGGCGTCGGAGCGCCAGACCGCGCGCAGCGCACGGCGCAGTTCCACACCTTCGACCGGGATCTGCACCAGGCGGTGCGCGGCCAGTTCCTCCGCCACGGCGAGTTCGCTGAGCACGGCGGGGCCCGCGCCGCTGGCCACGGCGGCCTTGAGCGCGGTGGTCGAGGTGAGTTCGAGCAGCGGCGCGGCCAGGCCGCCGTGGCCGGCGAGTGCCGCGTCCAGGACCTCCCGCGTACCGGAGCCCTCCTCGCGCTGGATCAGTGCCGTCGCGGCGAGTTCGGCCGGGGTGAGCGGTGCGCGCCGGGACGCCCACGGGTGGTCGGGCCCGACGACCACGACCAGCCGGTCCCGGGCGACGATCGCGCCGCGCAGGCCGCGCGGCGCCGTGCGCCCCTCCACGAAGCCGAGGTCGGCCTCACCGGCGAGCAGCCGCTCCACGACGGCCGCGGAGTTCCCGGCGAGCAGCGACACCGCCGTGTCCGGGCGCTCCCGGCGCAGCGCGATCAGCCAGCCGGGCAGCAGATACTCGGCGACCGTCATGCTCGCCGCGACCCGCAGCCGCGAGTCGCGCCGGTCCCGCAGCGCCTCCGCTCCCGCGTCGAACGCCTCCGCCGCCTCCACCACGCGCCGGGCCCAGTCGGTGACGAGCACCCCCGCGTCGGTGAGCCGCGAGCCGCGCGGCGAGCGGTCCACAAGGCCGACGCCCAACTGCCGTTCCATGGCCCGGATCCGGCTGCTCGCCGCGGGCTGGCTGATGCCGAGCTCGCGGGCCGCCCGGCCCAGGCTGCCGAGCCGTGCCACGGCGAGCAGCAACTGCAGCGCGCCGAGGTCCGGCACCCGATGGGACAGCCCTGCGGCCGCCCCTCCCTCCACCTCACTCATAACTCCAGCTTATGCCCTCATAGAGAGATCCCCCCTGGTGACGGCAGGTCAGCGGCGAGAGCCTGGGGCCATGGCAAGCTACGCGCACCCGCAGCACCTCCCCTCCCCCGCCCTCACGGTGAGCCGCGGGACCGACTCCCCGCTGCGCCATCTGGGCCCCAACTGGTACGCCGCGGTCATGGGCACCGCGATCGTCGCGTCCGCGGGCGCCGCGCTGCCCGTACCGGTGCCGCGCGCCGCCTCCGTCACCGTGTGGGCGCTCTCCGCGCTGCTGCTCGCCGTGCTCCTCGTGGCCCGCGCCCTGCACTGGCTGCACCACCGGGACCAGGCCCGCGCGCATCTGCTCGACCCGGCGGTCGCGCCCTTCTACGGCTGCCTGTCGATGGCGCTGCTCGCGGTCGGCGGCGCCACCCTCACGCTCGGCGCCGACGTCATCGGCGCGCGGGCCGCGCTCGCCGTGGACGTGGTCCTGTTCACCGCGGGCACGCTGGTCGGCGTGGTGGCCGCCGCGGCGATCCCGTACCTGATGGTGACCCGGCACGAGCTCGCGCCGGGCACCGCGTCGCCGGTGTGGCTGCTGCCCGTCGTGGCGCCGATGGTCTCCGCCTCGCAGGGGCCGCTGCTGCTTCCGCACCTGCCGGCCGGGCAGTGGCGGGAGGCGATGCTGCTCGGCAGCTACGCGCTGTTCGGCCTGAGCCTGCTCGCCACGCTGCTCATGCTGCCGCTGATATTCGGGCGGCTCGTGGTGCACGGCCCGCTGCCGCTCGCCCTGACCCCCACCCTGTTCCTGGTGCTCGGCCCGCTCGGCCAGTCCACCACCGCCGTGGGCGCCCTCGCCGACGTGGCGCCGGACGCGATCAGCGGCTCGTACGCGGGGGCGTTCGAGTCCTTCGCCGTGGTGTACGGCGTCCCGGTGCTCGGCTTCGCACTGCTGTGGCTGGCCCTCGCGCTCGCCATGGTGGTCCGCGCGGCCCGTGCGGGACTGCGGTTCGGCATGACCTGGTGGGGCTTCACGTTCCCGGTCGGCACCTGTGTCACCGGCGCCGCGGGCCTGGCCCGGCACACCGGCCTGGCCGCGTACGGCTGGCTGGCGACCGCGCTGTACGCCTTCCTGGTCATCGCCTGGGCGGTGGCCGCCGTCGGCACCCTCCGCGGCCTGGCCTCCGGCCGCCTCCTGGCGGCCCCCGCCCGCGCGTGACAGCTACTGGAACGCGGCCCGCAGCTGCGCCCCGAGCACCTTCGGCGCTGTCACCAACGACGGCCCGTACCAGGTGAGTTGACGCCCGTCGACCAGCGCGGCGGGCACGCCGGGGAAGGACTCGGGGCCGTCGTCGGCGGTGAAGCGGTAGGGCTCGTCGGGCAGCACGACCAGGTCGGGGTCGGCGGCCCGCAGCGCGTCGAGCGACAGCCGCGGATAGCGTTCCGGGTGCCCGGCGTGAATGTTGACGACACCGAGCCGGGCGAGCAGATCACCGGCGAAGGTGTCCCGGCCGAGCACCATCCAGGGCCGCCGCCAGATCGGCACGACAGCCCGCACGCCGTGTACGCCCACCCCGTCCCGTACGCCGAGAGGCTGAGCCGGTGACTCCCACGCGGCGGCGGCCTCGTCCAGCCAGCGGGGCCGGGGCAAGCGGCAGCCGCGAACCAGGACCCGGTCCAACTCCCGTAGCGCGGACGGCAGATCGCGGATCTCGGTGACCAGGACCTGCACCCCGGCGGCGCGCAGCGCGGCTAGGTCGGGGGCGCGGTTCTCCTCCTCGTTGGCGAGCACCAGGTCGGGCGCGAGCGCGAGGACGCGCGGCACGTCGGGGTTCTTGGTGCCGCCGATCCGTACGACCCCGAAGGCGTCGAGGTCCGCCGGACGGTCGCACCAGTCCGTGACGCCGACGAGCAGCTCCGGAGCCGAAGCGGCCACCGCCTCGGTGAGCGAGGGCACCAGCGAGACGACCCTCAAGCCGGACTCACTCCGGTTCCGCCTTGATGTGCTCGGCGACGGCGACGACCAGGACCCGGGTGTCGGGGCCCGCGGCCCGCCAGCGGTGCCGGACGCCGCCCGAGAGGAACAGCGAGTCGCCGCGCGCCAGTCGGTACGCCCGGCCCTCCGCCTCCACCTCGACGGCGCCCTCGGCCACGTACATCAACTCGTCGTTGCGGTGCTGGAACTCGCGGCCCGCGTCGTGCTCGCCGATGAACTCCAGGGCGTGCAGCTGCTGCTGGCCGTGCACCAGGCTGCGGGTGCTGGGCCGCTCAGGCGCCGGGTCGCCGCGCACCACCTCGACGATGCGCTCCGCGTCGGCGGCGGAGAGCAGTTCGATCGCGGTGGTGCCGAGCGCGTCGGCGACCCGCTCGAGGGAGGTGCGGCTCGGCCGGGCCCGCTCGTTCTCGATCTGGCTGAGGAACGGCACCGACAGGCCGCTGCGGCCCGAGACGGCGGCGAGCGTGAGGCGCAGCGCCCTGCGGCGGCGCCGGATGGCGACGCCGACCCGGGCTGATTCCTTCTCGTCCATCTCCGGCCCCCCTCTTGGTGCGTACGGTCAGATCGTGTGCTCAGCACCCTACGCAAGCCACCCGGTCCGCGCCCTGCCAACCGCTGTCCTGCTCCGGGTCCCCGAATCAGGGGTTCCGCTGCTCCCATTCTCTCGCGTCCCGCCCACCGGGGTAGGTCGGACGACGGCGCCCGAGCGATGCATTCCGGCCGAACCGCGAGGGGCGTACGCGGGCCGGGCCCCGGTCCCACGGAGAGCGACCGGACGACCCCTCAGAGCATCCGCAGGAGACGGACCCTCAGAGCTTCCGCCAGAACAGCAACTGCCCTGCCTCGCCCGGCGCCGCCCCCTCGCGCGGTACGAACACGCTGAGCAGCACGGCCGGGGCGCCGTCCGGTGCGGTGAGCAGGCTGGCCGAGGGGTTGGCGAAGGCGGTGCTGCCGCCTTCGGTGCGCAGGCCGAGGGGTGCGGCGAGGCCGCGCCGCGGGTCGTAGACATAGGTGCGCCAGCCCGCGAAGTCGTCGCGGCGCTGCTGCCCCTCGATCAGCACGAGCTCGCGGCCGTCGAGCCGGAGCGGGGCGCGGTCGCCGATGTTGCCCTGGTTGCCCCAGGCCGCCACGGCGGTGTCGAGGCGGGTGTCGGGCTCGGCGTGCCAGTGCCGGAAGTCCCGGAGCGTGGCGCGGAGTTGGCGGTCGGTGTCGCAGTCGGCCCGGTAGTGGCCGGTGAGTTCGACGGTGTCGCCGTGCACGGCGGTGATGCTGGGCGTGCCCTCGGCGCAGCGCGACAGGGTGCGCGGCGCGTCGAAGGACCGCGCGGGGTCGCCGCCGAGCAGCGCATCCAGGTCGGCGTACTTCCGTACGGCGATGTGGTTGGCCGGATCCCTCTCGTACGCGAGCACCCAGCCGCCGGACGGGTCCGCGGCGAGGGAGGGCTGGTGGGTGCCGGGGCCGAAGTCGTGGCGGCGGGTCCAGTGCCGCAGGTCGGCGGAGGTGGCCACGGCCGCGTGGAACCGGCCGTCGTCGAGCAGCGAGTGGTACACGGCGAGATAGCCGCCGTCCGGGGCCTGCCTGATGTCGGCGGCGTCCATGGTGCGGCCGGAGTCGTCCCGCGCGTCGTACACCCGGCCGTCGGCGTCGGTGACGTCCTCGGTGAGCGCGGCGAGCCGGGAGGCGGGACCGGAGAGCGGGGCGGCGTCGGCCCGGTCGACGAGGAGCACGGCGACGAGCAGGACGAGCGCGAGCACACCCGAGGCGGCGAGGCGGACGGGGCGGCGAGACAGGAGCACAGGGGAATTTCCGGGCGGACGGGGCGGGGGCTCTGTCGAGAGTAGGGAGCGGCGCGGGCGTACGGAACGGCCCGAGGGGTGGGCTTCACCACAGGTCAGGGGACCTGCGGGAAACCCACCCCTCGGGGCGGCGCGCGAACCGGCGTACCGGCTACTTGATCGGAGCCATCCGGTCGACCATGCCCGGGTGGTCCTTCATCCACGCCGCGACGGCCGCTTCCTCCTGGCCCTTGCCGCGCTTCTTGATCTCGTTCTCCAGGCCGGCGAGTTCTTCCTCGCTCATCTTGAAGTCACCGAGCCACTTGGAGAGCTGCGGGTAGAGCTTCGGGAACTCCTTGCTGCCGACGTTGTGCAGCTTGTCGCCCGCGCCGAACAGACCCTTGCCGTCCTTCAGCTTGGTCAGCTCGTACTCGCTGTAGGCCCAGTGCGGCGTCCACATGAGGACGGCGACCGGCTCCTTCTTGGCGTACGAGCGCTTCAGCTCGGCCAGCATCGCCGGAGTGGAGCCCTCGACGAGCTCGTACTCCTTGTCGAGGCCGTAACCCGGAAGGATCTTGTCCTTCATCGTGGTCATGATCCCGGCGCCCGGCTCGATGCCGATGATCTTGCCGTTGAACTCCTTGGAGCGGCCCTTGAGGTCCTCGATGGACTTCACGCCCTTGACGTACGAGGGCACCGCGATCTCCAGGGAGGTCGGGCTGTACCAGGAGCCGAGGTCGGTCAGATCGTTCTTGTGCTTGTCCCAGTACTGCTTCTGCGTGGTCGGCAGCCAGGCGTCGAAGTTGACGTCCAGGGAGCCCGAGGCGAGTCCGGCGTAGACCGGGCCGACGTCGGACTGCTTGAGGTTCAGCGTGTAGCCGCGCTTCTCCAGGACGTTCTTCCAGAGGTACGTCACCGCGACGTCCTCGTCCCAGGGGAACCAGGCCACGTTGACCGGCCGCGAGGCCTCACCCTTGCCGCCCTCGGTGGGCGCCTTCTTCTCGACCGGGGCGAGCTTGTCGACCAGGCCGGGGTTCTTCTTCAGCCAGGCGCGGACGGCGTCCTGCTGCTTGCCCTTGCCGGCCTTGGTGATGTCCGACTCGAGGCTGGTGAGCTGCTTCTCGGTGAGCTTGAAGTCCTTCATCCACTTGGCGACCTCGGGGTTCTCCTTCGAGAAGCCCTTGCGCGCCACGGTGTGCACCTGATCGCCCTTGCCCCAGGCACCCTTCGGGTCCTTGAGCTTCTTCAGGTCGAAGTCGCTGTACGCCCAGTGCGGCGACCACAGCGTGGTGACGATGGGCTCCTTCTTGGCGTACGCGCGCTTCAGCTCGGCCAGCATCGCGGGCGTCGAACCGTCGACGACCTCGAACTCGCCCTCAAGGCCGTACTCCTTGAGCACCTTCTCCTTGAGCAGCTTCATCATTCCGGCGCTGGGCTCGATGCCGATGATCTTGCCCTTGAACTTGCCGCCCTGGCCCTTGAGGTCCGCGAGCGAGTCGAGGTCCTTCATGTACGAGGGCACGGTGAGCTCGAGCGAGGTCGGGCCGTACCAGTCGCCCAGGTCCTCCAGCTTGGAGCCGTACTTCTTCCAGTACTCCTCGTGCGTGGTGGGCAGCCAGGCGTCGGTCTGGAAGTCCAGCTGGCCCTGCGCGAGGGAGGTGTAGAGCGGTCCGGCCTCGAGCTGCTTGGCCTCGGGCGCGAAGCCGCGCTGCTCCAGGATCTCCTTCCAGAGGAAGGTGGAGGCGACGCCCTCGTCCCACGGGATGTAGCCCATGGAGATCTTCTTGCCCTGGCCGACGTTCGTGGCGTCGCCGGCCGCCTGGGTGTCGGACTTGCCCATGAAGTTCATGCCGCCCGCGACGAGGGCGAGGATCACGACGCCGATGACCGCGAAGGCCGGGCGCGGACGGTACGTCGCCAGGTTCAGGCCCTGCGCGGCGCGCGCCTTGGCGGCCGCGCGACGGCCGAGCGGGGAGACCTGGCGGCCGAGCGAACCGGTCATCCGGTCCAGGTAGATGGCGAGGATGACGATGGAGACACCGGCCTCGGAGCCAAGGCCCACGTCGAGCTGGCCGATGGACTGGTTGACGTCGCCACCGAGGCCGCCGGTGCCGACCATGCCCGCGATGGCGGCCATGGACAGGCCCAGCATGATGACCTGGTTGACGCCCGCCATGATCGTCGGCAGCGCCAGCGGGAGCTGGACGCGAAGGAGCGTGTTGCGCGGCGAGGTGCCGAACGCCTCGGCCGCCTCGACCAGTTCCTTGTCGACCTGCCGGATGCCCAGCTCGGTCATCCGGACGCCGGGCGCCAGGGCGAAGATCAGGGTCGCGATGATGCCCGCGGACGCGCCCATGCCGAAGAACAGGATGGCCGGGATGAGGTAGATCATCGCGGGCAGCGTCTGCATGAAGTCCAGTACGGGCCGGACCACACCGCTGACGGTGTTGGAGCGCGCCGCCCAGATACCGACGGGCACCGAGACGACGAGCGCGACGATGGTGGCGACGAGCACCAGGGACAACGTGATCATCGCGTTGTCCCAGAGGTCCATCGAGATGATCAGCGTGAAGCCCGCGAACGTCAGCACACCGGCGACGAGCCCGCGCAGCCAGAACGCGATCACCGCGAAGATGCCCACGAGCAGCAGCGGCTCGGGGGCGGACAGGACGGCGTTGATGCCGTCGTAGAGGCCGGTGACCACCGTCTTGACGGCGTCGAACAGCCAGTTCATGTGGTCGAGGAGCCAGCTGACTCCGCTGTTGACCCAGTCGCCGAGCGGGACTCTAGGCACGAGCGGCCACCTCCTCGCTGCCGGATGCGTCGCCTTCGTCGGGCTTCACGTCCCCGGACTTCTCGGTGTTCTCGGTCTTCTCGGGGGCCGCGTCCCGCGGCTCGTCGTCCCGCTGTTGCGGTACGGCGGCGGCCTCGGCGCCAGCCCCGGCACCGGCCTCGGACTCCTCGCCGAGCGCGGTGAGCAGGCACGTACGCGAGACCTGGCCGACGAGCTCGCCGGCCGCGTCGGTCACCGCGACGGGAGTGTCACTGCCCGCGCACAGCGTGAACAGCTCGACCAGCGCGGTGTCCTCGGAGACGGTCGCGGGCGCGGTGTCGAGCACCTTGCGGGCGTCGCCCGTGACGGGCTCCATGACGGCACCGGCGGTGAGCACGCGCGAGCGGTCCACGTCCTGGATGAAGGACGCGACGTAGTCCGTGGCGGGGCGCACGAGGATGTCCTCGGAGCTGCCGATCTGGACGATCCGGCCGTCCCGCATGACCGCGATCTGGTCGCCGAGGCGCATGGCCTCGTTGAGGTCGTGGGTGATGAAGACGATGGTCTTCTTCAGGGTCTTCTGCAGCTCGAGGAGCTGGTCCTGCATATCGCGCCGGATCAGCGGGTCGAGCGCGGAGAACGACTCGTCCATGAGCAGCAGATCGGCGTCGGTGGCCAGCGCGCGGGCCAGGCCCACACGCTGCTGCATACCGCCGGAGAGCTCGTCGGGCCAGGACTTCTCCCAGCCTTCGAGACCGCAGAGGCGCAGCGCCTCGGTGGCCCGCTTCTCCCGCTCGCCGCGCGACACGCCCTGCACTTCGAGGCCGTACCCGGCGTTCTCGAGCACGCTGCGGTGCGGAAAGAGCGCGAAGTGCTGGAAGACCATGCTGATCTTCTTCGAGCGGACCTCGCGGAGCTTGCGGGCGCTGATGTTCGTGATGTCGTCACCGTCGAACAGCACCCGGCCCGCGGTCGGCTCGAGCAGTCCGTTGAGCATGCGCAGCAGCGTCGACTTGCCGGATCCGGAGAGACCCATGACGACGAAGATCTGGCCCGGCTCAACGGTGAACGAAGCGTCGATCACCGCGGCGGTGGTGCCGTCCGCGCGGAGCTCGTCGCGGTCGGCGCCGCTCTCGAGCCTGCGCACCGCGTCAGTGGGTCGTCTGCCGAACACCTTGTACAAGTGCTCAGCTTGCAGCCTGGACATAAAGCCTCTCGGTTCGTACGTACGACGGCCCGCCTCCCCCGCCGGCGGGCCGTGGAGCGGCGCGGAATCCTCCCGCTCGCCGTTTCAACCGGACTAGTTGAATCCGTCAATCGGTTCGCTCCGGGTCCGCGCCTGCCCCCGCCGAAACCTCGTAAACGCAAGAGTGTTCCAGTTCACAACCCCAACCGGACATACGTCGGATTCGCGCACGGCCGATCACTCAGCGCGACGGGATGTGCACCCGCGCGAGGCGTGGCCGGTACGTGGGAGGCGTGGCCGGAACGCGGCACCTTCACGTCACCCTCAACCGAGCGGCACACTTCGGCACTTGTCACCGGGGCGCTGTCAGTGGGGTGCGGCATGATGCCGGTGTGACGCAGCAAACACGACGGCTCATGCTCCTCGACACCGCTTCCCTGTACTTCCGGGCCTATTTCGGCGTCCCGGAATCCGTGAAGTCCCCGGACGGCACGCCGGTCAACGCCGTGCGCGGACTGATCGAGTTCATCTCGCGCCTGGTCCTCGACCACCACCCCGACGAACTGGTCGCCTGCATGGACGCCGACTGGCGCCCGCAGTGGCGGGTGGACCTGATCCCCTCGTACAAGGCGCACCGCGTCGCCGAAGAGGTGCCGGACGGCGCGGACGCCGAGGAGATCCCCGACACCCTCTCCCCGCAGGTCCCGATCGTCGAGGACGTCCTCGACGCCCTCGGCATCGCCCGCATCGGAGCGGAGGGGTACGAGGCGGACGACGTCATCGGCACCCTCACCGCCCGCGCCACCGGCCCGGTCGACATCGTCACCGGCGACCGCGACCTGTACCAACTGGTCGACGACAAGCGCGAGATCCGCGTCCTCTACCCCCTCAAGGGCGTCGGCACCCTCCAGCTCACCGACGAGACCTGGCTCCGCGAGAAGTACGCGGTGGACGGCTCCGGCTATGTCGACCTGGCGCTCCTTCGCGGCGACCCCAGCGACGGCCTGCCCGGCGTGCCCGGCATCGGCGAGAAGACCGCGGCCAAGCTGCTCGCCCAGTTCGGCGACCTGGCCGGGATCATGGCCGCCGTCGACGACCCGAAGTCCAAGCTCACCCCCTCGCAGCGCAAGCGCCTCGACGAGTCCAGGCCGTACGTCGCGGTGGCGCCGAAGGTTGTCCGGGTGGCCACGGACGTGCCGGTGCCCGACATCCCGCTCACCCTGCCCCGCGAGCCGCGCGACCCGGCCGCCCTGGACGAGCTCGCCACCCAGTGGGGTCTCACCGGACCACTGAAGCGGCTCGTCACCCTGCTCGAAGGCTGAACGCGTCTCAAAAGCCACACCCGTCTCGAAGGCCGAGGTGTTAACTTAGGCTTACCTAAGAAGCTCACTGGTCAGGGGAGGCCTCCGTGGCAGAACGTCCGGCCCGCAAAGCGCCGAAGGCCCATCTCGCGGAGGTGGTCCGCACCGAGCGGATCACCCCGCACATGCAGCGCGTGGTGCTCGGTGGCGCCGGGCTCGAGCTGTTCGAGGCGGGCACGCACACCGACCACTACATCAAGCTGCTGTTCCCGGCCCAGGGCGTGACGTACCCCGAGCCGTTCGACATCCAGCAGATCCGCGCCGACCTCCCCCGCGACCAGTGGCCCGTGACGCGTACGTACACGGTGCGTGCCTGGGACCCCGAACGGCGCGAGCTGACCGTGGACTTCGTGGTGCACGGCGACGAGGGCCTGGCCGGACCGTGGTCCGCCGCCGCCCGGCCGGGCGACCGACTGCGCTTCCTCGGCCCCGGCGGGGCGTACACGCCGGACGCCGGGGCCGACTGGCACCTCCTGGTCGGCGACGAGTCCGCGCTGCCCGCCATCGCCGCGACCCTGGAGCGGCTCCCGGCGGGCGCGCGGGTGCACGCCTTCGTCGAGGTGGCGGGGCCGGAGGAGGAGCAGGACGCGGTCTCCCCCGACGGCGCCCGCATCACCTGGCTGCACCGTGGCACGCGCCCGGTCGGCGAGGCCCTGGTCGCCGCGGTCCGCGAGCTCGACTTCCCGGCCGGTGACGTGCAGGCCTTCGTGCACGGCGAGGCCGGCTTCGTGAAGGAACTCCGCCGCCACCTCCGCCTGGACCGCGAGATCCCCCGCGAGCGGCTCTCCATCTCGGGCTACTGGCGCCTCGGGCACAACGAGGACGGCTGGCAGTCCGCCAAACGCGAGTGGAACGCCCAGGTGGAGGCCGAGCAGGAAGCGGTCACCGCGGCGGCCTCCTGAACCACGCCCGCCGAACCACACCCGCCACAGACCACGCCGCCCTGCCCCGCCCTGACGGAACCGACCGTCGGGGCCGGTCGGTCAGTCAGTCGGCCGTCCGGTCGGTCAGCCGGGGCCCCGTAATCTGGCCCCGTGTCCCGACGCAAGCGCAGTGCTCCGCCCTCGCCCCTCGCCCAGCGCGAGGGTATCGATCCGGTGCACCTGCGGCTGCCGCTCGACGGGGAGTGGGCGACCGTGCGGGACCACTTGGTGGAGCGGCTCCCGGTGCCACCCGAAGTGATCGACGACCTGCTCGCGCGGGGCGAAGTGGCGGGCGTGGACGGCCGGTTGACGGTCACGAGTCCCTACGAGGCCGGGGCGCACCTCTGGTTCCACCGGCCCCTCGCCCCCGAACCGCGCGTTCCGTTCCCCTTGCCGGTGCTGTACCGCGACGCGCGTCTCGTCGTCGTCGACAAGCCGCACTTCCTCGCCACCACCCCGCGCGGCAGCCACATCACCGAGACGGCACTCGCCCGGCTGCGCCGCGATCTCGACCTGCCCCGGCTCGCCCCGGCCCACCGCCTCGACCGGCTCACCGCGGGCCTCGTGATGTTCACCGTGCGCCCCGAGGACCGCGGCGCCTACCAGGGCCTCTTCCACGACAAGCTGGTGTTGAAGGAGTACGAGGCGGTGGCGGCGTACGACCCGCTGCTCGCCCTACCCCGCACCGTGCGCAGCCGGATCCAGAAGGACCGCGGTGTGCTCGCGGCGTACGAACTGCCGGGCGAACCCAACAGCGAGAGCCGGATCGAACTCCTCGACCACCACGACACCGCCACCGTCACCGTTACGGGAACCGACACCGCCACCGGAACCGACACCGTCCGCCTCGGCCGCTACCGGCTGCTCCCCCGCACCGGCCGCACCCACCAGCTGCGGGTGCACATGAACGCGCTCGGCGTCCCGATCCTCGGCGACCCGGTCTACCCCGTCGTCACCGACCCGGCGCCGGACGACTTCTCACGGCCCCTGCAACTCCTCGCCCGCAGCCTTGAGTTCACCGATCCGCTGACCGGCCGGGAGCACCGCTTCGAGAGCGGCCGCACCCTGCAGGCATGGACGGACCACGCGAAGTGGGCGGCCCCGCCCCGGAGTTGAACGGGACGGAGCCACCGGGTCACCCCACCGGAACGAGGTCACCCCACCGACGAGTAGGCCACCACACCACGGAGCAGCGAGTCGACGGCCTTGCGGGCGTTCTTCCCGACCGTGCTGCCCTCTCTGGGCGCCGCCGCGGAGATCTGTCCGAGTACGTCGATGACCTGCTTGCACCAGCGCACGAAGTCGCCCGCGGGCATCTCCGCCTCGCGCAGCACCTCGTCGAGGCCCTTGTCGGACGCCCACATGTACGCCGCCCACGCGAAGCCGAGGTCCGGCTCGCGCTGGCCTACGCCCTCCGCCTGGTTGATACGGAAGTCCTCCTCCAGGGCGTCGAGCCGGCCCCAGATCCGCACCATCTCGCCGAGCGCCTCCTTGGCCTTGCCGGAGGGCAGCTTGGGCGCGAGGGCGTCGTCGCTGGTCCGCGCCTCGAACACCAACGCCGAGACGCAGGCGGCCAGTTCGGCCGGGCTCAGCTCCTCCCAGACCCCGGCGCGCAGGCACTCGGAGGCCAGGAGATCCAGCTCGCCGTAGAGCCTGCCGAGGCGGCGGCCGTCGTCGGTGACCTCGTCGCCGCGCAGATAGTCGAGCTCGGTGAGGAGCGCGACGATCCGGTCGAAGGTGCGGGCGATGGTGTTGGTGCGCCCCTCGATGCGGCGCTCCAGCTGCCGGGTGTCGCGCTTCAGCCGGTGGTAGCGCTCGGCCCAGCGGGCGTGGTCCTCGCGCTCGTCGCAGCCGTGGCAGGGGTGGGCGCGCAGCTCGGCCCGCAGCCGGGCGATCTCGCGGTCGTCGGCGGCGGCCGCACGGCCCCTCCGGTGCTTCTCGGGCCTGATGTGACCGGCCTTGGTGCGCAGCGCGGACGCCAGGTCCCGACGGGACTGCGGCGAGCGGGCGTTGAACGACTTCGGGATCCGCATCCGGTCGAGCGCCTCGACCGGCACCGGGAAGTCCATCGACGCGAGCCGCTTCACCTGCCGTTCGGCGGTGAGCACCAGGGGGCGAGGCCCGTCGTAGTTCTCGAAGCCGCGGTGCCCGTTGGACCGTCCCCCGGACAGGCCGGGGTCGAGGACCAGGGCGAGGCCCGCGAACTTACCGGTGGGGACGTGGATGACATCGCCCGGCTTGAGCTTCTCCAGGGCCGCGGCGGCCGACACCCGGCGCTGCGCGGCGCCCTGCTTGGCCAGCTCGGTCTCGCGGTCCTTGAGGTCGCGGCGCAGCCGCGCGTACTCCTCGAAGTCGCCCAAGTGGCAGGTCATGGAGGCCTGGTAGCCCTCGAGGCCCTCTTCGTTGCGCTGCACCTGGCGGGAGATGCCGACGACCGAGCGGTCCGCCTGGAACTGCGCGAACGACGTCTCGAGCAGCTCACGCGAGCGGTGCCTGCCGAACTGGTGGACCAGGTTCACCGCCATGTTGTACGACGGCTTGAAGCTGGAGCGCAGCGGATACGTACGCGTGCCCGCCAGGCCCGCGAGGTGTTCGGGGTTCATGCCGCGCTGCCAGAGCACCACGGCGTGGCCCTCGATGTCGATGCCGCGGCGGCCCGCGCGGCCGGTCAGCTGGGTGTACTCACCGGGGGTGATGTCGGCGTGCTGTTCGCCGTTCCACTTGACCAGCTTCTCCAACACCACTGAACGCGCGGGCATGTTGATGCCGAGGGCGAGGGTCTCGGTGGCGAACACGGCTTTGACCAGGCCGCGCACGAACAGCTCCTCGACGACCTCCTTGAAGGTCGGCAGCATGCCCGCGTGGTGCGCGGCGATGCCCCGCTCCAGCGCTTCCAGCCACTCGAAGTACCCGAGGACGTGCAGGTCTTCGTCGGGAATGGAGGCGGTGCGCTCCTCGACGATCTCGCGGACGCGGCGGCGCCCGTCCTCGTCGTTGAGCCGCAGGCCCGCGTGCAGGCACTGCTGGACCGCGGCCTCGCAGGCGGCGCGGCTGAAGATGAACGTGATGGCCGGCAACAGGCCTTCGGAGTCGAGCCGGTCGATGACCTCGGGGCGGCTCGGTGTCCAGATCCGCGACCTGGAGCGGCGCTCCCGCTCCCGGTCGGCCTCGCGCACCCGCTTGCCTCTGCGGCGGTCGCGGTACGAGGGCTTGCTGTCCTCCAGGCGCGCCATCCGCGTCAGATCGGGGTTGACGGCGCGCTTGCCGGACTCCTGCGACTCCTCGAAGAGGTCGTGCATCCGGCGCCCGGCGAGCACGTGCTGGAACAGCGGCACGGGCCGGTGCTCGGAGACGATCACCGCGGTGTCGCCGCGCACGGTGTCCAGCCAGTCGCCGAACTCCTCGGCGTTGGAGACCGTCGCCGAGAGGGAGACCAGGGTCACCGACTCGGGGAGGTGAATGATCACTTCCTCCCAGACGGCGCCGCGGAAGCGGTCGGAGAGGTAGTGCACCTCGTCCATCACCACGTACCCGAGGCCGCGCAGCGACTGCGAGCCCGCGTACAGCATGTTCCGCAGGACCTCGGTGGTCATCACCACGATCGGCGCTTCGGAGTTGACGCTGTTGTCGCCGGTGAGCAGGCCGACCTTGTCCTGGCCGTAACGCCGGGCCAGGTCCGCGTACTTCTGGTTGGAGAGCGCCTTGATGGGGGTGGTGTAGAAACACTTCTTGCCCTGTCCCAGGGCGAGATGGACGGCGAACTCGCCGACGATGGTCTTGCCCGAGCCCGTGGGCGCCGCGACGAGCACGCCCTTGCCCTCCTCCAGGGCTTGGCAGGCGTCGATCTGGAAGGGGTCGAGCCCGAAGTCGTACATCTCGCGGAAGGACGCGAGTGCGGTGGCCTGCTCGACAGCCCGCTTACGTGCTGCCGCGTACCGCTCGGCCGGTGAGAGGTCCTCTGTCATCTTGTCTTCGAGCCTACCCGGAGGCACTGACAAGGTCGCGATCTTTGTCGAAGCGGACGGCCGGCCAGCGCGGACACCCCCGCGGCACGCCCCTGAGCACGCCCGGAGCGCGCCCCGGAGTGCCCCTCAGGGCCCGAGCACCCGCACAGCTCCGGGCACGCACCGCGCGGTCAGCGGCAGCGTCCCGAGCGGCTCCCCGTCGGCGTACCCGGTGGTCCGCGGCGCCGCCAGGCTGACCTTCGCGGCCCGGTGCACGGTGACCTTCGGGTGGTCGAGGTGCGTGCCCTTGTACACGCGCGGGAACACCTTGAGCAGCGTCGCGCGCGAGCAGTCGCCGACCACGGTGACGTCGAACAGCCCGTCGTCGAGCACGGCCCCCGCACAGATCCGCATGCCCCCGCCGTACGAACCGCTGTTGCCGACCGCGACGAGGGTGGCGTCGACCTCGATGACGGGCCCGTCGTCGAGCGTGATGCGGTACGGGACGGGCCGGAACGTGGCGAGTTCGGCGAGGATCGCGAGGTCGTACTTGAGGCGGCCGCCCGGCCACCGCATCCGGTTGCCGCGGTCGTTGACCCGGGAGTCGAAGCCGGAGGCGAGGACGGTGCCGAACCAGCGCCCGTCGGCCCGGCCCAGGTCGACGCTGCGGATGCGGTGGCCCTTGAGCGCCTCGGCGACGAGGCGGCCGGCGGCCCGTGGGGCGCGGACGGGCAGGCCGAGGGCGCGGGCGAAGTCGTTGCCGGTGCCGACGGCGATCACGCCGAGCGGGGTGTGGGTTCCGGCGACGGCCTGGAGGGCGAGGTTCACCATGCCGTCACCGCCGACGGCGATCAGCGCTCCGGTGCCTCCGTCGACGGCCGCGCGGGCGCGGAGCAGGGCGTCGTCCGCGTCGTTGCCGACGAGCGTGCGTACGGAGAATCCGGCCTCCCGGAGCGCGGAAGCGGCCGGCTGCGCGGCGTGCGCGCCCCGGCCGCGTCCCGCGGTGGGATTCACGAAGAGCGTGATCTCGCTGGTCACTTGTCCCCCTCCGGACGTGTGGGGGCAGGACCCTACAAGATCAGGTCACGTCGTCGAAACCGTTCGTCCTGCGGTCCTGCTCGCTGCTCGCCTGCTCGGGCAGGGCACGGGCGGCCGGTACGGACTCGATCTGGCCGATGCTGTCGGGGGTGAGGTCGAGCTCGGAGGCCTCGTCGTCGTCGAGGGCGGCGTCGGTGTTCTTGCGGGCCCTGCGCTTGTCGTTGACGAGCGAGAAGGCGACGGCCGCGAAGTAGAGCACGATGATGGGCCCGGCAAGCGCGATCATGCCGACGGGGTCGGTGGTCGGGGTCGCCACGGCACCGAAGACGAAGACGCCCATGACCACACCGCGCCACCAGCGGGCCATCCGGCGCCCGGTGACGATGCCCGTCATGTTGAGCATGATCAGCAGCAGCGGAAGCTCGAAGGCGATGCCGAAGATGAGCACCATGCGGACGGTGAAGTCCAGGACGTCGTCGAGGCCCAGGATGTTCGCGGACCCGTCGGGCGTGATGCTGATGAGCACCTTCATGCTCACCGGCAGGATCACGTACGCGAGGTAGGCGCCGGCCACGAAGAGCGGGACGGCGGCGGTCACGAAGGCGTACGTGTACTTCTTCTCGCTCTTGTGCAGGCCCGGCGCGACGAACGCCCAGAGCTGGTAGAGCCAGACCGGGCTCGCGATGATCACGCCGGCCATGAGGCTGACCTTGACCGTGGTGGTGAAGGGGGAAAGCAGTGTGTTGAAGGAGACCACGGCGCAGTCGCCGCCGGTGGATTCGCCGAGGCCCTTCGCGCAGCGCGGTACCGGCTCGGAGAGGAACCGCATGAGGTCCTCGCTGTAGAACGCGGCCACGACGGTGACCACGACGATCGCGAGGAGGCCCTTGGCGAGCCGGTTGCGGAGCTCACGCAGATGCTCCGCGAGGGGCATCCGCCCCTCGGGGTCCTTCTCCTGTGTGCGGGCAGACTTGAGCAACCCACGTCCTCATCTCGTGCGGCAGACCTGCTCCGGCCTGCTCCGGATCAGCGCTGGGTCGTACTGTCGGTCGGCTCGGTCACCGGACGCGAGCTGGACACGTCGCCGGGAGCGGCCTGGATCGTACGCGGAGCGGGCTGGTCCGTGGTGCCCTGGGCGCCCGGGTTGGGCGGGTCGGCGGGGGCGCTCTGCTTCTCGTCGGTCTTCATCGCCTTGGCCTCGCTCTTGAGGATGCGAGCGGACTTGCCGAGGGAGCGCGCCATGTCGGGCAGCTTCTTCGCACCGAAGAGAAGGACGATGACGAGGAGGATCAGAATGATCTCGGTGGGGCCGAGCCTACCCATAGCTTTTACCTTCTTCACCGAGGCGACAGGATCTGGTGCCCGGTGGGCCGGACATACATCCGACCACCGCGCTTGGCAGCGATCGTAACCCCCAGGAGTAAACGCAGGGCAATCCCTGTGCGTACTCCCAGTTGCGGCCCCCGCCTCGTACTCGGGGCCTTCCTTCAATCAGCGTACTCGCCGTGACCTGGGCGCCGACAGGGCCCCGGACGCCGCGCGTCGGGTCGCTAAAGCGTGTCCCGGCCGGTGCGCGCCATGTGCGTCGCGGCCCGTTCCAGGTCCTCGGCGGCGCGGTTGATCTTGCCTGCGGTGTCGGCGACTTGGGCGCCGAGTCGCTTGACCTCGAGGAAGACGCGTACGGCGAGAACGCCGAGCACGGCGAGCCCGCAGAACCCCAGGGCGATCGCGATCATGGGCCAGAACATGCGGGCCACCTTAGACCGTGGAGTGCAGGCGCAGCGTCCGCACCCCACCGCCGGTGAGGAGTTCGACGATGCGCTCACCGGCGGGTTTGCGGACGGCGGCGCCGCACTCGGGACAGGTGAAGGAGTAGAAGGTGGTGCGCGGGCTCGCGCCGACGGCCAGGCGCAGCGCGCCGGCGGCGAGTTCGAAGCGCTCCCGGCAGTCGGGGCAGGCGGCCTTGAAGACGACGGGCCGGTGCTGGCGGGGAATGCCGGGCACGCCGGAACGCTCGGCTCCGGCCACGGAGACGCCTGCGGAGACAACTGCGGGGGCGTCCGTCGGGGCATCCGCCACCAGCACACCAGCCACACCGGCACCGGCACCGGCACCGGCACCGACGCCGGGGACCATGCCCATGTCCACGCCCATGCTCACGTCCACACCCACGCCAGAACCTGACTCACCGGACATACCCGACACCCTCAAGCTCCTTGCTCCTGGCCGTCGTACGCCGCGAGCGCCTCCGTGGCCGCCCGCCGCGCGCTCAGCGCCAGGTCCTCGGGCGCCGTGATCCGCCCATCCGCCCCGAGCCGCAGCGCCAGCCTGCGCAGCGACGTCGGGTCCGGCGTACGCAGCGTGATCCGCAGCCCACCGTCGGGCAGTTCCTCGGCACTGTCGTGCGGGTAGTACTCGGCGACCCAGCGCCCACCGGGCCCGACCTCGACGACCACCTCGGGGTCGTCCGCGGAGGGCTGCACCAGTGCCTCGGACAGGTCGCGCAGCTCGAGCTCGGGCGGCGCCGCCGCCTCGTCGAGGATCCGGATCTCCGCGACCCGGTCGAGCCGGAAGGTGCGCCGCGCCTCGGAGCGGTAGCACCACGCCTCCATGTACGTGTGGCCGAGCGCGAACAGCCGGATCGGGTCGACCTCCCGCTCGGTCAGCTCGTCACGCGCGGGCGAGTAGTAGCGCACCCACAGGCGGCGCCGCTCGGAGATCGCCCGGTCCACCTCAGCGAAGACCCCACCCTCGGACTCGAAGGTCACCGAGAGCCGGTCACTCGCCCCGGCCGTCTCCCCCGCCGCGGCCTCCAGCTTCGCGGTCGCGCGCAGCAGTGCCTCCCGGTCGCCCTCACGCAGCCCCGGCAGTGTGGCCACCGCGCGGGCGGCGACGAGCAGCGCGGTCGCCTCGTCCGCGGCGAGCCGCAGCGGAGCCGCCGCCTCCGCCGACAGTGCGGCCGGGTTGTGCCACCAGATCCGCTCGCCGTCGGTGTCGATGTCGAGCAGATCACCCCCGCGGAAACTCGTCCCGCACAGCGGCAGCACATCCAGGTCGGAGATCAGCTCGTCCTCGCTGATCCCGAACGCCCGCGCCACATCGTTGATACGGGCACCGGGGCGCTCCCGCAGATACGTCACCAGGGACAGCATCCTGCGGGTCTGATCGATCGCGTTCGCGGCCATGATCGGTTGTTCCTCCCCCTCAGCCCTTGGCCACGGCGCGCAGCCGTTCCACGACGTCCGCCCGCAGCTCGGCGGGTTCGAGCACCACCACATCGGGCCCGAACTCGACCAGCCAGGCATCCATGCCGTGCCCGTACGGAATCTCCAACTCGTCCCAGCCGTCGCCCCGTTCGCGTACGGAGGTGGCCTTGGCGCGCAGCGGGTAGCCGGCGCCCGCGCGCAGCTTGATCAGCGCGGAACGGTCGGCGATCTCACCGGCCCAGCCCGCCACGGTCTCCCGCACCGTCACCACATCGGGCACCGCCACGGTGAACTTCCCGGCCCGCGACCGCACCTTCCCGGTGATCCGGGACAAGCGGAACACCCGCTCCGCACCCCGGTCCCGGTCCCAGCCCGCCAGGTACCAGTGGCCGCGCCAGCACTCCAGGGCCCACGGCTCGACATGGCGCTGCTCGGGGCGGGCGGCGGTGGCCTTGCGGTAGTCGAAGACCACCGGGCGACGGTCCCGGCAGGCCAGCATCAGCGGTTCGAACGCCGCCTCACGCACCGGGATCCGCGGCTCGAGGGCGCTGTGCGGCTCGTACGGATCGACCTCCTCCGGCAGCCCGGCGGCCCGCAGCTTCTGCAGCGCGCCGCTCGCGGCACCGGCCAGGCGGGCCTGCTGCCACACCTTGGCGGCGAGGCCGAGCGCGGCGGCCTCCTCGGCGTCGAGCGTGACGGGCGGAAGTCGGTTGCTGTCCCGGCGGGCCAGATAGCCGGGCTCGCCGTCCAGGTTCTCAACTGTCTCGATGACCAGGCCGAGTTCGCGCAGATCGTCTTTGTCGCGCTCGAACATCCGGTTGAAGCTGTCGTCCGAACCCGCTTCCAGATAGGCCTCGATGGAGCCGCGCAGCTCGCGCTTGCTCAACGGCCGCCGGGTCCCAAGGAGGCACAGCGCGAGATTCATCAGCCGCTCTGCCTTGGCAATCGCCATCGACGCCCTCTCCCACCTGCCGCGCACCCTGCTACGACGGTCGACCGTACCGCCCCCGGGTGTCGCGGCAAAAGCCGAGGGCCCATGCCGGCAGGCATGGACCCTCGAACAGTGCGCGCACAGCGCTTCTACACCGGGTACCGGTGTGCGATCAGACCGCGACCAGGTCGCAGACGAAGATCAGCGTCTCGCCGGGGGCGATCCGGCCGCCGCCCGCGCCACGCTCTCCGTACGCCAGGTCCGGCGGGATGACCAGCTGACGCCGGCCGCCGACCTTCATGCCCTGCACGCCCTTGTCCCAGCCGGCGATGACCTGGCCGGCGCCGAGCTGGAAGGCGAGCGGGTTGCCACGGTTCCAGCTCGCGTCGAACTCCTCACCGCTGGAGAAGGAGACGCCGACGTAGTGGACCTGGACGGTGTCGCCCGCCTTGGCCACCGGGCCTTCGCCCTCCCAGATGTCCTTGATCTCGAGGTCCGCCGGGGGCTCGCCACCGGGGAAGTCGACCTCGGGCTTGTCGATGCTCACGTGTATTGCTCCTGCTTCTCGGGGTGTGCAGCGGGGACAGTCTTACATTTCCGCGAGGGCACCCACGCTCACATCTTGGCGATGATGTCGACCGAGAAGACCAGCGTCGACTTCGCCGGAATGCCCTGCTGCTCCTTGTCGCCGTACCCCTTGTCCGGCGGCACCACCACGAGCACACGGCTGCCGACCTTCTTGCCGGCCAGCCCCTCCCGCCAGCCCGCCACGACCTCCGCGAGCCGGAACTGCGCGAGCTCCTTGCGCTTGTACGTGGAGTCGAACTCCTTGCCGCCGTCCCACAGCACACCCTCGTACTGCACGAGCACGCCGTCCGATTCCTTCAGCGCCTCGCCGTCGCCCTCGATCACATAGGTCGACACCAGCTTCGTCGGGGCATCCTTCTTCGGCACCTCGATCGAGGGCGCCTTGCCGTCGGTGTTGGTGCCCACCTTCGGAAGGTCGATGTTGGACTGCGCGACCTCCTTGCCCTTCGCGGAGCTCTTGGCGTTGAACGCACCCACGATGTCCACGACGAAGACCAGGGTGTCCGTGCCCTTGATACCGGCCTGCGGCTGGCCCTGCTTGCCGTAACCGAGCGCCGGCGGAATCGCCAACTCCACCCGGGAGTCGATCTTCTTGCCGACCAGGGCCTGGTCCCAGCCCGGAATGACCTGACCGACACCGATCGGGAAGATCGCCGGAACACCACGGTCATAGGAGTTGTCGAAGACCTTCGCCGTCGACCAGATCTGCCCCAGGTAATCGGCCTGCAGATAATCGCCCTTGGCGACCTTCGCGCCCTTGCCCTCCACCAGCGTCTTCACCGCGAGATCCTTCGACGGATCACCCGAACCCTTGGCAACGGTCGGCTTCTCACCGAACTTGTCACCCTTGGTGATCTCCGGCAGCGGCCCGTCCACGATCTTCGCGGACCCCGCGGAATTGGAAGGACCGTCCGTAGCCTCGGACTTGGCCTTGTCAGCCTTGTCGTCGCCGCACCCGGCGAGCGTCAACAGTCCAGCGGGTACAGCGAGAAGCAGCGAGCGTCGGCGCACTGTGAGCCTCATCATCGGTAGATCTTGCGAGTGGGGTGCGCGCAACTCTACGACGTGAGAAGGGCGCCGTACGAGCAACGTACGGCGCCCCGCGTTGCGTTCCGACCCGCGGAACTCCAACGCTCTGTCACATACCGGCGATCAACTTCTCCACCCGGTCGTCCACCGAACGGAACGGGTCCTTGCACAACACCGTGCGCTGCGCCTGGTCGTTGAGCTTCAGATGCACCCAGTCCACCGTGAAGTCCCGGCGCTGCTCCTGCGCCCGCCGGATGAAGTCACCGCGCAACCGGGCCCGCGTGGTCTGCGGCGGCACCGACTTGCCCTCGAAGATCTTCAAGTCATTGCAGATACGGGCGGCTTGGCCCTTCCTCTCAAGCAGGTAGTACAACCCGCGACGACGGTGGATGTCGTGATACGCGAGGTCTATCTGCGCGACCCGCGGATTCGACATCGTCATGTTGTGCTTCGCCCGATACCGCTCGATCAGCTTGTACTTCATGACCCAGTCGATCTCGGTACCGATCCGGTCCAGGTCCTCCTGCTCGATCGCGTCGAGCGTACGACCCCACAGCTCGAGCACCTGCTCCACGGTGCCGGTACGAATGCCCCGGCGCTCCACGAAGTCCACGGCCTTCTCGTAGTACTCGCGCTGCACCTCGAGCGCCGACGCCTCGCGACCGCTCGCGAGCCGCACCTTGCGGCGTCCGGTGATGTCATGGCTGACCTCACGGATCGCACGGATCGGGTTCTCCAGGGTCAGATCCCGCATCACCGTGCCCGCCTCGATCATGCGCAGCACCAGGTCGGTCGCGCCGACCTTCAGCAGCATCGTCGTCTCCGACATGTTCGAGTCGCCGACGATGACGTGCAGCCGCCGGTACCGCTCCGCATCCGCGTGCGGCTCGTCCCTGGTGTTGATGATCGGCCGGGAACGCGTCGTCGCGGAACTGACGCCCTCCCAGATGTGCTCGGCACGCTGACTCACGCAGTACACCGCACCGCGCGGCGTCTGCAACACCTTGCCCGCGCCGCACAACAACTGACGCGTGACCAGGAATGGAATGAGGATGTCTGCCAGACGCGAGAACTCCCCGTGCCGCGCCACGAGGTAATTCTCGTGGCAGCCGTAAGAGTTTCCCGCCGAGTCGGTGTTGTTCTTGAAGAGATAGACGTCGCCCGCGATTCCCTCCTCGTGCAGGCGGCGTTCGGCGTCGACGAGCAGGCCTTCCAGAATCCGCTCGCCCGCCTTGTCGTGGGTGACCAGCTCGGTCACGTTGTCACACTCGGGAGTTGCATATTCCGGATGTGAACCCACATCGAGATACAGACGGGCGCCGTTCCGCAGGAAGACATTGCTGCTGCGGCCCCATGACACGACACGGCGGAAGAGGTAGCGCGCCACTTCGTCAGGCGACAGGCGGCGCTGTCCCCTGAACGTGCACGTGACGCCGTACTCGTTCTCCAGCCCGAAAATGCGGCGGTCCATGACTGAACATTACGCCTGATGCCCCGCACTGAAACCGGGTTCGACAGCTCCGTTTCGATCACTTTCCACCGAACCCCCGGAGGAACCCGCCACCCGCGCACCGCCGACCGGATCCGCGAGCACCCGCACCGTGCCCAACAGCACGAGCAGCGCGGCCACTCCACCCGCACCCGCCACCGCGAACCCCGCCGCCGTGCCACTCCACTCGAGCGCCGGACCCGCAACACCCGTACCCACCGCGGCCCCCACACCGAACGTCGTCACCAGCCACGAGAACGCCTCCGTCACCGTGCCACGTGGCGCATGCCGGTCCACCACGATGAACGCGCAGGCCAGCGAAGGCGCCAGGAACACACCCGCAAGCGCCGCGAGCACACACATCGGCCACACACCGGGCGTGAACATCAGCGGCAGATAGCCCAACGCCAGCAACCCCACGAGCACGCGCAGCCGCCGTTCCGGCGCACCGGCCCACTGCCGCGCCCCGTACACCACACCGCCCAACAGCGCACCCAGACCGAGCGCCGCCATCAACCAGCCGTACACCGACGCCTGACCCTGATCGTCCGCATACGCCACACCGGCCACCGTGATCGAGCCGAGCGCAAGCCCCACGAAGAAGAACGACCCCAGCAACGCGAGCAACCCCCGCGAACGCAACGCCCCCAGCCAGTGCGCCTCCCGCGGCGCCGAACGCCACTCCCGCGACGGCCGCGACACCACCACCGACAGCGCCCCGAGCACCCCGATCACATTGATGACCAGCAGCGCCGCCCCCGGCGACCACAGCGACACAAGCAGCGTCACCAGCAACGGCCCGACCGTGAACATCACTTCCTGCGCCACCGCGTCCAACGCGTAGGCGGCGTGCACCTTGTCCTCACGCCCGAGCACATTCGGCCACAGCGCCCGCAGCCCGCCCTCCAGCGGCGGCGTGAACACCCCCGCCACCGCCACCGCGGCATACGCCGCCCACAGCGAACCGATCCCCACGAACGCGAACGCCGCCATACCGAGCGCCGAGAGCACCGCCGCAGGCAGCATCACCCGCGGCTGGCCCCGCAGATCCACCGCACGCCCGAGCAGCGGCTGCCCCACCGCCGTCGCCAGGCCGTACACCGCGGCCAGCACACCGGCCAGCGTGTAACTGCCGCCCTCCGCACGCGTGAACAGCACGATCGCGATATGCCCGGTCGCATTCGGCAGCCGGCCCACGAGCGTGCCGGTGAGCAGCCGGGCCGCATGCCGTGTCCGCAACAGCTCCCCGTATCCCGCGGCCATCAGCTGCCCCTCTCCCCACACCCGAAGTTTTACGTATAACGTCGAGTCTCATACGTACCATGTGCGC
>NZ_JAAAHS010000389.1 GCF_009908195.1 Streptomyces boluensis | reverse complement strand
GGGCCAGGGGCAGGCGTCGGCTCCCCAGTGCACGGAGCGGACAGCGAGTGGAGGAGGAAACAGCGACAGTGCAGCCCGCCGTCGAGTACCGGATCGAGGACCTGGCGCACCGCAGCGGCGCCACGGTCCGCACCATCCGCGCCTACCAGGACCGTGGCCTGCTGCCCCGCCCCGAGCGGCGCGGCCGGGCCAATGTGTACACGGACGCGCATCTGGCCCGGCTCCGCCAGATCGCCGACCTCCTGGACCGCGGCTTCACGCTGGCCTCGATAAAGGAACTCCTGGAGGCCTGGGACGCGGGCCGCGGCCTGGGCGGCGTGCTCGGTCTCGTCGCGGAGGTCGACGGCCCGTGGACGGACGAGAAGGCGGACCGGATCAGCCGCGCCGACCTCGACCGGCGCTTCGGCGGCAGCCCCGACGAGGCGGCGGTCGACGACGCGGTGGAGCTCGGCGTACTGGAGCGAGTCCCGGGCACGGACGACGAGTTCCTGGTGCCGAGCCCCCAAGAGCTGGCCGTAGCCGTCGAGTTGCACGCGGCGGGCGTGCCGCTCACCGCGATCTCGGGCCACCTACGGGAGTTGCGCACTCAGGTCGAGTACATAGCGTCCAGGTTCCTGGAGTTCACCACCGAGCACGTCTTCGCGCGGTACATCGGCGGGCACCGCATCCCCTCCGACTCCGAGGCGTCGGAAGCGGCCGCGCTGGTACGCCGACTGCGCCCCCTCGCCCAGCAGACCGTGGACGCCGAACTGGCCCGCGCCATGCGGACGTTCGCCACCCAGCACCTGCGCGAACACCTGGGCGCCGAGACACCGGCACCGCCCCCGTCGGGTGAGCTGCCGGTCGCCCTGCCCGCAGCCACAATTCAGGCCGTACAGCAGATGGTTGGCGCGGAGAACGCGGCAGCGTTCATCTCAGCGGCCGCCGAACGCGAGGTACAGACAAGACGATTGGACGATCTGACATCAACCCGCGGAAACACCCCATGAGTTGACGAAGTACCCCAATCCACAAGGCCGTTGTCCACAGATTCGTCAACTGGCCTGTGGATAACCCAGGTTGGCTGTGGATCAATCATTTCGCCGGTAAAGAGTTGGAGAACTCGACCGGGTACCGGGCACCCTGGCGGGATGAACGAAAGACGCATCGTCAAGGTGTCGAAATACCTCTCCAAACACCTGCGGCACGAGCCGGAACGCATCGGCCTCACCCTCGACACGGCCGGCTGGACGGAGATCGACGCCCTGCTCGAAGCCGCCGCCGCACACCGTTTCCCGATCACGCGCGCGGAGCTGGACGAGGCCGTCGCGAGCAACGACAAACAGCGGTTCGCGGTCGACGGCGGCCGGATCCGCGCCAACCAGGGCCACAGCGTCGACGTGGACCTGGGCCTGCCCACGGCGACCCCGCCCGCGTACCTCTTCCACGGGACGGTCGGCGCGCACCTGGAGGCGATCCGGCGCGAGGGCCTGCGCCCGATGAACCGGCACGACGTCCATCTCTCGCCCGACCGCGAGACCGCGACCCGCGTGGGCGCCCGCCGCGGCCGCCCCGTCGTGCTCAGCGTGGCCGCCGGCGAGATGCACGCCGACGGCCACACGTTCCGGCTGAGCGCCAACGGTGTCTGGCTGACCCGGTCCGTACCCGTGCGGTACGTACGCCTGCGCGCCTGAACGCCCGCCCAGCCACGCGGAGTTCGACCCGCCCCGCAGCGCGGATCTCGGCCCGCCCACCACGCGGATCTCGGCCCGCCGTTCGAAGTCGGCGCGCCCCCAAAGGCCCGAGTCTCTGCCCCCTCAGAGCTGGCTGACCGCCTCCGTGGCGATCCGCTCGAAAAGCTTCTCGTCCGCCGCGAAGTCGGAGTCCGGGATCGGCCAGTGCAGGGCGATCTCGTTGAAGCCCAGCTCCGCGTGCCGTCCCGCGAAGTCCACGAAGCCGTCGAGCGAGTCGATCGGCCGCCGCCCGCTCCTCGCCACCGGGTGGAAGTCCGGCGTGAACCCGGTGAGCAGCACCTTGTCGAGCTCCGCCACATCGCGCCCCGCCTCGTCGCAGGCCTTGGCGAGCCCGCCGATCTGCCCGCGCAGCGCCTCGACCGACTCCTCGGGCGTACCCGACTCGTACAGCTTCGGGTTGCCCGTCGTCACCCACGCCTGCCCGAGGCGCGCGGCGAGCCGCAGCCCGCGCGGCCCGGTCGCGGCGACGGCGAACGGCAGCCGCTCGCGCTGCACACAGCCGGGCAGGTTGCGGGCCTCGGTCGCGGTGTAGAACTCGCCCGCGTACGAGAGGTCGGCGGGCTCGCGCAGCAACTGGTCGAGGAGCGTCACGAACTCGGCGAAGCGGTCGGCCCGCTCCTTCGGAGTCCAGGGCTCCGCATCGGGCGCGCGCAGCGTACTGGCGTCGAACCCGATGCCGCCCGCGCCGATCCCGAGCGTGATCCGGCCCTCGGACACATCGTCGAGGGTGATCAACTCCTTGGCCAGGGTGACCGGGTGGCGGAAGTTCGGCGAGGTCACGAGCGTGCCGAGGCGCAGCCGCGAGGTGGCGGACGCGGCGGCGGTCAGCGTCGGCACGGCCCCGAACCACGGCCCGTCGCGGAAGCTGCGCCAGGCCAGGTGGTCATAGGTGTACGCCGCGTGGAAGCCCAGCTCCTCGGCGCGCTGCCAGCGGGCGCGACCGCCGTCGTGCCAGCGGTGGATGGGAAGGATCACGGTACTCAGACGCAGCGGAGAGGTCATTACGCCAGCGTACGATCCCGCCCGCGACCCGGCGGGCGGAAGCGGTCCGCCGTACGACCACCGGAGCCGGGCGCATACCCAGGAGGGCCCCGTACCCAGGAGGCCCCGTACTCAATAGCCCCCGTACTCAAGAGCGCCCGCCCGCACTCAGATGTGCACCCGACCGCCCGACCGTGCGGTAAATGCGGAAGAATGCGCGGGTGACCTCGACGCGACCGGAAGCCCCCGCCCCCGCCCACCGCACCCGGCTGATCGCCACGGACCTGGACGGCACGCTGCTGCGCGACGACAAGTCGGTGTCCCCACGCACGGTCGCCGCGCTCGCGGCCGCCGAGGAGGCCGGGGTCGAGGTGTTCTTCGTGACCGGCCGCCCGGCTCGCTGGATGGATGTGGTCAGCGATCACGTACACGGCCACGGCCTGGCGATCTGCGGGAACGGCGCCGCCGTCGTCGACCTGCACGGCGACGCGGGCAGCCACAGCTTCGTGAAGATCCGCGCGATCGAGCGGGAGGTGGCGACCGAGGTCGTCGAGCTGCTGCGCGCGGCCGCCCCCGGCACGGCCTTCGCCGTGGAGCGCACCACCGGCATACACCACGAGCTCGCCTACCCGCCGCTGCACCTCGACCCGGCCGTCACGATCGCCCCGGCCGAGAAGCTGCTCGCCGAGGACAGCGAACTCGCCGACCACCCGGTCCTGAAGCTCCTCGCCCACCATTCCGAGCTGTCCCCGGACGCGTTCCTCGCCCTGGCCCGTACCGCGATCGGCGGCGCCGCCAACGTCACCCGCTCCAGCCCCACCGCGCTCCTGGAGATCAGCGCGGCCGGGGTCTCCAAGGCGAGCACCCTCGCCCTGTGCTGCGCCGAGCGCGGGATCACCCCGGACGAGGTCGTGGCGTTCGGTGACATGCCGAACGACGTGGAGATGCTCTCCTGGGCCGGTACGTCGTACGCGATGGGCAACGCCCACCCGGACGTCGTCGCCGCCGCCTCGGGCCGTACCGTCGCCAACAACGACGACGGCGTCGCGGTGATCATCGAGCAGATCCTCGCGGACCGCCTCGCTTCCTGAGGCCCCCGGCTCAGGAGCCTTCCAGCGGGGCAGCCCCTTCCGGCGCGGCGGCTCAGAGCTGCACGCCCCGCTCCGCCAGCCACTTCCTCGGGTCGACCCCGGAGCCGTACTGCGGCGTGAGGCGCACCTCGAAGTGCAGGTGCGGCCCGGTCGAGTTGCCGGTCGTGCCCGCCTGCCCGAGCCACTGCCCGGCCCGCACCCGCTCCCCCTGGTCGACGGTGACGGCCGCCAGATGCGCGTACTGCGTGTAGTAGCCGCCCTCGTGCCCGACCACGACCTCCATGCCGAAGCCCTGACCGCACGTCACCCGCACGACCTTGCCCGCGCCCGCCGCCCGGACCGGCGCCCCGATGCCGACCGCGAAGTCCTGCCCCGTGTGCCGGTTCGCCCAGCGCTCACCGGAACCACCGAATCCGGCGGAGAGTTCGTACGTCTCCACCGGCGCCACCCACTCCCGCCCGGCGTCCCGCTCCGTGTCCTGCTCCGGCTGGTCGAGCCGTACGGCACCCCGGCACTTGCCCGCGGTGACCTGCCGGTCGGCGTCGTTCTGGAGGGTCCACCGCGCCTCCTCCAGCTTCTGCTCGATGCCGCGTTTCAACTCCGCGAGCTGCGCCTTGCGCGCGTCGAGACCGCGCCAGGCCGCCTGCGCCCGCTGTTCGCCGCCGTCGAGGGCGCGGGCGGAGCGCTGGGTCTTGCTGATGGCGTTGTCCATCGCCAGATCGGCCTGCCAGGCAGCCCGCTGACTGCGCATCAACTGCTCCGGGTCGTCGGCCATGAGCAACTGCGCGGTGTACGAGACATCGCCACCCGAGCGGTACTGGGCACGCGCGATCCGCCCCAAGTCGTCGTGCAGCAACCGCAGTTGGCGCCGCTCACGTTCCACGAGCCACTCCAGTCTCCTGGCCTTGGCGCGCTGCCCCTCGGCGGCCCGGCGGCCCTCCTCGTACCGCTGGGTCGCCGTCGCGGCCTGCGCGTACAGGCGCTGCACGGCGACGCTCGCACTCGGCTCGTCGACCGGCTCGTCGCCCGGCTCGTCGGGGGCGCCCACGGCCGGCGCCCCGGCCATGAGCAGCGCGATGAGCGCACAGAGCACCACCGGCAGGTGCGAGGAGTGCGACGGGCGGCGAGTACGAGAGCGCATGCCCGGATCGTCACCCGCCACCACCGCCGATGCCCGGACGAGAGGCACGCACGGGTGCTCCTCTACCCCACCCGGCCGCACCCGGCTCGGCCGGACGGGGGGTGCACCACGACGTGGGGTCGCCCCGTAAGGGGCGCGAGGAACAGCGCGACCAGCCACGAACAACCGGCGGCGGACAACGGGCGAGAGTCCCCGATCAGGGGCGCGGGGAACTGCGCACCTCACCACGGCCGACCCGCACCGAACCCGCCCCCGAAAACAGCGCAACGCTAATGAGGCGCCTGCCACACCACCGTCGTGCCGCCCCCGTCCGCCCCGATCCCGGGCCCGTACCAACTGTTCCCGCCCAGCGACTCCGCCCGCCGCTTGAGGTTCTTCAGGCCGCTGCGCCGGCCGCCCTCGGGGATGCCCACACCGTCGTCGGCCACCGTGAGCCGTACGCCGGGGGCGCCGTCCGGCAGCGCCACCTCGCAGTCGACGAGCACCTCGATCCGATGGGCCTCGGCGTGCCGGAACGCGTTGGACAGGGCCTCGCGCAGCGCGGCGATGAGGTTCTTGCCGGTGAGCTCGCCGACCAGCGAGTCGACCGGGCCGAGGAAACGGTGCGAGGGCTTGAAGCCGAGCGGCACCGCCGCCATGTTGATCTCCCGCAGCACCCGGGTGCGAAGCCCCGAGGGCGCCTCGGCGGGGCCCTGCTGCAGCGCGAAGATCGCGGTCCGGATCTCCTGGATGGTCACGTCCAGCTCGTCGACCGCCTTGCCCACCCCGACCTGCACCTCGGGCACCACCGAGCGGCGCTGCGCGCTCTCCAGCATCATCCCGGTGGCGAACAGCCGCTGGATCACCAGATCGTGCAGGTCACGGGCGATCCGGTCACGGTCCTCGAAGACCGCGAGCCGCTCCCGGTCGCGCTGCGCCTCGGCCATCATCAGGGCCAGCGCGGCCTGCGCGGCGAACTGCGCGGCGAGCGTCTTCTCCGCCTCGGTGAACGGCGGCGCGCCGGGCGGCCGCGGAGTGGCGAGGGCGCCGAGCACCCGCCCGCCGCTGTGCAGCGGAAGCATCATGCTGGGCCCGTACTCCTTGGCCAGGTCGGTGATCATCCGCGGGTCGGCGGCCGCGTCGTCGATGAACACCGGTTCCCCGGCGAGCAGTTGGTCCACGGCGGGGGACTCCGGCGGGATCACCACCCCCAGCGGGCGCAGCGGCCCTTCCGTGGAGATGGCGACGATCTCCAGGCCGCCCTCGTCGGCGGGCAGCAGCACGATGCCGGCGTCCGAGTCGGCGAGCCTGCGGGCCTGTTCGGCGACGACGGCGAGCGCGTCGTCGGCGTCCGCCCCGGAGAGCAGGGCCGTGGTCACGGCGACGGAGCCGTCGATCCACCGCTCACGCTGCCGGGTCGCCTCGTACAGGCGGGCGTTGCCGATCTGGATGCCCGCCTCGGTCGCGAGCACCTTCACCATGTGCTGGTCGTACGCGCTGAACGTGCCGTCGCCGCCCTGCTTCTCGGTCAGGTAGAGGTTGCCGAACACCTCGCCGCCGACCCGGATCGGGACGCCGAGGAAGGTCCGCATCGGCGGATGGTTCGGCGGGAATCCGACCGAGCGCGGGTCGGCGGTCAGATCGTCGAGCCGCAGCGAGACCGGGTCCTGGATGAGCGCCCCGAGAATCCCGCTCCGGCCGTCCGGCAGCTCCCCGATGCGCTCACGTTCCGCCTCGGTGACGCCGTACGTGACGAAGTCGGAGAGCCCGTCGCCCTGGTCGTTGATCACGCCGATCGCCGCGTACCTGGCGCCGGTGAGGCTGGCCGCGGTCTCCGCGATCCGGTCGAGGGTGGAGTGCAGACGCAGCCCGGCGCCCACCGAAACCATGGCCTCCAGGAGCTGCGGCAGCCGCGCGGCCAGCTCCTCGGGCAGCGCCTGCAGGCTCAGCGCGGCCTGCTCGGCGGCGCCAGGACCGGTCACGGTCCGCTCGGGGAACGGCGGCGGATCTTCGGGCACTGCGGGGGCTGACATGCCCTTGAGAGTAGTAAGTCCTATTTGCCGAGGAAAGTCGGGTACGGAGCGGTCCAAGCTGCCGCACCCGCCGAGCCTGAGGTGGGCCGGCCCACCTCAGCCACGCGCCGCGCCCCCCTCGCCCCCGCGC
>NZ_JAAAHS010000388.1 GCF_009908195.1 Streptomyces boluensis | reverse complement strand
GCCCCCGCCCGACCGATATCCGCCCGACCGATATCCGCTCGGCCGGCACCCGCTCCCCCGGCTCCGCCGTCGGGAGTTCCCGCTGCAGGGCGGTGACGAGGCTGCGGTGCCAGGCGGGGAGTCCGCCGGAGTCCCGCAGTTCACCGGTGCCGGGGTCGATCAGGCCCGGCGCGCCGACGGCCACGCTGTGCAGCCGGTCCGCCCCGGCCTCGCGGGCGGTGCGTTCCAGGAGGGCCACGGCCTGGTCGACGGCGGCCTCGGCATTGAGCGTGGGGTCGACGCTCAGTACGGCTTCGGCGAGCACCGTGCCCAGCAGGTCGGCGACAGCGACGCGGACGCTCTCGGTGCGTACGTCGAGGGCGCCGAGATGGGCGCGGTCGGCGACGATTCCGTACAACCGGGCGTTGGGGCCCCGGCGTTCGGCGCCCGCCTCGCCGACGACGGTGACGAGCCCGGCGCCCTGCAGCCGTTCGACCAGGTCGGCGACGGTCGGCCGGGACAGGCCGGTGCGCTGCTTGAGCTGACCCGCCGTCAACGGGCCCTGCTCCTGGAGCAGGCGCAGCGCCGTCCGGTCGTTGATGGCTCGGGCCGTGCTCGGGGATGCGGGCATGCCGGGATCCTTCCAGACGTCTCGAACCGGCCTATTTATCAGGCAGGGTCCCTGATAGTTTACGGCGGCGATGCGCGCACACGCTCCCCGGGGAAGGGTCGAGAGATGAGCCAACCTGACTACAGCGCACGGCAGTTGAGGGCGGCCCGGTACGCCGTGGCCGCCGTCTTCTGTGTGCACGGATCGGTGACGGGTTCGTTCGCGACGCGGGTCCCGTGGATCCAGGAGCACGCGGGGGTGAGCGCGGGGCAGCTCGGGCTCGCCCTCGCCTTCCCGGCCATCGGCGCCTCGCTCGCGATGCCGCTCGCGGGCCGGGTCAGTCACCGCTTCGGGGCCCGCGCGGCGCTGCGCGGACTGCTCGCGCTGTGGACGCTCTCCCTGGTGCTGCCCGCGCTCGCGCCGGACCTGGTCACGCTCTGCGCGGCGCTCCTCGTGTACGGGGCCACGTCCGGGATGTCGGACGTGGCGATGAACGCGCTCGGCGTCGAGGTGGAGAACCGGCTCGACCGCTCGATCATGTCCGGCCTGCACGGCATGTGGAGCATGGGCGCCCTGATCGGCTCGGCCGCCGGCACCCTCGCCGCCCACCTCGGCGCGGACGCCCGGCTGCACCACACCCTGGCCGCGGCCGTGCTCACCGTGCTCGGCCTGGTCTTCTGCCAGGGCGTCCTGGACCTGCGCTCCACCCCGGACGCGGAGCCGCCGCCGCGCTTCGCGCTGCCGCCGAGGTCCGCGGTACTCATCGGACTCGTGGGCTTCTGCGCGGTGTTCGCGGAGGGGGCGAGCCTGGACTGGTCGGCGGTGTACCTGCGGGACGAGTTGGCGGCCTCGGCGGGGCTCGCGGCCGCCTGCACGACGGCGTTCGCGCTGACGATGGCGGTGGCGCGGATCGCGGGCGACAAGGTGGTCGACCGGTTCGGCGCGGTGCGGACGGTACGGGCGGGCGGGGTGCTCGCGACCCTCGGCGGGGTGCTCGTGGTGACCTCCGCGCATCCGGCGCAGGCGATGGCCGGTTTCGGCTGCATGGGGCTCGGCATCGCGGTCGTGGTGCCGCTCGCGTTCGCGGCGGCCGGACGGTCCGCCGACAACCCGAGCCTGGCGATCGCGGGCGTCGCGACCATCACGTACACGTCGGGTCTGATCGCTCCGTCGGCGATCGGCGCGATCGCGGACGCGACGTCGCTGGTGGCGTCGTTCGGGCTTGTGACGGCGCTGGCGTTCGGGCTTGTGGTGTTCGCGGGCGTACTGCGGGGACGGGGGCAAATCTCAGCCCGTCCGGCATTTGAGGACGAGCCCGCAGGGCGATAGACGGCCACCCCGGCTCGGGGCGCGGGCGCGGGCGCGGGCGCGGGCGCGGCGAACCGGCACCTACCATTGGCCGAGCTCAATCCATGTACAGAAAGTGAACCCCGGCCATGAACCTCGGCGTCCGCTGGAAACTCCACGGCGATGGCCGCACCCCCGCCCCGGGCGCCGTGGTCCGCCCCGACGAGCGCCTCTCCTGGCCGCGCACCGTGGGGCTCGGCGCGCAGCACGTGGTCGCGATGTTCGGGGCGTCGTTCGTGGCGCCCGTCCTGATGGGGCTCGACCCCAACCTGGCGATCATGATGTCCGGTGTCTCCACGGTCATCTTCCTGCTCGCGACCCGCGGCACCGTCCCCAGCTACCTGGGCTGTTCGCTGTCGTTCGTCGGCGTGGCCGCCGTGATCCGCGCGCAGGGCGGGTCGAGCGCGGCGGTCACGGGTGCCGTGTTCGTGGTCGGCGCGGCGCTATTCCTCGCCGGTCTCGCCGTGCGGAAGTTCGGCGCCCGGATCATCCACGCCGCGATGCCGCCCATCGTCACGGGCGCCGTGGTCATGCTGATCGGCTTCAACCTGGCGCCGGTCACGGCGACCACGTACTGGCCGCAGGACCAGTGGACCGCGCTGCTCGTGATGCTGTTCACCGGTCTGGCCGTGGTGTGCCTGCGCGGCTTCTGGTCCCGTATCGCGATCTTCCTCGGGCTGCTTTTCGGGTACGGGCTCTCCTGGGTCCTCGACCGCGTCTTCGGCAAAATCCACTCCACCGTGGGCGGCGCCGAGGCCGTCGACCACTGGCGGCTCGACCTGTCCGGCGTCGGCAAGGCGGAGTGGATCGGGCTTCCGTCGTTCCACGCGCCGAGCTTCGAGTGGTCCGCGATCCTCGTCGCGCTGCCGGTCGTGATCGCCCTGATCGCCGAGAACGCCGGGCACGTGAAGGCCGTCGGCGAGATGACCGGCCACAACCTGGACGACAAGCTCGGCACCGCGATCTCCGCCGACGGTGTCGGCTCGATGCTCTCCACCGCGGTCGGCGGCCCGCCCAACACCACGTACTCCGAGAACATCGGCGTCATGGCGGCCACCCGGGTCTACTCGACGGCGGCCTACTGGGCGGCGGCCGGATTCGCCCTGCTTTTCGGCCTCTGCCCGAAGTTCGGCGCGATCGTGGCGGCGATCCCGGGCGGTGTGCTCGGCGGCATCACGGTGATCCTGTACGGCATGATCGGCCTGCTCGGCGCGCAGATCTGGATAAACGCCAAGGTCGACCTGCGCAATCCGCTGAACCTCGTACCGGCCGCCGCGGGCATCATCATCGGCGTCGGCAATGTGTCGATGAAGTTCACCGACACGTTCGAGCTGAGCGGCATCGCCCTCGGCACCCTCGTCGTCATCACCGGCTACCACGCGCTGCGCGCCATGGCGCCCGCACACCTCAAGTCGCAGGAGCCGTTGCTCGACGAGGGCACTTCGCGCTACGACGACACAGACGCGGACAGCGCCGCGGGGACCGTCGACGGGGGCACCCCGCCGCCCACCACAAAGTCGTAGCACCTGTCCCACAAACCCCGGCTCCCGCCCGGCCGTTACCCCGTTTCGGGGAAGCTCACGGCCCGGCGGGCGTCGCTTCGGCGTCCGCCTGTCACGCTGCGGGCATGGCGCAGTTGGGGCAGATCAGGACCGGTACGGCCGCGGCGGACACGGTGCGCGCGCGGATGCGGGAGCTGGGCGACCGGCCGCCCGCCCACGAGGTCACCGACGGGCTCACCGACGGGCTCACCGACGGGGTCGGCGTGTTCCACCGCCTCTATCTGGCGGTCACCGAACAGGCGGAGCAGAGCGCCCTGCCCGACCTGCGGCCCGCCTCGCCCCTCGAACTCCGGTGCGCGGAGCGCTACCTCGCGGTGGTGGACGCGGTACGCAACGGGCGCCGCCCCGCCGCGTCCTGGCGCCCGGTGTTCCAGTACCGGCGCCACCCCGGCGTACGGCCGCTGCAGTTCGCCCTCGCGGGCATCAACGCGCACGTCGGGCACGACCTCGCGCTCGCCGTGGTGGACACCTGCCACGCCCTCGACTGCGAACCGGCCGATCTGGAGGGCGAGTTCGACCGCGTCGGCGCCCTCCTCGGCACCCTGGAGGAGCGCATCCACGAGGACCTGCTGCCCGGCGGCCCCGACCTGCTCCTGATCGCCGACCCACTGGCCCACCTGCTCGGCGGCTGGAACCTGGAACGGGCCAGGGACGCCGCCTGGTCGACGGCCCGCGTACTCTTCGGACTCCGTCAACTCCCGGACCTCGCCGAGGAGTTCACCCAGCGGACGGACGCCGGGGTGGGCCTCGTCGGCCACTGTCTGCTGACCCCCTGGCGCTGAGCCCCCGAGGCGCGTTAGCTGTACGGGACACCAGTCGGCGCCGCGAACGCCGGCCGCTCCGGGCTCGTACAAGGAGGCACGTCAGATGGTGACCAGGCTGGGACTCGGTCTTCCGCAGATGAGGCAGTACGACATCGGCCGCGACATCCCGGCCGTGGCGAGGGCCGCCGAGGGCATCGGGTACGACAGCCTGTGGGTCTTCGAGCGGGTGCTTTTCCCGACCCCCGCCACTCAGGGTCTGTACGGGATCGACGGACTCCCCTGGCCCGAGCACTACCGCTCCGTGGCCGATCCGCTGATCTCCCTGACGCTCGCCGCCGCGGCCACCGAACGGGTCCGCCTGGGCAGCAGCGTCCTGGTCGCGCCGCTGCACATACCCTTCGAACTGGCCCGCGCCCTCGCCACGTTGGACGTCGCGAGCGGCGGCCGCGTCACCGCCGGCTTCGGCACCGGCTGGTCCCACGACGAGTACGCGGCCCAGTCGGTCGCCCCCTTCGCCCAGCGCGGCGCGACCCTCGACGAACTGCTCGACGTGTGCGGCGCGGTCTGGGGCCCCGACCCGGTCGCGTACGAGGGCACGCTCACCCGGATCGCCCCCTCCGAGGTCGGCCCGAAGCCCGCCCGGCCCGTCCCGGTACTCCTGGCCGCGTCCGGCCCGCGCGCCTCCCGCCGCCTCGTCGACCGGGCCGACGGCTGGCTCCCCGTGGCCATGGGCGCCCGCCAACTCGCCGATTCCTGGGGTGAGTTGCGGGACCTGGCCGCCGAACGCGACCGGACCCGCCCACTCACGGCGACGGTGCGGGCCAACGCGGCGTACACCCCGAAGCCGTACGAGGGCACGGGCCGCAGGCCGTTCCAGGGCAGCGTCGACCAGATCGTCGAGGACCTGGTGGCCCATGTACGGGCCAGCGGCATCGACGACTTCCTCCTCGACCTGCAGAGCGGGACCCGCGACGCGCAGGAGCTGATGGACGTCGCTGCGGCGGTGTACGAGGCGGCACGCGCGGCGGGCGTCTGAGGCCGGGCGACCGGTGAGGGGCGGGGCGAACTCCCGCCCCTCACCCGTACGTTCAGTCCTCCGGCAGCTCGACCGGCGCGATCTCGTCGTACAGGTCGCCGGGTCCGGGGTTGGTACCGTCCGTCGTGCCGCCGAACTGGTGCATGACACCCCACACGGCGTTGAGCGCGGTCGTGACGGCGCCCTCGGCCCAGCCGGCCGTCCAGGAGATGTCGTCGCCCGCGAGGTAGATACCGCGCTTGTCCTCGGGCAGCCGGTCCTGCATGAAGTGCGTGAACAGGCGGCGCTGGTAGCGGTAGTGGCCCGGCAGGTTCGCCTTGAACGCACCCATGAAGTAGGGCTCGTTCTCCCAGGACACGGTCACCGGGTTGCCGATGATGTGCTTGCGGATGTCGACGTTCGGATAGATCTCGCCGAGCGACTTCAGCATGACCTCCATCCGCTCGTTCGCGGACAGCGGCAGCCACTTCAGGCTGTCGTCGCACCAGGTGTACGAGAGGCAGATGGTGGCGGGCTTGTCCGGGCCGTCGTCGAGGAGGTAAGTGCCGCGCGTCATACGGTCGGTGAGCGTCATCGACATGACGTCCCGCCCGGTGACCTCGTCCTTGTCCAGCCAGAACGGCCGGTCGACCGGCACGAACAGCTTCGAGGACTCCATGTAATGAGTCCGCTCGATGGCGGTCCAGTGGTCGATCGGGAAGAGCGAGTCATCGCAGTCGATCTTGGAGAGCAGCATCCAGGACTGCGCGGTGAAGATCGCCGCACGGTACGTACGGATGTCGCCGCTCGCGTCCGTGACCGTGATGCCGTTGCCCGCGGTGCGGTGAAGCCGGGTCACGGCGGGACGCGGGGCGCCCTCGTGCAGGCTGCTCAGCGAGGTGCCGAGGCCCCAGTGCACGATCTTTCGCGGCTCGCGCTCCCAGAGCCGCAGCGGGAGCTGCTGGCTGCCGCCGACGATGCCGCGGTGGTGGTCGTCGGCCTCGGTGTAGACGACCCGCAGGATCTCCAGGATGGAGTTGGGGAAGTCGGTGTCCCAGCCGCCGGTACCGAAGCCGACCTGGCCGAAGATCTCGCGGTGCCGGAACGACTTGAACGCCTCCGACTCGCAGAGGAAGCCGTAGAAGGTCTGGTTGTCGAGCTTCTCGACGAGCTTCGCCCAGATCTCCCGGATCCGCGGCACGTCCCGCTCGCGCAGCGCCTGGTTCATGTCGGAGAAGTCGGCGCCCTCCTCCAGGCAGGCGTTCCAGGCGTGCATGACGTCCCGGTACACCTGCGGCAGGTCGTCGACGGTCTCCGCGTAGTGCGACTCGCCCTTGAGGTCGACGACGGTCGAAGGGGTCCCGGCGGCAAGGGGGTTGGGGAACGCCCGGGTCTCCAGGCCGACCAGGTCGATGTAGTGCTGCAGCGCCGTCGAGGACGGCGGGAACCGCATCGCGCCCATCTCGGCGGTCAGCGAGGGGTCGCAGCCGTCGAAGCCGACGGTGCGAAGCCGGCCGCCGATCTGGTCGGCCTCGTACACGACGGGCTTGAGGCCCATCTTCATCAGCTCGTACGCCGCGACGATGCCGGAGAGCCCGCCACCGATGACGGCGACCTCCTGGCCGTGCTCGGTCGCGGGTATCTGCCCGAGCCCGGCCGGGTGGGCCAGATAGTCGTCGTACGCGTACGGGAAGTCCGGACCGAACATGGTGATCGGCGGCTGGGCGTCGGTGTGCTGGACGGCGTTGGGCACCGTGGACGTCATGGGGTACGGACTCCTTGCGCGGAACGAGGGGTGGTGAAGGGGAGGGGTGCGGC
>NZ_JAAAHS010000387.1 GCF_009908195.1 Streptomyces boluensis | reverse complement strand
GAGGGGCTACCTGGTAGCCCCTCCGGCGATTGAGGAGGCCCGTCCGGCAGGACTTTCGGGAAGGGGCGGGTAGGGGAAAGGCTCAGCCCGCCCGCCCCGCATAAGCCCGAACATCCGCATCCGAATCACCGACCGCTCGCACGAGTGCCGAAACCGCCTCCGGCACCTCCGGGTGCCGAAGCAGCGCCAGCACCGCCTGCTTACGCACATCCGCGTTGAGGTCCGCGAGGGACTTCGCCAGAGCCGGTACGGCGAGGTCCGGCGAGGCCGCGCCCAGCGCCGCCGCCGCGCCCGCCCGAGCCTGCCAGGCCGGATCGGCGAGGGCCGCGACGGCCACCCCGTCGTACGGCGGCGGGCAGCCCACCGCGCCGAATGCCGTGAGCGCCGCCCCCCGCACCAGCGCATCCGAATCGGCGGACAAACGAGCCAGCACCCCGCGCACCTCGACCGGGTCGGCGGTCGACACCACCGCCAGCCCCTTCGCCACAGCGACCCGCACCTCACGCGCCAAGTCCCCTGCAGCGAGGCCCAGCTCACCCACCGCGTCCACGGACACCAGCGCCCGTACCGCCTCGACCCGCACCCCCGCGTCCCCGTCCGCGAGCACCGGCGCGTACAGCGCGGCCTCGCCCAGGCGCAGGGCGCGCAGGGCGCCGAGGGACGCGATCCTGACGGCGGGGTCGGCGTGGGTCAGGGCGGCCAACAGCGGGGTGTGCAGGGCAGGTTCGGGGGTGAGGACCTCCACGAGTTCCGTCAGGGCCGCCGCGGCCGCCGACCGTACCTGCGCCTCCGGGTCGACCAGCGCCCGTGCGAGTGCCGGGCCCGCTCCCGCCGGTGCGGACTCGGCGAGGGTCTGGACGGCGGTGCGGCGTACGGTGGCGTCGGGGTCGCCCAAGTACGGGTCGAGCAGCGGGAGTTCGGGCTGCGCCTCGGCCAGACGCAGGAGTTCCAGGAGACGCGGTGCGGGCGCCTCCACCTGGATCGTCGACGTGCGTACCGCGCCCCCAGCCCCCGAACCCACCGGCGCCGCCTCCCGCGCACCCGCCGTAGCGACCTGCTCGGGATGCACCTCACCGAGGTGCCGGGGCGCGCCGCCCACCGGGGCGTAGGTGTCGACGGGCACGAGGTACGGCTCGACCGGCCGGGCCGTGAACTCCATTGCGCCGGAAGGGGACTTGTACAGGTCGAGGTGGTGCAGCCAGTCGGTGTCGTCGCGGCGGGGGTGGTCGGTGCGTTCGTGGTAGAGGCCCCAGCGGGACTCGGTGCGGGCGAGGGACGAGCGGGCCGCCATCTCGGCGCAGTCCCGGATGAAGCTGACCTCGGCGCAGCGCATCAGCTCGTGCGGGGTGGCGGCACCCATCCCGGCGATCTCCGCGCGCATCCGCTCGAAGGCCTCGACGGCGAGGGAGAGCCGGGCCCCGGACTTGGGCGGTGCCACGTAGTCGTTGACGAAGCGGCGCAGCTTGTACTCGACCTGCGGCTGCGGCGGGCCTTCGGGGTGGCGCAGCGGACGGTAGATCAGTTCGTGTGCCGCCGCCAGTTGGTCCTGCGGCAACTCGCCTTCGTAGCAGGGGAATTGCGCCGCGTCCTCGCCCGCCAGGTCGCCGAAGACGAACGCGCCGATCATGTAGTTGTGCGGGACGCTGGCGAGGTCGCCGGCCGCGTACAGGCCGGGCACGGTGGTGCGGGCGTGGTCGTCGACGCGGACGCCGGAGGCGGAGTGGCCGCCGCACAGGCCGATCTCGGAGATGTGCATCTCGATGTCGTGGGTGCGGTAGTCGTGGCCGCGCCCGGCGTGGAAGGTGCCTCGGGTGGGCCGCTCGGTGGAGTGCAGGATCGACTCCAGGGCGGACACGGACTCCTCGGGCAGATGGCTGAGCTTGAGGTACACCGGCCCCCGGTCGGAGGCGAGTTCGGCGGCGAACTCGGACATCATCTGGCCCGACCAGTAGTCGGAGTCGACGAACCGTTCGCCGTGCCGGTTGACCTGGTAGCCGCCGAAGGGGTTGGCGACGTACGCGCAGGCCGGGCCGTTGTAGTCCTTGATCAGGGGGTTGATCTGGAAGCACTCGATGCCGGTGAGTTCGGCGCCCGCGTGGTACGCCATGGCGTAGCCGTCGCCCGCGTTGGTGGGGTTCTCGTACGTGCCGTACAGGTAGCCGGATGCGGGCAGGCCGAGGCGGCCGCAGGCGCCGGTCGCGAGGATCACGGCGCCCGCGCGGACGGTGACGAACTGCCCGGTGCGGGTGTTGAACGCGGCCGCGCCGACCGCGCGGCCGCCGGAGGTGAGGACCCGTACGGGCATGACGCGGTTCTCGATCCGGATGAGCTCGCGGTTCTCGCGCCGCCGCAACTGCCGGTAGAGGACCTTCTTGACGTCCTTGCCCTCGGGCATCGGCAGGACGTACGAGCCGGAGCGGTGCACCTGGCGGACCGCGTACTCGCCGTGTTCGTCCTTCTCGAATTTCACCCCGTACGACTCCAGGCGTTTCACCATGTCGAAGCCGCGGGTGGCGGTCTGGCGGACCGTGGACTGGTCGACGATGCCGTCGTTGGCGCGGGTGATCTCGGCGACGTAGTCGTCGGGTTCGGCGCGGCCCGGCACGACCGCGTTGTTGACGCCGTCCATACCCATGGCGAGCGCGCCGGAGTGCCGGACGTGGGCCTTCTCCAGGAGCAGGACGCGGGCGCCGCGGCCTGCGGCGGTGAGCGCGGCCATGGTGCCGGCGGTGCCGCCGCCGATGACGAGGACGTCGCAGGAGAGTTCCTCGGCGTCCGTGAGGGCGGGGATCTGCTCCCCCGGAGCGGATGTCTGCACGGTGGTGCTGCCTCTCAGGTGCTGAGCGAGTCGAGGATGTCGCGGCGCAGCGCGGCCGTCTCCGGCCGGGTGCGCGCCGACCGGTCGCGGGGGTGCGGCACGGTCGAGACGTCGAGGAGCCGGCCCGCGCCGATGAGCGCCACCCGGTCGCCGAGGAACAGCGCCTCGTCGACGTCATGGGTGACGAACAGGACGGTGGCGCCGGTGCCGGTGAGCACGTCGACGAGAAGGTCCTGCATCTGTGCGCGGGTACGGGCGTCGAGGGCGCCGAAGGGTTCGTCCATGAGGAGCGCGCGGGGCCGGGCCGCCAACGCCCGTGCCAGTTGGACGCGTTGGCGCTGTCCGCCGGAGAGCCGGTGCGGCCAGGCCGTACCGCGTCCGGTGAGGCCGACCCGGTCGAGCCAGCGCTCGGCGTGTGCGCGGCGCTCGGCGCGGGATGTTCCGGCGATGGCCAGGGGCAGTTCGACGTTGCCGCGGACGGTGCGCCACGGCAGCAGCGCGTCCTCCTGGAAGACCAGGGACCGTTCGGCGCCGGGGCCGTGGAGCCGCGTGCCGTCCTGCGTGACGCTGCCGTCGAGTGGCGGCAGGAGCCCGGCGAGGGTGCGCAGGAGGGTCGACTTCCCGCAGCCGGAAGGGCCGACGACGGTGAGGATCTCGCCGGGTGTGACGTCCAGGTCGAGGCCGGTGAGGACGGGGGCGCCGGGCCGTCCGAGGCTCACCCCGTCGAGGGTGAGGCGCAGGCCACCGGCCGTACCGCTCAGGGGAGTCGAGGTCATGCGCGGGCCGCTCCTTCGGTGCGGGGCAGCCAGCGGGTGAGCCTTCGGCCGAGGACTTCCACGGCCGTCGAGGTGAGCCAGCCGAGCAGCCCGATGGTGACCATGCCGACGAACACGCCCGGATAGTCCACGACGGTGTAGTCCTGCCAGGTGCGGTAGCCGACGCCGTACTCGCCGGAGATCATCTCGGCGGAGATGACGCAGATCCAGGAGACGCCGACACCGGTCGAGAGGCCGCCGAGCACGCCGGGCAGCGCGCCCGGGAGGAGCACCGAGAACAGCAGCCGCGAGCGGCCGCCGCCGAGGGTGCGAACGGCCTCCTCCCACACCGGGTTCAGGGCGCGCACGGCGTGCCGGGTCGCGACGGTGACGGGGAAGAACGCGGCGGCGCAGGTGATGAAGACGATGCCCTGTTCGTTGCTGGGGAAGAGCAGGATCGCGACCGGTACGAGAGCGATGGCCGGGACGGGCCGCAGCACTTCGACGAGCGGCCCGAGCACATCGGCCGCGACGCGGGAGCGCGCCAGGGCCGTGCCGGTGGCCACGCCGAGTACGGCGGCGAGGAGGAACCCGGTGACGATCCGGGTGAGGCTGTCGGCCAGGTCCTGCCAGTACGGTCCGCCGCCGGTGAGCCGCGCGCCGAAGGCCGAGGCGACATCGGTGACGGTCGGGAACTGGCCGAAGCGCAGCCACACGGCCACGTCGTACGCGGTGAGCACCTGCCACAGGCCGAGCGCGACAAGCAGCGACAGCGCGCGCAGTGCGTAACGGGCTGCGGGCGTACGGGAATTGGGCGCGCGCGACTTCGACTCGGTCCCGCGCGACTTGGGCGTACGGGACTCGGGCTCATCGGACCTGGGCGCCCGGTCCGGCACGTCGGCCTCGGCGGTGCGCGCCGGCGGCGTCGTCGTATCCGAGGGCGAGGTCATGCGGCACGCTCCAGGGCGCTCGCGTACGACACGGTGCGGGCGCCCGGGTGCTTCGCCACGTAGCGCTGGGCGGCCGCCGGGGTGACGAAGGCGCGCAGGGCGTTGCCGTGGGCGACCCACACGGCCCGGTCGGCGAACCAGAGGGTGCCGGTGGCCGCGTCGGGTACGTAGGCGGCGCGGACGGTGTCGCGGTGCGCCGCCACGTACCGCAGGAGCGCGTTCGGGGAGTCGAAGCCGGCGGTGCGGTCGGCCCCCTCGCGCCACACCTCGCCGCGCGGCTGCGGGGGCTGCGCGGCGAGCGCCTTCGGATAGGCCGCGCCGTGGGCCCGCTTGACGTAGCGGTCGTCGACGAAGCCGTCGACGTCCACGTCCTGTACGAGTCCGGCGGAGCGCAGCACCGGTACGTCCTTCTTCAGTGCGGCGACCAGGCGGGGTTTGAGGGTGGGGTCGAAGGTGGCGATGCCGTGGGCGCCGTTGTAGAGGTACACCACCTCGGGCGGCAGCCCGGTCGCCTTCGCGACCTTCTCGGCGGCGGCCACGGGGTGGCTGCGCAGGTGCTCGGTCGCCGTGATCTGGGCGCGCAGGAACGCCTCCACGACCTCGGGCCGCTGCTCGGCGAACTCGTCACGCACGGTGACGCCGTGGAAGGTCGGCAGGTTGAGTTCCGCACCGTCGTACAGCGCCTTCGCCTTGCCCTGGAAGGCGAGCAGTCCGGGCCAGGCAACGAACTGCGAGAGTGCGTCCGCGCTGCCCGCCTGCAGGGCCGAAGCACCCACGGCGGGCTGCTGGTTGAGCTTGTCGACGCCGTCGACGCCGGCCCGTTCCAGGGCTCGTACGAGGGTGCCGTCGGCGGCCGATCCGACGCTGGTGGACACCTTCTTGCCGCGCAGGTCCGCGAGGGTGCGGAGCTTGGAATTCGGCGCTGTGACCACGGTGTTGAGGCCGCCGCGCAGGTTGTAGCCGGTGACCGAGACGAGCCGGGTGGGGCGGTCGAGCTGTTGTCCGCGGGCCGCGTTGAGGAGCAGCGGGAAGTCGCCCATCGAGCCGATGTCGACCTTGCCCGCGGCCATCTGCGCGGTGATCGGCGCGCCGGTCGCGTAGTCCTGCCACTTGACCTCGTACCGGACCCCGGACCGTTCGCCCTGTGCCTTGAGTTCGCGTTCGAAGGCTCCGAGGGAGCGGAGCAGGGTGCCGGCGGTGACGGTGTTGATGGTCTTGGACTGGTAGCCGACAGTGACGGTCACCGTGTCGTCGCCGTCGCCCGCGCTCGCGTCGCCGCCGCAGCCTGTGGCGAGCGTGGCGAGCAGCGCGAGGGCGGCGACGAGACCGACTGGTGTGCGTTTCATGGGAGTTGGGCCTTTCACCGGAGTGCTGTTCACCGGAGCAGGTAGGGCATGTTGACCGTGACCGCGCCGGTGGGACAGCGGGCGGCGCACGGGCCGCAGTACCAGCACTCGTCGACGTGCATGTACGCCTTGCCGGTCTCCGGGTGCAGGGCGAGGGAGTCGAGCGGGCACATGTCGACGCAGAGGGTGCAGCCGTCGACGCACTTGGACTCGTCGACGGTCACGGGCACGTCGGCGCGCTGGGGCACGAGAGGCATGGCTGTCTCCAGGAAGGTGGGTGTACGGAAGCGGGCGGGGCCTGGCGGTGTGGCTCAGGTGGCGCGGTGCAGCAGGCCGCTCATGGTGATCCGGTCGCCCCGGAAGCGGATGAACTCCAGGTCCACGGGCCGCCCGTCGGCGAGGTGGGTGAGCCGCTCCAGCATGAGGACGGCGGCGCCGCGCGGCGCCTGCAGTACGGCGGCCGAGTGCGCGTCGGCGTTGACGGCCTCGAGGGTGATCTCGGCGCGGCCGAGCGGCTGCCCGGTCACGGATTCGAGGAGCCGGAACACATCGGTGTGCTCCAGGTCGGCGTCGAGGAGTTCCACCCCGATGTCGAGCGGCAGGTACGTGAGGTCGAGGGAGAGCGGCAACCCGCCGAGCCTGCGCAGCCGTTCGATGTAGAGCACTTCGCTGTGCTCGGGCAGTCCGAGGCGGGCCGCGACCGGGGCGGGGGCGCGGACCGGGCCGACGGTGCGCACCTCGTTGCTGACCTGTCCGTGTTCGTGCAGCGTCTCGGCAAGACCTTGCAGCCGGTCGAGTCCGTGCCGGTACTTCTCGCAGGCGACGACGGTGCCGACGCCTGGCACCCGTTCCACCAGGCCTTCGGCGCTGAGCAGTCCGAGTGCCTGCCGGACGGTGTTGCGGGTGGCGCCGTAGTCCCGGCCGATGGCCTCCTCGTAGGGCAGGACGCCCTCGGCGAAGGCTCCGGTGAGGATCTGGTGCCGCAGCAGATCGGCGAGTTGCCTGGCCCGGTCCGCGCGCAGCCGGCGGCGGCGGGCGGCGACGGTGCGCGCCCCGGCCCCGGCGTGCTCGCGGTGGTGTTCTGCTGACATGCCGGGGACCCTACCGACGGCCGGGCCACAAGGGTGTTGCCGCAGTATTGCGCCACTCGGGCCGCCGAACTCACCGCTCTGACCTGGGCTGTTACCTGGCGGGCGGCAAGATCTGCCACTTACGGGCGTACTTGGCGCGGCACTTGACGGGTCGGGGTGGCCACACTAACCGTAAGGAAAGTTTCCTAACCCCTTGACCGCAATGGGAAAGAAC
>NZ_JAAAHS010000386.1 GCF_009908195.1 Streptomyces boluensis | reverse complement strand
ACCCCGCACAGCAACCCCACCGCCCGTACCCACGAAGTCACCAACCAGGCACCGCCGTTGACCGGTCACGACGTGGCGGACGACCCCGTACTCCTCGAAGGCGTACGCCGCGAAGGGGCCGACTGGCACCTCGACGCGCTGCACCGGCTCGGGCGTCGGGTGGGCAGTGCGGAGGTGCAGCGCTGGGGAGACGAGGCCAACCGGTTCGAACCGGTGCTCCGCACCCACGACCGCTACGGCAACCGTGTCGACGAGGTCGACTTCCACCCCGCGTACCACTCCCTGCTCGACCTGTCCGTCGGCGCGGGCCTCGCCGGTGCCGCCTGGGCGGACGAGCGGACCGGCGCCCATGTCGCGCGCGCCGCCGACTTCATGCTCGTCACCAGCGTCGAACAGGGCCACCTCTGCCCGGTGAGCATGACCTACGCCGTCGTACCCGCTCTGCGCAACAACCCCCAACTCGCCGCCGTGTACGAGCCGTTGCTCACCAGCCGCACATACGATCCGGGCCTGCGCGCACCGGAGGGCAAGCGCGGCCTGCTCGCCGGGATGGGCATGACGGAGAAGCAGGGCGGCACCGATGTGCGGGCCAACACCACCGCCGCCACCGAGCAGCCCGACGGCACCTGGCGGCTGCGCGGCCACAAGTGGTTCACCAGCGCCCCGATGAACGACCTGTTCCTCGTCCTCGCCCAGGCCCCCGGCGGGCTCTCCTGCTTCCTCGTGCCGCGCGTCCTGCCCGACGGCAGCCGCAACACGTTCCGTATCCAGCGCCTCAAGGACAAGCTCGGCAACCGCTCCAACGCCAGCAGCGAGCCCGAGTTCGACGACACCGTCGGCCTGCTCGTCGGTGAGCAGGGGCGGGGCGTGCGGACCATCATCGACATGGTCACCATGACCCGCCTCGACTGCGTACTCGGCTCGGCCGCCGGGACCCGCGCCGCGCTCGCCCAGGCCGTCCACCACGTACGCCACCGTGCCGTGTTCGGCGCCAAGTTGATCGACAAGCCGCTGATGCGCAACGTCATCGCGGACCTCGCCGTCGAGTCGGAGGCCGCGACCACGCTCGCGCTGCGGCTCGCCGGCGCCGCCGACCGGGCCCGGCACGGCGACTCCGGCGAACGTGCCTTCCTGCGCCTGGCCACCGCCGTCGGCAAGTACTGGGTGTGCAAGCGCCAGCCCGTCGCGGTCGCCGAAGCCCTGGAGTGCCTCGGCGGCAACGGCTACGACGAGGCGTCCGGCATGCCGCGCCTGTACCGCGAGGCGCCGCTCAACGGGATCTGGGAGGGCTCGGGCAACGTCAACGCCCTCGACGTGCTGCGCGCCCTCGCCCGCGAACCCGAGAGCCTGCACGCCTACACCGCCGAGGTCGAGGCCGCACTCGGCGCCGACCCGCGCCTCGACGCGGCCTGGCGGTCCCTGCGCGCCGAGCTCCAGCGCACCGAGGACGCCGAACTCCGCGCCCGCGGCCTCGTCGAACGCATGGCCCTCGTCCTCCAGGGCGCCCTGCTCGTACGTCACGCCCCGGGCGCCGTCGCCGACGCGTACTGCGCGTCCCGCCTCGACGGGCAGGGCGCCACCTTCGGCACCCTCCCCACCGGCGTCGACCTCGCGGCCGTCATCGCGCGTGCGCCGGGGGCTACGGGCTGACGCGCCGCCGTGTGGTGCGGTGGCGCCGCCACGACGTGCGCGACCGCGAGCGGGAGCCAAGAATTATGAGGTGAGACGTCCAGAGGTACCCGACGGAACGGACCGCCCCGGCAAGCGCATCGGGCTGCGGCTACATCCGCGACGGCCCGTCACCGCCGTGATTCTGGTGACGGCCCTGGTCACGGGCTACTTCCTGCTCCCGCTCGACCGTCTCGGCCCGGACCAGCCCGGGTTGAGCTGGACCCTGTTCCTGCTCGCGCTCACATGCATCGCCGTACTGATCCTGCGGCAGATCCGCGATGTCGTACTCGACCTGCCGGACCCCCGGTCCGGGCTCGTCATCGCCGTCCTGATGGCGGAGTCCGTACTGGTCTTCGCCGCCGCGTACTACGCGCTCGCGCACGAGCCGGGCCAGCTCATCGGGCTCAGCACGCGCGTCGACGCCCTCTACTTCACCTTGGTGTCGGTGGCCACCGTCGGCTACGGGGACATCGCACCGCTCGGCCAGACCGCGCGGCTCGTCGCGATCGTGCAGATCCTGTACAGCGTCGTGTTCCTGACCGCCGCGGCGACCGCGCTGAGCCGCCGTGTACGCGTGCACGCCGAGGAGAAGACACGCAAGGAGCACCCGGAGCGCAAGGAGCGCGGTGGCTGACGGCTGCGGCTGACGGCCGTCACCAGGCCTCGGACTCCGTCGACGCGAGCGACGCCGAGCCCTTCGCGCCCCGGCCGCCACGGCACCGCGCCGCGAGCAGCGGCAGGATCAGCACCGAGAGCATCGCCGCCCCCACCATGGCGGCGGCCTCGTCGGCGCCGAGCACCTTCTGGTCCAGGCCGATCGTGGTGATCGCCACCACCAGGGGCAGACACGTCGAGGCGAACAGTGTGAGCGCCGCCCGGTCGCCAGGCGCGAGGCCGGGAGGCGCGAACAGATAGACGGGCCCGCCCCGCACCAGCAGGAACAGCAGCAGGAACACCGGGAGCAGCACCAGCGCGCGCCCGCCGCTCAGCAGCGAGTGCAGGTCGAACTCGATGCCCGTGACGATGTAGAAGAGGGGTACGAGGAAGCCGAAGCCGAGCGCCTCGACCCGGCCGAAGACCTCCTCGCCGTGCTCCGGCGCCGTACCGCGCAGCACAAGCCGGGTCAGCACACCCGCCGCGAACGCGCCGAGCAGGATGTCGAGGCCGAACACCTCGGCCAGGCCCAGCATCGCGGCGAGCAGCAGCATGACGAACCGGACCGCGAACTGGCCGCTGCTGTGCAGGGTCTTCTCGGTCAGCCGGGCGAACCACTCCGGTCGTGGGCGGGACGCCCAGAACACCGCGCCGGCCGTGATCGCGGCGAACGCGATCAACAGGACGGCGGACTCCGCGGGCTTGCGGCCGCTGAGCAGCAGCGCCATCGCGACCACCGGGCCGAACTCGCCGACCGCTCCGAACGCCGACATCACCGTGCCGAAGGGGCCGCGCAGTTCCCCGCTGTCGCGGAGCATCGGCAGCACCGTACCGAGGGCCGTGCTGGTCAGGGCGGTGCCGATGACGAAGGCCGTGAACATCGCGCCGCCGCTGATCAGCAGGGCGATCCCGATGCCGGCCGCGAGCGAGAGCAGCCACGCCCAGAGCGCGCGCCGCATCGTCCCGCCACGGATCGCCGAGAAGTCGATCTCGTACCCGGCGAGGAAGATCAGCATGGCCAGGCCCAGGTCGGACAAGGTGCTGATGACCTCGTCGGGGTGGGCGAGGCCGAGTACGTCAGGGCCGATGACGATGCCGAGGCCGATCTCGAAGATGACCAGCGGAACCCGCAGTCGCCGGGCCACGCCCTCGGTGAGGAGAGGCGCGAGCACGGCGGCCGCCATGATCAGTACGAGGGTGCCTGGATGGGTCATGGGCGGCTCAGGGGGTGACCATGGCGAAGTCCGGGTCGGGTTCGCTGAGGAAGCCGAGGAGTTCGGCGAGCCTGCCCAGGTCGCCGACCACCTTCACGCCGGGCCGCGCCGCGAGCTCGGCGGGGGAGTCCGTCCCGAGTAGCACGGAACGCAACTCCGCTTCGGTCAGGGTGAGTTGAAGCTCCGGCTCGGCCGCGGCGGGGCCGGAACCCGTGACATGGGTGAGCACACCGTTGCGCAGCCGCAGCGTGACCGGATCGCCGTCGGTCAGGTTCCACCGCACCGTGATGTCCGCGTCCCAACTGCGCGGCCCGTCCACCCGGATCGACAGCGCGTCGAACAGCTGGTCGAGGGTCAGCGCGGCAAGCAGGTCCGGGGCGACCGTGGAGGTGGGCGTACCGACCGAGCCGTGGCGCAACTCCAGGGCGCCCATGAGGAAGAAGTTGCGCCAGGTGCCGTTCTCGCTGCCGTAGCCGAGCTGTTCGAGGGCGTCGGCCTGGAGGGCGCGGGCCTCGGCGTGCCCGGGTTCGGCGAACACCACGTGGTTGACGACCTGCACCACCCAGCGGAAGTCGCCCTCGGCGAAGGACTCACGCGCCCGCCGGAGCACTTCGTCGGCGCCGCCCATGAACTCCACGTATCTGCGCGCCGATTCGGTCGGCGGATGCTCCCACAGATGGGCCGGGTTGCCGTCGAACCAGCCCAGGTAGCGCTGGTAGACGGCCTTGCTGTTGTGGCTCACCGAGCCGTAGTAGCCGTGGGTGTGCCAGGCCCGCTCCAGGGCCGGGGGCATCACCATCTCCTCGGCGACCTCCGCCGCTGTGAGGCCCTGGTTGAGCATCCGCAGCGTCTGGTCGTGCAGATACGCGTACAGATCGCGCTGTTCGGACAGGAACCCGATCAGCCGCTCCTGGCCCCAGACCGGCCAGTGGTGCGAGGCGAACGCCAGGTCGGACGCGCCCGCGAAGAGGTCGACGGCCTCGGTGAGATACCGGGCCCACTCGCGCGGGTCGCGGACCTGGGCGCCGCGCAGGGTCAGCAGGTTGTGCAGGTTGTGCGTGGCGTTCTCGGCCATGCACAGCGCGGCGTGGTCGGGGAAGTGGATGTTCAGCTCCGCCGGTGCCTCGGTGCCGGGGGTGAGCTGGAAGACCATCCGGACGCCGTCGACGGTCTCCGTCTGCCCGGTGCGGGTGATGTCCAGGGTGGGCGGGATCAGCCCGATGTTCCCGGTCGAGGTGGTCTGGCCGAGGCCCGCGCCGATCTGCCCGCGCTCGCCCTTCGGCAGCGCCGCCCCGTACATGAACGCGGCGCGGCGGCCCATGGCCGTACCGGCGTACACGTTCTCGCTCACGGCATGCTCCAGGAAGCCCTGGGGAGCAAGGACGGGCACCCCGGCGGCCACGTCCGCGTCGGTCAACACGCCCCGCACACCGCCGAAATGGTCGACGTGACTGTGGGTGTAGAGCACGCCGGTGACGGGCCGGTCGCCGCGGTGGCTCCGGTACAGGGCGAGGCCCGCGGCGGCCGTCTCGGCGCAGAGCAGCGGGTCGATGACGAAGACGCCGCGCTCGCCCTCGACGAGCGTCATGTTCGACAGGTCGAAGCCGCGCACCTGGTAGATGCCCGCCGTGACCTCGAAGAGGCCGTGGTCGCAGCAGAGCCGACTCTGCCGCCACAGGCTCGGGTTGGCCGTGTCCGGGCAGTCCCGCGCGAGGAACCCGTACGCCTCCAGGTCCCACACCACGCGCCCCGCGGCGTCCTTGACGAGGGGGTCGTCGGCGGTGCCCATGAACCCGCGCCGCGCGTCCTCGAAGTCCCGCTCGTCGTCGAAGGGGAAGCGCCGCAGGACGGCGGAGTTCGACTCCAGGACGGCCGGTTCGACGGGCTTGGAGTCGCTGTTCTGCGGCATTCTCGGCACTCCCTCACGCAGGCGGCACAAGGCCGCGCCTGTCCGGCACGGCCAGTGCCAGCCTCGCCCCGGCCCGATGGGGCGACCACCAGGTGGGGGCTGTTCGGGCGACGCGCGTTCCCGGTGCGGTACGGGAGGCTGTGGCCTGCTCGTCGGCCTGCTCGTCGGCCTGCTCGTCGGCCTGTGCGGGTCACACGAGTGGTCCACGGCGGGTGGCCCGAGCGCCGCACACGTTCGACGCTCGACATCCCGGCCCCGGCCGACCCGCCGACGACGGGGCCGATGAGGAGGCCGATGAACACGCAGGCCCGCAGCCGCCCCCCGAACCCGAGCGGAGGCAGCCAGCGCGGGCGCCGGGTACGCAGCCAGGGCGTCGCGCTGATCCTCGTCGGCGCCGGGGCGATCCTCGGCTGGCTGGTGCCGCGCTGGGAACGGCACCTGCCGGTGTCAGGCCTCAGCTTCGACGCGTCCACCGCGCAGGCGACCCTCGCCGCGATCGCGGGCAGCATGATCACGCTGGCCGGCTTCGTCGTCACGGCCATCACCCTCGTCGTACAGACCGTGCAGTCCATGTCGCCCCGACTGGTCTCCGCCCTCGGCCACTTCAGCCGGTACCTGGTGCTGTTCGGCCTGCTCATCGGCACTGCCCTGTACGCGCTCGTGGCGCTGAGCCATGTCCGCGGCGACGACGTGCCCCGGCTGACGGTGACCTTCGCCATCGGGCTCGTCCTGTGTGACGCCGTCGCCGTCCTGTACCTCCTCGGCTCGCTCCGGCACGCGGTCACCGGCGGCGGCCTCGCCCGCGCCGTCGGCGACCGGCTGCGCACCGTCATCGAGCAGACGACGCCCCTGCCCGACAGTCCGTCGCCTCCGCCAGCGGATCCCGGCCCGCCTTCGCGTACGGGGCGCGAGGCAGTGGTGCTGGCACGCCAGGGCGAGCCGTCCGTGCTCCTCGCCCTCGACGAACGCCGCCTCACCCAACTCGCCGCCCGCCACGACGTACACATCCAACTCCTGCGCGCCGTGGGGGACTTCGTCGGCACGGGCGAGGCGGTGGCGTCCGTCGAGCCCGCCGGTTCTTCCCACCCGCTGGACGCGCGTACGGTACGCCGCTTCGCCGCCTGCGTACGGTACGGGCCCAGCCGCACCGTGGAGCAGGACGCCGCCTACGGGCTGCGCCTGCTCGTCGACATCGCGATCCGCGCCCTGTCACCCGCGATCAACGACCCCACGACCGCGGTCCAGGCCCTCGACCAGATCGAGGACGCGCTGCTTCGCCTGGCCGCCCGCCCGCTGGGACCCGTACGCCTTGCCGACGACACGGGACGGCCCCGGGTCCTGTGCCCCGCGCCGCACTGGGACGACCTCGTCTCGCTGGCGCTTGACGAGTCGGTCCAGTACGGGGCCTTGAACCCCCAGGTCGTACGGCGGCTGCGCATGCTGCTCGACCGGGTTCTGGCGGTAACTCCCGCTGAACGGCGGGCGGTTGTGGAGGAGCGGCGAGCCGCCCTCGACCGCCTTGCCGCCGCGACGCTGACCGACCCGCTGCTCAGCCGCGTGGCGTCGGTCCCGGACCGGCAGGGGCTCGGCGGCTCGTACGTGCGGGGCGCCGGGGAGATGTGACGCGCGGGGCGCCGGGACATGTGACGGTTCCGCCGCCCGTACGGGTGCGGGGCGACGGAACCGTGGTCGTGCGGGAGGGGACGGGTGGCCGAGGTGGCCGGGGT
>NZ_JAAAHS010000385.1 GCF_009908195.1 Streptomyces boluensis | reverse complement strand
CGACTACCCCCTGCAGTGCGGCGTCACCGCCCCCCAGGTCCAGAAAAAAGCCACCGGCGACCTCGACGCCGACGGCAACCCGGAAACCGTCGCAGTCGTACGCTGCGCCTCTGGCTCCGGCACCCCGCCCAGCGGCGTCTACGTCATCGCACAACCCGCCCAGGGCAAACCCCGCGTCGTCGCCACCCTCGTCGACCCCAAGGACCGGCTCAGCGTCACCGACTTCGCCGTCCGCGACGGCGCCGTGACCGCCACCCTCCTCGGCTACTCCTCACCCGACGTCCCGAGCTGCTGCCCGGACACCGAGGACAACGCCAAGTGGCAATGGCAGGACGGGTCGTTCGTACGCTCCGAACAACCCGCCGCCAAAAGCATCTGACCACCACACAGGGTGTACGGGCCGCTACTCCGCGTCCGGCCCGTACACCTCGACACGGTCCGTCACACGCCGTACATGAATGCAGTCACCCGGGCACTCCTTCGCCGAATCGGCGACATCCGCGAGCAACGGCAGCGGCACCCGCGTCGTAGCCCCCGGAGCCTGCAGCAACTCGTCGTCGGCACTCTTCACATACGCGAGACCGTCGATGTCCAGCTCGAAGACCTCCGGCGCGTACTGCGCGCAGATCCCGTCCCCGGTGCACAGATCCTGGTCGATCCACACCTCGAGCTCCGCATCGACAGCCGTCGCCCCGCCCTCGTGCCGCACCGTCATGACCCTCGATCGCCCTCCGCCGAACCGCCCCGAACAAGCGGCCCGCAACTGGCAAGTCGGGCCCGCCCTGACGGGTGTTGAACGTTCCGACCCTACAACCGCTCGCTTTTCGATGTTGTTCCGTGGGTATTCACCTGGCGTGAGGGAGTACGCAAGGGTGAAGATCGGACACACCCCGACCTCTTTGTGATCTAGGGGTTTCAATCCCTACCGGCCCAGGTAGGGTCAGGAAGCGTCCAGCTCCCCTTGGAGGAGGTGAGGACCGTGGCAGCCCACGACGACGACATGAACCGCGGCATCCGCCCGGGTCGAGGGTCCGACGACCCCGCCGGTCAGATTGCCTATCTCGAGCAGGAGATCGCCGTCCTGCGACGTAAGCTCGCCGACTCTCCGCGGCACACGAGAATTCTCGAAGAGCGGATCGTCGAGCTGCAGACAAATCTGGCCGGAGTCTCCGCCCAGAACGAACGGCTCGCGAACACACTCCGTGAGGCCCGCGACCAGATCGTGGCCCTCAAAGAAGAAGTCGACCGGCTCGCACAGCCACCCGCAGGCTTCGGCGTCTTCCTGCAAGCCAACGAAGACGGCACCTGCGACATCTTCACAGGCGGCCGCAAACTCCGCGTGAACGTCAGCCCCAGCGTCGAACTCGACGAGCTCAGGCGCGGCCAGGAACTGATGCTCAACGAAGCGCTCAACGTGGTCGAGGCCATGGAATACGAGCGCGCCGGAGACATCGTCACCCTCAAGGAAATCCTCGAGGACGGCGAACGCGCCCTCGTAGTCGGCCACACCGATGAAGAACGCGTCGTCCGCCTCGCCGAGCCCCTCCTTGACATCACCATCCGGCCCGGCGACGCACTCCTGCTCGAACCCCGCTCCGGATACGTCTACGAAGTCGTACCCAAGAGCGAAGTCGAAGAGCTCGTCCTCGAAGAGGTCCCGGACATCGGCTACGAACAGATCGGCGGCCTGGGCAACCAGATCGAACTGATCCGGGACGCGGTCGAACTCCCCTACCTCTACCCCGACCTCTTCAAAGAGCACGAACTGCGGCCCCCCAAGGGCGTACTGCTCTACGGCCCGCCCGGCTGCGGCAAGACACTCATCGCCAAAGCCGTCGCCAACTCCCTTGCCAAGAAGGTCGCGGAAGTCACCGGCCAAGCCGCCGGCAAGAGCTTCTTCCTCAACATCAAGGGACCCGAACTCCTCAACAAGTACGTCGGCGAGACCGAGCGGCAGATCCGCCTCGTCTTCCAACGTGCCCGCGAGAAAGCCAGCGAAGGCACCCCCGTCATCGTCTTCTTCGACGAGATGGAATCCCTCTTCCGCACCCGCGGATCCGGCGTCAGCTCCGACGTGGAAAACACCATCGTCCCCCAGCTGCTCGCCGAGATCGACGGCGTGGAAGGCCTGCAGAACGTCGTGGTCATCGGCGCCTCGAACCGCGAGGACATGATCGACCCCGCCATCCTGCGCCCCGGCCGACTCGACGTGAAAATCAAGATCGAGCGCCCGGACGCAGAAGCAGCCAAGGACATCTTCGCCAAGTACCTGAAGTCCACGCTGCCCCTGCACGCCGAAGACCTCGCCGAACACACCGGAGACCGCGACGCCACCGCAGTCGCCATGATCCAGTCCGTCGTCGAGCACATGTACGCCGAATCCGAGGAGAACCGCTTCCTCGAAGTCACGTACGCCAACGGCGACAAGGAAGTCCTCTACTTCAAGGACTTCAACTCCGGCGCCATGATCGAAAACATCGTCGGCCGCGCCAAGAAGATGGCCATCAAGGCCTTCCTCGAACAGAACCAGAAGGGCCTCCGCGTCGCGCACCTCCTCCAGGCGTGCGTAGACGAATTCAAGGAGAACGAGGACCTTCCCAACACCACCAACCCCGACGACTGGGCCCGCATCTCCGGAAAGAAGGGCGAACGGATCGTGTACATCCGCACCCTCGTCACCGGAAAACAGGGCGCAGACACCGGACGCTCCATCGACACGGTGGCAAACACCGGACAGTACCTGTAAAAGAGCAGGGCGGCTGCGGGTGCCCATCACGGGGGTACCCGCAGCCGACTGTTTTCCAGGACACCGACCACGCACGAGCAATGACTGAATTGATCTCCCCACCAGCGCAAAGGCGTTCTAGGCTCATCCGTACCGCCGAATCGCGCAGTGCGGGGACGGGCACCGCACACGCACCGGAGACCCAGCGGTACTTGAGCGCCGTTCCCACAGGGGAGCGCCGCCGGGCAAGGAGGGCCGCATGACCGTACGGCGAGTAATGGGCATCGAGACGGAGTACGGCATCTCCGTCCCCGGACACCCCAACGCCAATGCCATGCTCACCTCATCCCAGATCGTCAACGCCTACGCGGCGGCGATGCACCGGGCACGACGCGCCCGCTGGGACTTCGAGGAGGAGAATCCGCTGCGCGACGCACGGGGCTTCGACCTCGCCCGCGAATCAGCGGACTCCAGCCAGCTCACCGACGAGGACATCGGCCTCGCCAACGTGATCCTCACCAACGGCGCCCGCCTGTACGTCGATCACGCACACCCCGAGTACAGCTCACCCGAGGTCACCAACCCGCGTGACGCCGTCCTCTGGGACAAGGCCGGCGAACGCATCATGGCCGAAGCCGCCGAACGAGCCGCCCAGCTCCCAGGCGCCCAGCCCATCCACCTCTACAAGAACAACACCGACAACAAGGGCGCCTCCTACGGCACGCACGAGAACTACCTGATGAAGCGGGAAACCCCCTTCTCCGACATCGTGCGCCACCTCACCCCGTTCTTCGTCTCCCGCCAGGTCGTCACCGGCGCCGGACGCGTCGGCATCGGCCAGGACGGCCACGAACACGGCTTCCAGATCAGCCAGCGCTCCGACTACTTCGAGGTCGAGGTCGGCCTGGAGACCACCCTCAAGCGGCCCATCATCAACACCCGGGACGAGCCGCACTCCGACGCCGAGAAGTACCGCCGCCTCCACGTCATCATCGGCGACGCCAACCTCTCCGAGATCTCCACCTACCTGAAGCTGGGCACCACCGCCCTCGTCCTCTCCATGATCGAGGACAACTTCATCGCCGTGGACCTCGCCGTCGACCAGCCCGTACGCACCCTCCACCAGGTCTCCCACGACCCCACCCTCAAGCACCTCGTCACGCTGCGCAGCGGCCGCACACTCACCGCGGTCCAGCTCCAGATGGAGTACTTCGAGCTGGCCCGCAAATACGTCGAGGAACGGTACGGCTCCGACGCCGACGAGCAGACCAAGGACGTACTCACCCGCTGGGAAGACGTCCTCACCCGCCTCGAGACCGACCCCATGAGCCTCTCCGGCGAACTCGACTGGATCGCCAAACGGGAACTCATGGAGGGCTACCGCCGGCGCGACAACCTCGACTGGGACGCCGCCCGGCTCCACCTCGTCGACCTCCAGTACGCCGACGTACGCCCCGAGAAGGGCCTCTACAACCGTCTCGCGGCCCGCGGCAAGATGAAGCGCCTCCTCGATGAGGCCGACGTACAGCGCGCCGAGAGCAAGCCTCCGGAGGACACTCGCGCCTACTTCCGCGGCCGCTGCCTGGAGCAGTACGCGGACGACGTCGCGGCGGCCTCCTGGGACTCGGTCATCTTCGACCTGCCGGGCCGTGACTCGCTCCAGCGCGTCCCCACCCTGGAGCCCCTTCGCGGCACGCGGAACCACGTCAAGGAACTGCTGGACCGGTGCAGGACCGCCGAGGACCTGGTCCGGGTCCTTTCCGGCAACTGATCTGCGGCTGAAAGCGCGCAGGCAGGGAATCACTGGGGTGGGTCCCGCGCTTTGGATGAAGTGCGGGGCCAATGTCGGACCCAGACCGTAGGGTCTGATCAAGAACGTCGAACGTCGACACCGAGCGGGGTGAGTCAGATGGCGACCAAGGACACTGGCGGCGGACAGCAGAAGGCGACACGTTCCACCGAGGAGGTCGAGGAGCAGGCGCAGGACGCCGAGGCCTCGGAGGACCTCAAGGAGCGCCAGGAGAAGCTGAGCGACGATGTCGACTCGGTTCTGGACGAGATCGACGATGTCCTGGAAGAGAACGCCGAGGATTTCGTGAGGTCCTTCGTTCAGAAGGGTGGAGAGTGATTCTTCCTTCGAATCGAAGGTTGATCGATGTCTGAGATGGATGGATCGAAGCGTTGCTCGCGGTGCGGGCGGTCCCTGCCGCGCGATGCGTTTGCGGGCAACAGATCCATGAAGGATGGCCTCCAGGCGTATTGCCGGGAGTGCGCAGCCGAGTACTACCGGCAGCGCCAGGAGGCCAAGGGGATGTCGGTGCGGATCCGGGTGCCCGTTCCGAGGGGGCACAAGCGTTGCCCGGACTGTGGCGAGGTCAAGCCGCATTCCGGTTGGGAGCGCAACAAGTCCTCGTCCGATGGCTGGGCAAGTTACTGCCGCGAGTGCCGCGCGGAGCGGAATCGGATCAGCTACTTCAAGCGCAAGTACGGCCTGACGCCTCATGAGTTGGATGACCTCAAAGCCCAGCAGATGGGCGTGTGTTGCATCTGTCTCACGGCTCCCGCGGAACATGTTGATCACTGTCACGAGACGGGTAGGGTCCGTGGCGTGCTGTGCTTCAGCTGCAACGCGGGGTTGGGCCAGTTCAAGGATCGACCGGACGCCATGAGGCGGGCCGCCGCTTACCTGGAAGGAAACTCGTGGAAGCCAATCCTCGTAGCACCGGGCGTCTACCAGCTGCCTTCCTGACGCCTGGGTCCTCGTCCTTCGTGGACTTTCTCTCGGCGCAGCAGCCGGAGTTGCTGCCCGGCAATCGTCAACTGCCGCCTGTCAAGGGCGTGATCGAGGCGCCGCACGGCACCACGATCGTGGCCGCGACGTTCCCGGGTGGTGTGGTGCTGGCCGGTGACCGGCGGGCGACGATGGGGAACATGATCGCGCAGCGGGACATCGAGAAGGTGTTCCCGGCGGATGAGCACTCGGCGGTGGGTATCGCCGGTACGGCCGGTCTGGCCGTGGAGATGGTGAAGTTGTTCCAGTTGGAGCTGGAGCACTTCGAGAAGGTCGAGGGTGCGACGCTGTCGCTGGAGGGCAAGGCGAACCGGCTCTCGACGATGATCCGTTCCAACCTCGGCATGGCGATGCAGGGGCTGGCCGTGGTGCCGTTGTTCGCGGGGTACGACCTGGATCGTGAGCGGGGTCGGATCTTCTCGTACGACGTGACGGGTGGCCGTTCCGAGGAGCATGGTTATGCCGCCACGGGTTCGGGTTCGATCTTCGCCCGTGGGTCGATGAAGAAGCTCTACCGGGATGATCTGACGGAGGAGCAGGCCACCACGCTCGTGGTGCAGGCGCTGTACGACGCGGCGGACGACGACTCCGCGACCGGTGGTCCGGATGTGGCCCGCCGGATCTATCCGATCGTGACCGTCATTTCGGATGAGGGTTTCCGCAGGCTGACCGATGACGAGGCCTCGGAGATCGCCCGCTCGATCCTGGAGCGGCGTCTCGAGCAGCCCGACGGCCCGCGGGCCGCGCTTCTCTGAGGCGGTTGCGGAATGATCGTCCAGTCACTGACAGAAAGGGACGGATAGCCGGTGTCGACGCCGTTCTATGTCTCACCCCAGCAGGCGATGGCCGACCGGGCGGAGTACGCCCGTAAAGGTATTGCCCGTGGTCGCAGCCTGGTTGTGCTGCAGTATGCCGACGGCATTGTGTTCGTCGGCGAGAACCCGTCCCGTGCGCTGCACAAGTTCAGCGAGATCTATGACCGGATCGGTTTCGCCGCGGCCGGTAAGTACAACGAGTACGAGAACTTGCGTATCGGCGGGGTGCGTTATGCCGATCTGCGGGGTTACACGTACGACCGTGACGATGTGACGGCTCGTGGTCTGGCGAACGTGTATGCGCAGACTTTGGGCACGATTTTCTCGAGTGCGGCGGAGAAGCCGTACGAGGTGGAGTTGGTGGTCGCCGAGGTCGGGGAGACGCCCGAGGGTGACCAGATTTATCGCTTGCCGCATGACGGTTCGATCGTGGATGAGCACGGGTCGGTCGCGGTGGGTGGTAATGCCGAGCAGATCAGCGGTTATCTGGATCAGCGCCATGAGGACGGGATGAGTCTGGCGGCGGCTTTGAAGCTCGCTGTGCAGGCGTTGTCGCGGGAGCCGAACGGCGGGGAGCGGGAGATTCCCGCTGAGCGTCTGGAGGTCGCGGTGCTGGATCGTACGCGGCCGCAGCAGCGGAAGTTCAAGCGGATCGTGGGCCGGCAGCTGGCTCGGCTGCTGGAGGCGGACGGTGCCGCGTCCGCGCCCACGGATGCGCCGTCGGATGAGGAGGAGGGCGAGGAGTAGTTCTCGTTCTCCGGGTTTTCCGGGTTGGTTCGTCGTAGGCCCTGTGCCCTCGTGTCGCTCTTGGAGCGGTGCGGGGGCGCAGGGCTTTCTGGTGTGTTCAGGCG
>NZ_JAAAHS010000384.1 GCF_009908195.1 Streptomyces boluensis | reverse complement strand
GGGGTGGCCGTTGCTTCGACGTCGTGTTCGTCCGTCACGGCCACCCATCCAAGCACCCGGGCAGCGTGACGTCACTCCTGGATCTGGCGGACCTCGACGGTGACCGTCCAGTCCTCGTCGTGCACCTGGACGAAGCGCTTCGTCCACTCGAGCACCTCGGCCTTGTCCTTGCACTGCCAGATCGTGTAGCCGCCGATGACTTCCTTGGCCTCGGCGAACGGTCCGTCGGTGTACGAGAGCTTGCCGTCCTGCCAGTGCACCCGGGTGCCGTCGGACGTGGGCTGCAGACCGCCCATGTCGAGGATGACGCCGGCCTTGGTGATCTCCTCGAAGAGCTTGCCCATACGCTCTTCCATCTCCGGGCTCTGGGTGGAGGGCGCGTTCTTCTCGTCGATGCGGATGAGCGTCAGAAAGCGCGGCATGCGAACTCCTGTGGTCGTGCGGCGGAGCCTTCTCCGCCGCCGGGCGGGGGCCTCTCCCTCGCCTCTCACCCAAGCGTCGAACAGACCGGGCGGGAATAGACACCCCGCTAAAAGAATCTTCGAGCGATTCTCAAGCGGTCCCGAGCGACTCGAACCGCCACCGGTGCACGGGCCGGGTCACCAGCGCGGCGTCCGGATCCGGCAGTTCGGGCAGGTCGTCGTCGAGGACCGCGTCCCACCAGGTGATGACGAGGACCCGGTCGCCGCGCGCCGCGAACGTCTCACGGCGCAGCGGGTCGGACGCCAGCCACTGGGCGCGGGCCCACTCCAGGAGCTCGCCGCCCCGCCCCTCGACGGCACGGGCCTCCCACATCAGCGCGACGGTCATGAGTACAGGTTGTCCTTGCTGACCTCGTGCACGTGGTCGTGCGAGTGGGCGTGAGCTTGGGTGTGCGCCTGGCCCGGCACGTGCGGGTCCGTCACCGGGAGCGACGAGTCCGCCGACAGGTCCCAGTCGGACGCGGCGCGGTTGCGGGCGACCATCTCGGCGCCGAGGGCCGCGACCATCGCGCCGTTGTCCGTGCACAGCTTGGGGCGCGGCACCCGAAGCCGGATACCGGCCGCCTCGCACCGCTCCTGGGCGAGCGCGCGCAGCCGCGAGTTGGCGGCCACACCGCCGCCGATCATCAGGTGGTCGACGCCCTCGTCCTTGCAGGCCCGGACGGCCTTGCGGGTCAGCACGTCGACGACGGCCTCCTGGAAGGACGCGGACACGTCACGTACCGGAACGTCCTCGCCCGCGTTCCGCTTCGCCTCGATCCAGCGGGCCACGGAGGTCTTGAGGCCGGAGAAGGAGAAGTCGTACGCGGGGTCGCGGGGGCCGGTCAGGCCGCGCGGGAAGGTGATCGCGTTCGGGTCGCCCTCGCGCGCGTACCGGTCGATGACCGGGCCGCCGGGGAAGCCGAGGTTCAGTACGCGGGCGATCTTGTCGAAGGCCTCGCCCGCCGCGTCGTCGATGGTCGCGCCCATCGGCCGTACGTCCGAGGTGATGTCGGAGGAGAGCAGCAGCGAGGAGTGGCCGCCGGAGACGAGCAGCGCCATCGTCGGCTCGGGCAGTTTGCCGTGCTCCAGCTGGTCGACGCAGATGTGCGAGGCCAGGTGGTTCACGCCGTACAGCGGCTTGCCCAGCGCGTACGCGTACGCCTTCGCCGCCGAGACGCCGACGAGCAGGGCGCCCGCGAGGCCCGGTCCGGCCGTGACCGCGATGCCGTCGAGGTCGCGGGCGCTGACGCCCGCCTCCTTCAGGGCCCGCTCGATGGTCGGCACCATCGCCTCGAGGTGCGCGCGGGACGCGACCTCGGGGACGACGCCGCCGAAGCGGGCGTGCTCGTCGACGCTGGAGGCGATGGCGTCGGCGAGCAGCGTCGTGCCGCGCACGATGCCCACGCCGGTCTCGTCGCAGGAGGTCTCGATGCCGAGAACGAGCGGCTCGTCGCGTGAGTCAGCCATGGATGTCGGTTCCTTGCACTGGTACGGAGGAGGCCGGGTCGGCGTGGCGCATCACCAGGGCGTCCACGTTCCCGGGCTGGTAGTAGCCGCGCCGGAAGCCGATCGGCTCGAAGCCGAAGCGTTCGTACAGCTTCTGGGCGCGGGTGTTGTCGACGCGCACCTCGAGGAGCACCTCGGTGCACTCGAAGGCGGTGGCGGCCCGCAGCAGTTCGGTCAGGAGCGCGGCGCCGAGCCCGGTGCCCCAGTGCTCGCGGGCCACCGCGATGGTCTGGACGTCGCCGAGCCCGCCGGCCGCGGCCAGGCCCGCGTACCCCACGATCCGCTCACCGTCGACCGCGACGACGAAGCGGCGGGTCGCCAACGGGCCGCGGGAGTGCGCCAGTTCGGACCAGAACATGCCGCGCGACCAGGCGTCCTCGGGGAACAGCGCGCGTTCCAGTTCGAGTACGGACTCGACGTCCCACCAGCGCATCTCGCGCAGCACGGGCGCGGGGACGGCGGCGGACGCGGAAGGGGCGGGAGGCACGTCGGTCACTTCGGGGTGACCACCTTGTAGTTCTTGGGGACCTGGGCGTCCGGGCGGCGCAGGTACAGCGGCCGGGGCGGCTCCAGCTCCTCGCCCGCCGCGAGCCGCTCGGCGGCCAGGGCGGCGAGCGAAGCGGCCGAGACGTACTCGGGACCCCGCGCGTCGGCGAACGACTCGGGGTAGAGCAGCGCGCCCGCGCCCACCGCGGGCAGGCCCGCGAGCTGTTCGGCGATGTCCGCGGGCCGGTCGACGGCCGGCCCTGTGGTCCGGGTGCGCGGTCCTGAGTACCGCGCCCAGTAGACCTCCTTGCGCCGGGCGTCGGTGGCGACGACGAAGTCGCCCTCGATCCCGGCGGCGTACGCGAGCCCGTCGAGGGTGCACAGTCCGTGCACCGGCACACCGAGCGCCGAGCCGAAGGTCTCCGCGGTCATCAGGCCGACGCGCAGGCCGGTGTACGGGCCGGGGCCGACGCCCGCGACGACCGCGGTGACGGCGTCGAGTTTCACGCCCGCGTCGGCGAGCACCCGGTCGACGGCCGGGAGCAGCAGCTCCCCGTGTCTGCGCGCGTCGACCTGAGCGGACTCGGCGACGACTCGTTCTCCGTCGTGCAGGGCGACGGTGACGGCGGGGGTGGCGGTATCCAGAGCTAGCAAGAGCACGCAAACAGCCTACGGCCCCCGCGCCCCGGGCACGGTGCCCAGGCGAGTGCTTCACCTGCTGCTACCGTCAGCGTCAATCGGCATCAAGTCGTATATACGAAGGGTGGAGCACGGTGGCACGCAGCAGCTCGGGATTCGTGGCCGGGCTCACCGCGGCGGCCCTCGCCGCGGTCGGCTTCCTCGCCTACCAGGCCTCGGCGACCGTTCCGGACACCCTGGGCAAGCCGAAGCAGGACGCGTCGTCGACGGCTCCCCGCACCCCGAAGGCGAACGCCGACCCGAAGGCGGTCCCGGCCGCGTCGGGCCGCGGCGAGCGGGTCGTGTACGCGCTGCGCTCGGACCGCGTCTGGCTGGTCGGCCCGCGCAACAAGCCGAAGCGCGTCTTCGAGGTCACGCCCTCCACGGTCGACCCGCGCCCCGGTGAGTACTCGGTGACGACCCGCTCCGGTTCCGTCGTCGGCTCCGACGGGGTGCCGATCGAGCACGTCGTACGGTTCGCCAACGTCGACGGGGTCGCGATCGGCTTCAGCGCCGCCGTCGACGGCTCCGTGCCGAAGCCCGACCCGACGCAGCAGACCGGCGGCATCCGCGAGACCCGCGCCGACGGCAATGCGATGTGGGAGTTCGCGACGGTCGGCACGAAGATCGTCGTCGTTCCGTAGGTTCCCGTACGGCGTGGTCCCGTACGGCGTCGAGTCAGGCAGCGTTCCGGTGACCGTGGTGGCCGTCGTCCTCGTGCTTCGGCTCCGGGATCTCCACGGTGCGCCGCTCGGGCGCGCCGGGTGGCGTCGAGACCGCCCTCGCGGCCGCGCACGACGCCAGCAACTCGCTCATCGACGGCCCTGACGGCTTGGTCTCACGGGACTCACGGGACTCACGGGACTCACGGGGATCCGACGCCGGCATGGTGCCTCCCGGGCTCTGAGGGCAGGCTTGGTAAGGTGACCCTAACCAAGCCGTGGTCTCCATGTGACCACGCCGGACGCGCACCGCGCAACACGTTGCCGACAGCCTGTCGGAACCTCGGCGGAAGCTACGAGCCGCTCCGCTCAGGCGGCGAGCGCCGCCAGGTCCGCGTTCCGCCAGCGGGCGCCGAGGCCGGTCAGGTGGACCTGGCGCACATCGTCGTCCGTGTCGCCGGTGGCCCGGTGGATGACCACCTGGAGGCGGTCGTCGGACAGCTCCTCGACCTTGCCCTCACCCCACTCGACGACGATCACCGAGTCCGGCAGCGAGACGTCCAGGTCCAGGTCCTCCATCTCGTCGAGCCCGCCGCCCAGGCGGTACGCGTCCACGTGCACCAGCGGCGGACCGTCGCCGAGGGCCGGGTGGACGCGGGCGATCACGAAGGTCGGGGAGGTGACGGCGCCGCGCACGTCGAGCCCCTCGCCGAGGCCCCGGGTCAGCGTCGTCTTGCCGGCGCCGAGCTCGCCGGTGAGCATCACGAGGTCGCCGGGGCGCAGCAGCTTGGCCAGGCCACGGCCCAACTCCCGCATCTGCTCAGGGGAGTTGACGGTGAGGTGGACGGTGGTGGCGGCGGTGGTGGCCTCGGTGGCGGGTGCCGAGTCGTTCGGTGCTTCCATAGCCATCCACGGTAGCGGCTGCGGACGGCTCAGACGGCGGTGCTGCGGGCCTGCTCCCGGGCCCGCACCAACAGGTCGGCCAGCCGGTCCGTGACCGTCTCCGGGTGCTCGAGCATCGCCAGGTGCCCGGCGTCCGGCACGATCACCAGCTCCGCGTCCGGCAGCAGGTCCGCGATGGCCTCGCTGTGCTCGCTGGGTGTCACCAGGTCCTTGTCACCGGCCAGGACGAGTACGGGCAGCGCCGCGAAGTGCCGCAGCGCGTCCGCCTTGTCGTGGTCGGCGAAGGCCGGGTAGAACTCCGCGACCACATCGATCGGCGTGCTCTCGATCATCCGCTCCGCGAACCGCGCCACCGCCGGGTCGACGTCCCGGCCGGCGAACGAGTACCGCTTGATGACGCTCGCGAACAGGTCGGCGGTCGCCCTGCGCCCCTTCTCCACAAGGTCGGCCCGCTGACCGAGCGCCTTGAGCACACCGGGCAGCACCCGCCGCACCGCGTTGACGCCCGCCACCGGAAGGCCGTAGTTGACCTCGCCGAGCTTGCCCGACGACGTACCGACGAAGGCCACACCGGCCACGCGGTCGCGGATCAGCTCCGGGTACTGGTCGGCGAGGGCCATCACCGTCATGCCGCCCATCGAGTGCCCGACCAGGACCAGCGGGCCCTCGGGCGCGGCCGCGTCGATCACCGCCTTGAGGTCGCGGCCCAACTGCTCGATGTCGACCGGACCCCCGCCCTCGGCCTGCGCCCGGCCCCGCTCCGAGCGGCCGTGGCTGCGCTGGTCCCAGTAGACGGCGCGGACGGCGCCGCGCAGGGCCGCGCGCTGGAAGTGCCAGGAGTCCTGGTTCAGGCAGTAGCCGTGGCTGAAGACCACCGTGACCGGTGCCGGGTTCCGGCGGCCGAAGAGGCGGCGGCGCCGGGGCGCCACGTCCTGGTCCGGGTCGGTCTCCTCGACCTCGTAGTACAGCTCGGTGCCGTCGTCGGCCCGAGCCCGGCCGGGCTCGCCGCGCAACGAGCCGTACGGACCGGTGGAGTCCAGGGCGAGCCGGGCCTTCTTGCGCATGCCGCGGCCGACGGTCAGCCGCTCCACGGCGACCCCGGCGGCGGCGCCCGCGGCGACCACGCCTATCGCGGCGCCGGCGAGCCCGGCCCTGCGCCAGCTCGTGCCCCCGGCGGACGTCACCACGTCCACGGCCGCTTCCACGGCGGCCCCCGTACTGTTCTCGCTCACCTGCCGCTCCCGCCTGTTCGTGTCACCTTCGGGTCACCGGTACGCCCGCCTCGCTCAGGTCGTCACTCGTCGACATAGACGCGCGGGACGCGGGATCCGATCCTCGTCACGATCTCGTACGCGATGGTGTCGGCGGCCTGCGCCCAGTCCTCGGCGGTGGGCTCGCCCCGGTCGCCCGGTCCGAAAAGCAGCGCCTCGTCGCCGGGAGCGGGCTCGTCCCCGTCCAGGTCGACCACGAACTGGTCCATCGCGATCCGCCCCGCCACGGTGCGCACCTTGCCGCCGATCAGGACCGGGCCGCGGCCCGACGCGTGCCGGGGCAGCCCGTCGCCGTAGCCGACCGGGACCAGGCCGAGGGTGGTGTCGGCGGGCGTCGCGTAGTGGTGGCCGTAGCTCACGCCGTGCCCCTCGGGGGCGTGCTTGACCAGGGCGAGGGACGCGGCGAGCGTCATCACCGGGCGCAGCCCGAAGTCCGCGGGCGAGCCGAGCTCGGGGCTCGGCGAGATGCCGTACATCGCGATGCCGGGGCGCACCAGGTCGTAGTGCGCGTCCGGCAGGGTCAGGGTCGCCGGGGAGTTGGCGATGTGCCGTACGTCGGGGCGCAGGCCCGCGTCCTCGGCGTACGCCACGGCCTGTGCGAAGGCGGCCGACTGGGCGGCGATCGACGGGTGGCCTGGCTCGTCCGCGCAGGCGTAGTGCGACCAGATGCCGGTGATCCGCACCGTGCCCTCGGCCTCGGCCTTCAGGGACTCCTCGACCAGCTCGGGCCAGTCGGCGGGCTGGCAGCCGCCGCGCCCCAGACCGGTGTCGGCTTTGAGCTGGACGCGGGCGGTACGGCCTGCGGCGCGGGCGGCGGCGGCGGCTTCGCGCAGCGCCCACAGCGCGCCGGCCGACACCTCGATATCGGCCTCGATCGCCTCCCGCCAGGGCCCGCCCGGCGTCCACAGCCAGCACAGGACGCGTGCCTCGTCGAGGCCGATCCCGGCGGCGCGCAGCGCGAGCGCCTCCTCGGGGGTCGCGGTGCCGAGCCAGGTCGCGCCCGCGCGCAGGGCGGCGCGGGCGCAGGGCAGCATCCCGTGTCCGTACGCGTCCGCCTTCACCACGGCCATGAACGCGGCGCGTGGCGCGCGGGCGCGCAGGGCCCGCACGTTGGACCGCAGTGCGGCCAGATCGATCTCGGCGCGGACGCGCAAAGGTGTCTCGTTCATCGTGCGCCCAGTGTCTCAGAGGGGTACGCGTCGCACGGATCACGTGTCCGTCGGACGGGGTTCGGCCCCGGGGCTCCGCCCCGCTCGACTACCTTGCTGCCGTGGAACAGTTGATCACCGAAGACCCGACGCGGATCGGCCCGTACCGTCTGGTGGCCCGGCTCGGCGCGGGCGGCATGGGTCTGGTG
>NZ_JAAAHS010000383.1 GCF_009908195.1 Streptomyces boluensis | reverse complement strand
TCCCGAAAGCCTGCGGCAGCTTCGGGGCTCCGCCCCGGACCCCTCCCCCAGCTACCGCTGGGAGGTGCCCCCACCTCAAACGCCGGAGGGGCTGGAATTTGCGAGCGTGGGCTGGATTTTGCAGGCGTGGGCTGGGATTTGCGCGCGTGGGGCTGAATTTCGCGGGCGTGGGCTGGATTCGGCCGAGAGGGGCTGAGGAGCCCGAGAAGGCCGACGAGTCCGAGAGGACCAGCGAGGCCGAGAGGGCCGACGAGGCTGAGAAGACCGACGAGTCCGAGAGGGCCGACGAGGCTAAGCGGGCTGGCGAGTCCGCGAAGGCCGACGAGCCCGAGAGGACCGGCGAGGTCGGCGCGTTCAAGTGGGCTCAGGGGGCTCAGGGGGCTCAGGCCGCTGAAGGATCAGCCCCGGCACCCTTGCCCGGCTCGCGGGGCGGGCGTAGACCTGTGCGGACTGGACGTCGGTGCGGACGGGACGGGGCAGGGATGCGTACAACTCTTCGTACGGGCAAGGCTGTTGGGATGCGTAGAGCCGCTACGGCGTTCGTCGCCGTGGGGGCGCTGGCGCTCGCCGGGTGTGGTGGCGGCGACACGGGGGATGAAGGGAAGGACGGCGGCGGGGGCGGGGCGCCCAAGGCCACTGTCCAACTGCCTGACCTGAAGGGGCAGAAGGTCTCCGTCGCGGCCGTCTGGGGCGGTGCGGAGCGCAAGGTCTTCCTGGAGGTCCTGGAGCAGTTCGAGGAGCGGACCGGTGCCGAGGTGGCCTTCGTGCCCGCGCAGGACCCGATCATCGGCTTCCTGGAGTCGAAGGTCGCGGGTGGCGAGCCGCCGGACGTGGCGATGCTCCCGCAGGTCGGCGCGATCGAGCAGGCCGTGGCGAACAAGTGGGCCAAGCCGGTCGGCCCGGAGGCGCAGAAGCAGCTCGACAAGAACTACGCGGACGGCTGGAAGGAACTCGGCGCCGTCGACGGCAAGCAGTACGGCGTGTACTTCAAGGCCGCCAACAAGTCGCTGGTCTGGTACAACACCGCGGTCATGAAGAACGCGGGTGGGCAGGAGCCGAAGAACTGGGACGCGTTCCTGGAGACGTCGCAGGCCATCTACGACTCGGGCATCGCACCGGTCTCGGTGGCCGGCGCCGAGGGGTGGACGCTCACCGACTGGTTCGAGAACGTCTATCTGTCGCAGGCCGGGCCGGAGAAGTACGACCAGCTCGCCAAGCACGAGATCAAGTGGACCGACCCGTCCGTGAAGAAGGCGCTCAGCACACTCGGCGAGCTTTTCGGCAAGAAGGGCTTCGTCGCGGGCGGTGCGCAGGGCGCGCTCGGCACCGAGTTCCCCGAGTCGGTCAAGCAGACCTTCGTCGGCGGGGACCAGCCGAAGGCGGGCATGGTCTTCGAGGGCGACATGGTGTCCCTCGCCATCTCGGAGACGGACGCGAAGGTCGGTACGGACGCGAAGGTCTTCCCGTTCCCGGCGGTCGGCGGCGGTGACTCCCCGGCGGTGGTCGGCGGTGACGCGGCGGTCGCGCTGAAGGACAGCAAGGGCGCGCAGGCACTGCTCACCTATCTGGCCTCGCCGGACGCGGCGGCGATCTGGGCGCAGGCGGGCGGCTTCGTCTCGCCGAACAAGAACCTGGACTTCGGTACGTACCCGGACGCAGTGCAGCGCGACATCGCCAAGGCGCTGATCGCGGCGGGCGACGACATCCGCTTCGACATGTCCGACCAGACCCCGCAGGCCTTCGGCGGTACGCCCGGTAAGGGTGAGTGGAAGGTGCTGCAGGACTTCCTGAAGAACCCGAAGGACGTCGCGGGTGCGCAGGCGGCGCTTGAGGCCGCGGCGGCCAAGGCGTACAAGGACTGACGCGATGACGTCGGCCACGGCCGGGGACGCCGCCCAGGTGTCCCCGGCCGCACAGACGCGCAAGAGCGTGACCGGCACCCGTAAGCGCATGGCGGTGGCATTTCTGCTGCCCGCGCTGGTGCTGCTCGGGGCGCTCGTGGTCTACCCGATCGGGTACTCGCTCTACCGCAGCTTCTTCGACAAGTCGGGCGACTTCACCGGCTTCGGCAACTACGTCGAGCTGTTCACCGACGACACGATCCTCACCGCGATCAGGAACAACGCGATCTGGCTGGTGCTCGCGCCGACGATCTCCACGGCGCTCGGCCTGATCTTCGCGGTGCTCACCGAGCGGATCCGCTGGGGCACCGCGTTCAAGCTGCTTGTCTTCATGCCGATGGCGATCTCGATGCTCGCCGCCGGCATCATCTTCCGGCTCGTGTACGAACAGGACCCGGACCGGGGCGCGTTGAACGCGGTCTGGGTGGGTGTGCACGACACGTTCGCGGAGTCCTCGGCGTTCCCGAAGGCGCATCCGGGCCAGGAATCGCCGCTGAAGCCCGGCGGCAAGGGCAGCTTCGTCACCCGTACGACGGTGGAGGCCGGAGTGCCGGTGGCGCTGCCGCTGCTCGGGGTGCCCAAGGAGCAGATGCCTCAGGAGGCGGCCCCGGCGAAGGCCGCCGCGGCCGTGCCCGGCAAGGTGACCGGCACGGCCTGGCAGGACTTCACGCTCGGCAAGGGCGTGGGCGAGCGCAACGCCCCGGACACCTCGGAGTCCGGCTATCCGGGCATCACGGTCGAGGCGGTCAAGGGCGGCAAGGTCGTCGAGTCCACACGGGCCGCGGCGAACGGCACGTTCACGCTCTCCGGGAAGGCGGACGGGGCTCAACTCCGGTTCCCGGCAAGCAACTTCAGGGAGCCGTACAACGGCGTGGACTGGCTGGGCTCCGAGCAGGCGGTGCCGTTCCTCGGCGTCAACTTCGTGACGCTCTCGGTGATCCTGTCCTACGTCTGGATGTGGGCGGGCTTCGCCATGGTGCTCATCGCGGCCGGGCTCGCGGCCGTCCCCCGGGAGCTCCTGGAGGCGGCGCGGGTCGACGGCGCCAATGAGTGGCAGGTGTTCCGCCGGGTGACCGTACCGCTGCTCGCGCCGGTGCTCGCGGTGGTCCTGGTGACCCTGATGATCAACGTCCTGAAGATCTTCGACCTGGTCTTCATCATCGCGCCGGGCGATGTCCGCGACGACGCGAACGTGCTCGCGCTGCAGCTCTACAACTCCTTCGTGGACCGCGACTCCGGGGTCGCCAGCGCCATCGCGGTGCTGCTGTTCCTCCTGGTTATCCCGGTGATGGCGGTCAACGTACGGCGACTGCGCAAGGAGGTGCGGCGATGAGCGCCGACGGGCGTACGAGCGAGGCCGGCGGGCGTACGAGCGAGGCCGGCGGTGTCGTGAAAGCCAAGCGGTCCATCGCGGCCCGGATCACCGGGGCCGTCAGCGGCGGGCTGCTGCGGGTGTTCCTGCTTGTCGTCGGCGTGCTGTGGCTGGTGCCGACGATCGGGCTCGCGCTGTCCTCGCTGCGCGACCCCGCCGACATCAGCGCGAGCGGCTGGTGGAAGGTGTTCACGGTCCCCTCGCAGCTCACCCTGGAGAACTACTCCCACCTGCTCCAGGACGAGACGATCACGAACTCGCTGCTCTCCACGGCGACGATCACGATTCCGGCGACGCTGCTCGTCGTGGTGATCGGTTCGCTCGCCGGGTACGCCTTCGCGTGGATGGAGTTCCCGGGGCGCGACTGGTGGTTCCTCGGGGTGGTGGGGCTGCTTGTGGTGCCGGTGCAGGTGGCGTTGCTTCCGGTGTCCAAGCTGTTCGGCACGATCGGCATCTTCGAGACCACGCTCGGCGTGATCGTCTTCCATGTGGCGTTCGGACTGCCGTTCGCGATCTTCCTGTTGCGGAACTTCTTCGCGGAGATCCCGCGCGAACTCCTGGAGGCCGCCCGGCTCGACGGGGCGGGTGAACTCCGGCTTTTCCTGCGGGTGGTGATGCCGCTCGGCGGTCCCGCCATCGCCTCGCTCGGCATCTTCCAGTTCCTGTGGGTGTGGAACGACATGCTGGTCGCGCTGATCTTCGCCGACTCCAAGAACCCGCCGATCACGGTCGCCCTGCAGCAGCAGGTACGGCATTTCGGCGACAACGTCTCCATCCTGGCGCCCGGCGCGTTCATCTCGATGGTCATTCCGCTGGCGGTGTTCTTCGCCTTCCAGCGGCAGTTCGTCTCCGGCGTGATGGCGGGCGCGGTGAAATAGCGGCGCGCGGACCGCGTTTCGGCGATCCGTACGGGATAGAACTCCCGTAATTCGTACGTCAGTTGAATACGTAGCTCATGAGGGCGGCACTCCGTGAAGTTCCGGGGGCCGCCCTCACCCCTTTGCCGCATTCGGCGTAACCGGAGGCCTCTTTCGGGGGTTGGCGGACAGTATGCCCGCGCCGACCCATGGATGTGCAGTGCCCCGGTTCAGTGTCATCGTCCCCGCATACAAAGTGCAGGCCTATCTGCACGAATCGCTCCACTCGGTGCTGAGACAGTCCTTCACGGACCTGGAGCTGATCGCGGTCGACGACTGCTCACCGGACGCGTCGGGCGAGGTCATCGACGAGGTCGCGGCCGCCGACCCGCGCGTACGGGCGGTGCACCTCACGGAGAACGTGGGCCTCGGCCGCGCCCGTAACGCCGGTATCGAACACGCCACCGGCGACTACCTGATCTTCCTGGACGCCGACGACACCCTCACCCCCGGCGCCCTCGCCGCCGTCGCCGACCGGCTGAAGGAGACGGGCTCCCCCGACGTCCTGCTCTACGACTACGCGCGCACGTACTGGACCGGCGAGGCCGTCCGGAACCAGCATGCCGCGCAGCTCACCGAGGAGGGCGACGCACCCTTCCAACTCACCGACAGGCCAGGCCTGTTGAAGCTTCTGATGGTGGTGTGGAACAAGGCGTGCCGCCGGGAGTTCATCGAGCGGGAGGGTTTCCGGTTCCCTCCCGGTTACTACGAGGACACTCCCTGGACCTATCCAGTCCTGATGGCAGCGGAAACGATCGCCACCCTGGACCGGGTGTGTGTGCACTACCGGCAGCGCCGCCAGGGCAACATCCTCGGCACGACAAGCCGGAAACACTTCGATGTGTTCGACCAGTACGACCGGGTGTTCGCGTTCCTCGACGCCCGGCCGGAGCTCGACCGGTGGCGGCCGGTGCTGTTCCGGCGCATGGTCGACCACTACGCCAACGTGTTCGGCAACCGCGACCGGCTGCCGCGCCGCAGCCGCCCCGAGTTCCTGCGCCGGGCCCGCGCCCAGTACCGCCGCTACCACGTGCCGGGCCCGCGAGGCAGGCCCCGCAACCAGGTACGGCAAGGGCTCGTGCGGTTCGGCGCGCACCGCACGTACCGCGCCCTGCGGCTCGCCCGGACCGCGGCCCGGCGGCTCGACGCCGCCGCCCGCTCCGTGCGGCGGGCCGTGCGCGCGAGGCTGCTGCGGCTGCACTACCTGGTCCAGCTGCGGCTCCCGGTACGCGCGGGGCGGGCCGTGTTCTCCGCCTACGGGGGCCGCGGGTACGGCTGCAATCCGGGCGCGGTCGAGGAGAAGCTGCGCGAGCTCGCCCCGCACATCCGCACCGCCTGGATCGCCGACCCCGCCCACCACCACACCGTCCCGACCGGTACGCGACGGATCACCCCCGGCAGCGCCGCGTACTGGACGGCGCTCGCCCGCTCCAAGTACCTGGTCACCAACGCCGACTTCGACCCCCGGCTGCGCAAGCGCCGCTCCCAGGTCTTCGTCCAGACGCAGGCCGGCACCCCGCTCAAGCACATGGGCCTCGACCTCCAGGAACGCCCGGCCGCCGCCCGCGGCACCGACTTCGGCGCGCTCCTCGCCCGCGTCGACACCTGGGACTACGTGCTCTCCGCCAACCGCCACTCCACCCTCGTCTGGGAGCGCGTCTTCCCCGGCGCGTACACCACCCTGGAGTACGGGGCGCCGCGCAACGACCGTTTCCAGCGCGCCAGTTCGCAGGACGTCGCCCGGATCCGGGAGAGCCTCGGCATCCCGAAGGGCTCCGTCGCGATCCTGTACGCGCCGACCCACCGCGACTACCTCCGCGCCCAGCACCGCCCCCTCGACCTGGAACGGCTGCTGCGCGCCCTCGGCCCCCGCTTCACCGTCCTGACCCGCGCCCATCACGTGTACGGGGCGCCCCTGACCGACTCGGACACGGCCCGGCTCGTCGACGTGTCGGACCACCCGAGCGTCGAGTCGCTCTGCCTGGCCAGCGACGTCCTGGTCACCGACTACTCCTCGCTGATGTTCGACTACGCCAACCTGGACCGCCCGATCGTGGTGCACACCGACGACCGGGAGGTGTACGAGGCGGCCCGCGGCACCTACTTCGACGTACGGGAGTTCCCGCCGGGAGCGGTGGCGCGCGGCGAGGAGGAGCTGATCGACATCTTCGCCACCGGCCACTGGCGGGGGTCCCGCTCCGCGCAGTTGCGCGCGGCGTTCCGGGACCGTTTCTGCGGCCACGACGACGGGCGGGCCGCGGAGCGCGTGGTGCGCCATGTCTTCCTCGGCCAGGGCGCGGGCCTGCCGTCCGTCGTACCGCTCGCGGACCGCCGTCCCGTGCCCGCGGCACCCGCCGGTGAGCAGGTGCCCGAGCAGTACCAGGGCGAGGCCGCGCCCCGGCCCCACGAGCACACCTGACCGCACCCGTCTCCGAGAGACCCCACCGTCACCCCCCACACGCACCAGACGCCCATCGCACGCACCTGACAACAGGAGCAACCCATGAGCACCACATCAGCCACCGAGGCCCTCCCTCGCCCCACGCGGCTCTCCGATGTGAAGGGCTGGTTCTTCCCGGCCGACCAGTTGCTGTTCGACTGGTTCCTCGGCCGGCAGCGCGACCGCGACGAGCGCGGCGATCTCCTCGAACTCGGCGCCTACCTCGGCAAGAGCGCCATCTTCATGGGCAGCTACCTGCGGGACGCCGAGACCTTCACGGTCTGCGACCTGTTCGACTCCCCCGCCCCCGACGACCCCAACTCCAAGGAGATGAACCGCTCGTACGCGACCCTGACCCGTCGCGCCTTCGAGTCCAACTACCGCTCGTTCCACGACGAGCTGCCGACGATCCTGCAGGCCCCGTCCTCGGTGGTGGCCGACGAGGTGACCGCCGACAGCTGCCGCTTCGCGCACATCGACGCCTCGCACCTGTACGAGCACGTGCACGGCGACATCCTCGCGGTACGGGACATCCTGGGCCCGGACGGCATCGTGGTCCTGGACGACTTCCGCGCCGAACACTGCCCCGGCGTCGCCGCCGCCACGTGGGGCGCGGTCGCCACGACCGGCCTGAAGCCGCTGTGCATCACGGCCACGAAGTTCTACGGCACGTGGGGGGCGTACGACGCGGTGCACGGGGAGCTGCGGGGGATG
>NZ_JAAAHS010000382.1 GCF_009908195.1 Streptomyces boluensis | reverse complement strand
GGGAAGGATTGGGGCGGGGCAATGTCCTCCGTGCCGGACCGGGTTTATTCGGGCCCGAGTAAAGTGGGACGCTAGAACCACAGTGGTCGGACGTCAAGAGGTCTAGACACCGCACCCGTACGGGAGTTGACCCGGCACGCACACCTGCAGCAGGAGGACCGGATGACGCGACGCCCGGCGCACGGGGACCTGATCCGCACGGAGATCCTGGCGCTGCTCGGCTCGGCGGGCCCTCTCGGCCGGGCAGAGATCGCGGCCCGGCTCGGGGTGGGCGCGGCGACGGTCACCGAGCACACGCGGCGCCTGATCGGCGAGGGCTTCCTGCGCGAACTGACGCCGCGGGCCTCGGGCACCGGACGCCCGCGCGTCCCCCTGGAGTTGGTGTCGGACGCCGCTCATGTACTGGGTATCAGGGTCGCCGTGGACCACCTGGTGGGGACCGTGGTGCGGCTCGACGGGCAGATCGTGGACGAGTTCCGGCTGGCGGAGCGGGTCGCGGCGGCTCCCGTACGGCTGCTGACCGAGGTCGTGCGGCACGAGATCGACGCGCGCCGGGACACCACTCCGATCCGGGGCGTCGGCTTCGCGGTGCCCGGTATGGCCGACCCGGAGGCCGGGGTCGTACGCCTCTCCGGGATCATGAACTGGCACGGCCTGCCGCTCGGCGCCGAGCTGTCCCGCGAGCTTCCGGTGCCGGTGCTCGTCGACAACGACCTGCGCGCCAGTACGACCGCGGAGTTGCTGTTCGGCATGGGGCGCGAGCACGACGACTTCCTCGTCCTCGGCATCGGGGACGGCCTGGGCATGGGCGTCGTTCTGGAGCGGCGGGTGCAGCGCGGGGCGGACGGCTCGTCCGGCGAGTTCGGCCATCTGCCCGTCGACCCCGAAGGACCCGACTGCACGTGCGGCAACCGCGGTTGCCTCCAGGCGCTGGTCGGCCAGGCGGCCCTGCTCGACCGGGCGCGCCGTGCCGGTGTCAGGATCGCCCCGGAGGACGGGCTGCCCGGCCTGGTGGCCGCCGCCGAGCGCGGTGAGCGGGAGGTGCTCCGGCTCCTCTCGGACGCCGGTGCGCTCCTGGGCCGGTGCGTGGCCGGAGTGGTCAACGTCCTCGCAGTCAAGGCGGTCAAGGTGATCGGCGAGAGCCACGTCCTCTGGCCCTATCTGGGCCCGTCCTTCACCGCGTCGGCGGGTGCGGGCGTGATCGAGCCGCTCAAGGACCTGTCGGTGACGGTGTCGCCGTGGCGGGACACCGAGCACGCACGGGGCGCGGCCTGCCTGCTCCTCGCGCGCAGCGGGGCGCTCACCCGGACGTTGCCGCACTGACCGTTCCGCGCGGAGCAGGTGCGTGAAGAGGGTCGCCGCGCCGTCCGACAGGGCCCGGCATGGACGCACCCGTGGTGCGGGTACGGGCCGCTCTCCCTATCGTCGGATGCGGGAGCACGTTCCGCCGACTCGTGCACGGAGACGATCCAGTGCTTCGACCGGATCTGCCCCGTGTATCCGACCCGGAGGAGCCGTCATGCCGGAACTGTTCATCGGCGGTAAGTGGACCGCCGCTGTGGACGGGCAGGTTCGGGACATCCGCTGTCCCGCCGACAACACCCTTGTCGCGACCGTCGACGAAGCTGGACCGAAGGACGCCGCCGCGGCGATCGCCGCGGCCCGCGAGGCGTTCGATCAGGGCCCGTGGCCCGGCACCCCGGCCGCCGAACGCGGCCGGCTGCTGCTGCGCGTCGCCGACCTGCTCGAACGCGAGAAGGACGCGCTCGCCCGCGCCGAATCCCTGGACACCGGGAAGCGGCTCGTGGAGAGCGAGTACGACATGGACGACATCGCCAACTGCTTCCGCTACTTCGGCAACCTGACCGCGGCGGGCGGCACCGACCGGATCGTCGACGCGGGCAGCCCGGAGGTCGACAGCCGCGTGGTGCACGAGCCGGTCGGCGTGTGCGCGCTGATCACCCCGTGGAACTATCCGCTCCTTCAGACAGCCTGGAAGGTCGCGCCCGCGCTCGGCGCCGGCAACACCTTCGTGCTCAAGCCCAGCGAGCTGACCCCGCACACCGCGATCATTCTGATGCGGCTACTCACCGAGGCCGGACTGCCGGACGGGGCCGCCAACCTCATCCTCGGCGCGGGCCCCACCGCGGGCGCGCCGCTCAGCGAGGACCCGCGGGTCGACCTGGTGTCGTTCACCGGCGGGCTCGTCACCGGACGCCGCATCATGGCCGCCGCGGCCCCCACGGTGAAGAAGGTCGCCCTGGAACTCGGCGGCAAGAACCCCAACATCGTCTTCGCCGACGCCGACTTCGACGCGGCCGTCGACTACGCCCTGATGGCGATCTTCCTCCACTCCGGGCAGGTCTGTTCGGCCGGGGCGCGGCTCCTGGTCCAGGACGAACTGCACGACCGCTTCGTGGACGAGGTGGTCCAGCGCGCCCGGCGGATCCCGCTCGGCGGCCCGTTCGACGACAACGCCCGCACGGGTCCGCTGATCTCCGCCGCGCACCGCGACAAGGTCGAGGCGTACGTGGCGGCCGGTGTCGCCGAGGGTGCGGTGCTGCGCTGCGGCGGTGCCCGGCCCGACGATCCGGCGCTGCGGGACGGCTACTACTACCTGCCGACGGTCCTGGACGAGTGCGCCCCCGGCATGTCGGTGGTCACCGACGAGTCGTTCGGTCCGGTGCTCACCGTCGAACGGTTCCGGGACGAGGAGGAGGCGGTCGCGCTCGCCAACGACACCGTGTACGGCCTCGCGGGCGCCGTCTGGTCGCAGGACACCGGCAAGGCCCAGCGGGTGGCGTCCCGGATGCGTGCGGGCACCGTATGGATCAACGACTTCCATCCGTACGTACCGCAGGCGGAGTGGGGCGGCATGAAGCAGTCCGGCTTCGGCCGTGAGCTGGGCCCGGCGGGCCTGGCCGAGTACCAGGAGGCCAAGCACATCTGGCGCAACCTCGCCGCGACCCCGCAGAGGTGGTTCGAATGAGTACGGACACCCCCGGTCAGGGTCCCGACGTGCCCGAGAAGAGTCAGGGCGAGCACGACGACGACGCGCTCGGCGAGCTCGGCTACCGCCCGGAACTCAAGCGGACGCTGGGCAACTTCCACACCTTCGCGGCCGGGATCAGCTACATCTCGATCCTCACCGGCACCTTCCAGTTGTTCTACTTCGGCGTCGCCTTCGGCGGTCCCGCGTACTGGTGGTCGTGGCCGATGGTCTTTCTGGGCCAGCTCATGGTGGCCCTGTGCTTCTGCGAGCTGGCCGCCCGCTATCCGGTCGCGGGGTCCGTCTACAACTGGGCCAAGAGCATGGGCGGCCCGCACGTCGGCTGGCTCGGCGGCTGGATGATGATGACGGCCACCATGGTGACCCTGTCCGCCGTGGCGCTCGCGTACCAGATCACGCTGCCGCAGATCGACAGCTGGTTCCAGTTCGTTGGTGACGGCAGCGGCAAGAACGACGCGGCGGCCAACGCCGTCCTGCTCGGCACCGTGCTCATCCTCTTCTCCACCCTCGTCAACGCCTTCGGTGTGCAGCTCATGGCCCGGATCAACTCGGCGGGCGTCTTCATCGAACTCATCGCCGCCGTCGCGCTGATCGTCTTCCTCGCGGCCCACATCACCCGCGGCCCCAGCAGCGCGCTGACGGAGACGTACGGACTCGGCAGCGGCCAGAACCTCGGGTACTTCGGAGCGTTCCTCACCGCCTCGCTGGCCTCCGCCTATGTGATGTACGGCTTCGACACGGCGTCGTCCCTCGGCGAGGAGTCCCACGACCCGAGCCGCAACGCGCCCCGCGCGATCCTGCGCGCCCTCGTCGCGTCGTTCCTCATCGGCGGCCTGATCCTGCTGTTCGCGCTGCTTGCCGTACCGGACCTGGCAGCCGAGGAGTTGGCCTCGGGCGGACTGCAGTACGTGGTCCTGGAGACCCTCGGTTCGACCATCGGCGAGATCTTCCTGTGGTGCGTCGTCGTCGCCATCACGGTCTGCGTCCTGGCGGTGCAGGCGGCCGGGATCCGGCTGATGTTCGCGATGGCCCGGGACAACAACCTGCCGGCCGGATCGATGCTCGCCCGCGTCAGTCCCCGCTTCCAGACGCCCGTGGTCCCCGCCGTGCTGATCGGTGTGGTCGGTGTCGTCATCCTGGTGATCAACATCAACCAGCCGCAGATCTTCTCCGTCATCACCAGCATCGCGATCATCATGATCTACGTGGCCTATCTGATGGTCACCGTGCCCATGCTGATCAAGCGGCTGCGCGGTCAATGGCAGCCCGCCGAGGGCAAGTTCTCGCTCGGCAGGTTCGGTCTGCCGATCAACATCGTCGCCGTCGTCTGGGGCGCGGCCATGTCCCTCAACCTGGCCTGGCCGCGCGCCGAGGTCTACAACGCGACCGGAGCGCAGCACTGGTATCTGCGCTGGGGCGCGTTCCTCTTCATCGGCGTCGTCGCGCTCGGCGGATTCGCCTACTACTGGTTCGTGCAGCGGCACAAGACGGGCGTATTGGAGGAGCACCGCGCCGAGGTCACCGAGCCCGCACCGCCCCTCGCCCCCTGAGCCACTGAGCCACCGCTGAACACGCTGACCCTGGAGACGTCATGCCCGAAGAGACCCCCCTGTCCGAGTTCGACTACGTGGTCGTCGGCGGCGGAACCGCAGGCGCCGTCGTCGCCGCGCGGCTGACCGAGGACCCGGCCGTCAGCGTCTGCGTCCTCGAGGCCGGACCTTCGGACGTGGGTGACGACAACATTCTCCAACTCACCCGCTGGATGGCCCTGTTGGAGTCCGGCTACGACTGGGACTACCCGGTGGAACCGCAGGAGAACGGCAACAGCTTCATGCGGCACGCCCGTGCCAAGGTGCTCGGCGGCTGCTCCTCGCACAACTCGTGCATCGCCTTCTGGGCTCCGGCGGAGGACCTCGACGAGTGGGGCACCATGGGCTGCACGGGCTGGAGTTCCGCGGACTGCTTCCCGCTCTACCAGCGACTGGAGACCAACGACGCGCCCGGCGACCACCACGGCCGCTCGGGCCCGGTGAACATCATGAGCGTGCCGCCCGACGACCCGTGCGGATCCGCCCTGTTGGAGGCGTGCGCGGCGGCCGGTATCCCCACCACCCCGTTCAACACGGGCAAGACGGTGGTGCGGGGCGCCCACTGGTTCCAGATCAACTCCCGTACGGACGGCACCCGTTCGTCCGCCTCTGTGTCGTATCTGCACCCGGTCCTCGGCAAGCGGCCCAACCTCGAGGTGCGCACGGGCCTGCAGGCGAAGCGGCTGCTGTTCGACGAGAACCAGCGGTGTACGGGCGTCGAGTACCTGGAGCCCGACACCGTGCACACCGGTACGGTCGGGGCGCGCCGCGAGGTGATCGTGTCGTGCGGGGCGATCGACTCGCCGAAGCTCCTGATGCTGTCGGGGATCGGCCCTGCGGGGCACCTGCGGGAGTGCGGCGTGGACGTACGGGTGGACTCCCCCGGCGTCGGCTCCCATCTCCAGGACCACCCGGAGGGCGTGATCATGTGGGAGGCGAAGCGCCCCATGGTGACCGCGTCCACGCAGTGGTGGGAGATCGGCATCTTCGCGGACACCGAACCGGGCCTCGATCGCCCCGACTTGATGTTCCACTACGGCTCGGTGCCGTTCGACATGAACACCTACCGGCGCGGCTATCCGACCACCGACAACGCCTTCTGCCTCACCCCGAACGTCACGCGGGCCCGCTCGATGGGCACGGTGCGGCTGCGCTCCCGCGACTTCCGGGACAAGCCGAAGGTCGACCCGCGCTACTTCACGCACGAGCACGACATCCGCGTGATGACGTACGGGATCCGGCTCGCCCGCGAGATCGCCGCTCAGGCCCCGATGGCCGACTGGGCGGGCGCGGAACTCGCTCCCGGCCCGAACGCCACGACCGACGACGAGCTGTTCGCGTACATCCGTCAGACGCACAACACCGTCTACCACCCGGCGGGCACCGTCCGCATGGGCGCGGCGGGCGACGCCGACTCCCCGCTCGACCCCGAGCTGCGCGTCAAGGGCGTCACCGGGCTGCGGGTGGCCGACGCCTCGGTCATGCCGTTCCTGCCCGCGGTCAACCCGTGCATCACGACCATGATGATCGGGGAGAAGTGCGCTGACATGGTCAAGGCGACCTGAGCGCACCCCGCGTGAGAATCTGTCCCCGTATTCGGATCTGAGTGGAAATACGGGGGCTGCGCGGTATGAGCGTTGACGAGCGGGACGAGGCAATCGCCGAGGGCGGCGAGGAGGCCGACGGGCGGCCTCCTCAGGTCCCGGATCAGGGCGGCCCTTCCTCCCTCGCGGACGGTTCCCTGGCGGATGGTTCCCTCGCGGATGATCTGCTCGCTTCCGGTGAAGTGCCGCTGTCCGACCCGGAGTTGATCGGGCGGATGCGTACAGGAGACGACTCCGCGTACGAGGCGTTGTACCGCCGCCACTCCGAAGCCGTCCGGCGCTACGCGCGTACCTGCTGCCGCGACGGACACACCGCCGACGACCTCACCTCCGAAGTCTTCGCCCGCATGCTGCAAGCCGTACGCGGCGGCTCCGGCCCCGAACACGCCGTACGCGCCTACCTCCTCACCTCCGTACGACGCGTCGCGGCGAACTGGCAGAAGGCCGGCAAACGCGAACAACTCGTCGACGACTTCGCCCTGTTCGCCACCCAGGCCTCCCGCACCACCGAAGCCGCCGACGACGACACCCTCGAACTCGGCGCCGACGTCGTCGCCATGCACGAAGCCGAACGCTCCATGGTCATGCAGGCCTTCCGCAGCCTCTCCGAAGAGTGGCAGGCCGTCCTGTGGCACACCGAAGTCGAGGACGACCCACTCAGCGAAGTCGCCCCACTCTTCGGACACGCCTCTCCCAACGCGACGGCGCAGCTGGCCAGTCGGGCCCGCGAAGGCCTCAAACAGGCCTACCTCCAAGCCCATGTCAGCGTCGCCCTCGCCGCCGACGACGAATGCGCCCGCTACGCCGACCGGCTCGGCGCGTATGCGCGTGGCCGCCTGCGCACCCGCGCCGAACGAGGCCTGCGCAAACACCTCGAAGACTGCTCGAAATGCCGGCTCGCCGCCGGACAGATCAAGGAACTGGCGGGCGGCATCCCCGCACTCGTACCGGTCGCCGTCATCGGCTGGTTCGGCGCCACCGGATACTCCATCAAAGCCGGACTCCTCCTCGGCGGCGGCGCCGCAGGCGCCGCCGGAGCCGGAGCCGCAGCGGCGACAGGTGGCGCCTCCGGCGGAGCGGCAGCGGAAGGTCTGGGCGCTCCCGCCAAGGCCGGGATCGCGGTGGGTGTCGTCCTCGCGGCCTCGGTCGCCGTGGCCATGGCGCTCACCGGCAGCGAAC
>NZ_JAAAHS010000381.1 GCF_009908195.1 Streptomyces boluensis | reverse complement strand
GTCGGGCCGGGCGTCTCACTCGGCGTGGGCTCCGCGGCCAACGCGTAGGACTTCCTCGGATCGACGGGTTCGCTCATCGTTCTTCCTCCCCATGACACCGTCCGCACGGTGGCGGAGATCATGAAATGTACAGGACATTGGAGCCGCGACACCCCCCGTTTCCATGGCAGTTCGCCCCTCCACGTACCGTGATCATTCCGCCGGTCCGCACAGCCGACAGCACCGCCGACAACACAGCGCACAGCACCACCCACAGCACAGTCAAGAGGAGAACGATGAGCCAGCTCACGCAGGACGTACGGGACCGTCTCGCCGGGACCGGCATCTGGTTCGTGGCGTCCACCAACCCGGACGGCTCCCCGCATGTGAGCCCGATGTGGGTCGACGTGGACGGGGACCACCTCTGGTTCAACACGTCCGTGGGCCGCGTCAAGGAGCGCAACCTCCGCGCCGACCCGCGTATCTGCCTCTCCAACGCGGACACCGCCAACCCCTTCGACCGGGTGCAGATCCACGGCCGTGTGGTCCGGTTCGTCGAGGGCGAGCAGGCCGACCGCGACATGGACCGCCTCGCCCACAAGTACCTGGGCACGCCCTACGAGTGGCTGATCCCCGGCGAGCGCCGCATCAGCATCGTCGTCGAGCCGGAGCGGGTACGTCGCATCGTGGGCGTCGAGCCGTTCGGCGCGCCCAAGTAGCCACTCCCCAGGACGGGAACGCGGCACGTACAGGTCTCAGCGCCGCCGCACCAGCGGGAACGGCAGTGTCTCCCGGATCGTCAGGCCGGTGAGGAACATGACGAGACGGTCGACGCCGATACCGAGGCCGCCCGTCGGGGGCATCGCGTACTCCAGGGCGTCGAGGAAGTCCTCGTCGAGTTCCATCGCCTCCGGATCGCCGCCCGCCGCGAGCAGGGACTGCGCGGTGAGGCGGCGGCGCTGCTCCACCGGGTCGGTCAACTCCGAGTAGGCGGTGCCCAGTTCGGTACCGAAGGCGACCAGGTCCCAGCGCTCCGCGAGCCGCGGGTCGGTGCGGTGCTGGCGGGTCAGCGGGGACACGTCGGTCGGGAAGTCCTTGTAGAACGTGGGGAGTTGGGTCTTCTCCTCGACGAGGCGTTCGTACATTTCGAGCACGACGTCGCCACGGCTGTCCGCCGGTGTGTACGGGACGCCCGCGCGGTCGCAGAGCAGGTACAGCGCGGGCGGCTCCGTGTCGGCGGTGACCTCTTCGCCGAGGGCCTCGGAGATCGCCCCGTAGACCGTCTTCACGGGCCAGGCGCCGGAGATGTCGTGCTCGGCCAACTTCCCCCGCTCGTCCGGCTTGTGGGCGACCGGGCGGCCGAACGCGGCGGTCGCCGCGCCCTGGATGAGTTCGCGGGTGAGGTCGAGCATCACGTCGTAGTCCGCGAAGGCCTGGTACGCCTCCAGCATCGTGAACTCGGGGTTGTGCTTGTAGCTCACCCCCTCGTTGCGGAAGGTGCGGCCCATCTCGAACACCTTCTCCAGACCCCCGACGCAGAGCCGCTTGAGGTACAGCTCGGGGGCGATGCGCAGGTACAGGTCCAGGTCGTAGGCGTTGATGTGGGTGGTGAAGGGGCGGGCGTTGGCGCCACCGTGGATCTGCTGGAGCATCGGGGTCTCGACCTCCAGGTAGCCGCGCTCCAACAGGCCCTGGCGCAGCGCCTGTACGGCCGCCGAGCGGTGCCGTACGACATCGCGGGCGTCGGGGTCCGCGACCAGGTCCACGTACCGGCGGCGCACCTTCGCCTCCGGGTCGGCGAGGCCGCGGCGCTTGTCGGGCAGCGGGCGCAGGCACTTGCCGGTGAGCTGCCAGTCGGTGACGAAGACGGAGAGTTCCCCCTTGTCGGACGTGCCGATCTCGCCGCTCGCGCTGATGTGGTCGCCGATGTCGGTGCGCGCGGTGAACTCCCGCAGCGCGGCGTCGTGTTCGCGCGTGAACGCCAGTTGCAGATCGCCCGACCAGTCGCGAAGGACCGCGAAGGCGACGCCGCCAAGGTCCCGTACGAGCATCACGCGGCCCGCGACCGTGACCTGTTCGCCGGTGCGGGTGCCCGGGGGCAGGCCGGGGTGGGCGGCGCGGATCGCGGCGAGGGTGTGGGTGCGCGGGGCGATGCCGACCGGGTACGGGTCGATGCCCTCGTCCCGCAGCCGCCCCAGCTTGCGGTGCCGGACGCGGACCTGTTCGGGCAGCGCCTCGTGCGGGTCGGCGGGGCCCGACTCCCGTGCGTCCAGGCCGAGTTCACCGATCTCCGGCAGGCCCTCGGTGGTGGCGGGCTGCACGAGCGCCGACGGCCGGTGCCCCTTGCCCCACAGCTTGCGCATGCTGGGTACGGAGACGAAGCCCTCGGCGATGCCGGAGGCCAGCGAGATCCGGGCGAGGGAGCCCGCGTCGCCGTAGCAGATGAATCGCGGGTACCACTCGGGGTCGTACTTGGCGTTGGAGCGGTAAAGGGCCTCCAACTGCCACCACTTGGAGAAGAAAAGCAGCAGCTTGCGCCAGAGCCGGAGCACCGGACCGGCGCCGATCCGGCCGCCCTCCGCGAACACCGAGCGGAACACGGCGAAGTTCAGCGACACCCGGTGCACCCCCAACTTGCCGACGGCGGCGCAGAGTTCGGCCACCATGAACTCCATGACGCCGTTGGGCGCGCTGCGGTCGCGGCGCATCAGGTCGAGGGAGATGCCGTCCTTGCCCCACGGTACGAAGGAGAGGAGCGCGAGCAGCCTGCCGTGTGCGTCGTGGCACTCGACGAGCAGACAGTCGCCGTCCCGCGGGTCACCGAGCCGGTCGAGGGCCATGGAGAAGCCGCGTTCGGTCTCCGTGTCGCGCCAGGCGTCGGCCCTGTCGATGATCTCCTCCATCTCCGCGTCGGAGAGGGCGGAGTGGCGGCGTACCCGGCAGCTCGCGCCGGTGCGCCTGACCCGGTTGACGGCCTGCCGGGTGACCCGCATGTCACGGCCGTCCAGGTCGAACCGCGCGACGTGCAGGATCGCCTCGTCGCCGAGTTCGAGGGCGCCGAGCCCGTGCCGGGCGAAGGCCTTGGCGCCCTCCTCCGAGGCACCCATCACGGCGGGCGCCCACGCGTACCGCTTCGCCGCGTCGAGCCACTGCTCGACGGCCTGGTCCCAGGCGCCGGGGTCGCCCACCGGGTCGCCGCTGGCCAGGCACACCCCGGCCTCGACGCGGTAGGTGACGGCGGCCTTGCCGCTGGGCGCGAAGACGACGGCCTTGTCGCGGCGGGTGGCGAAGTAGCCGAGCGAGTCCTGCGCGCCGTACGCGCCGAGCAGCGCCCGGATCCGGGACTCCTCGTCGCCGTGCAGGGCGGCGTCCATGCGCTGCGAGCGGAACAGTGTGTACGCCGCGTACAGCAGCGTCAGCGCGCCGAACAGGCCGAGGAGGAAGTGCACGGACCGTGGCGGGCTGCCGTCGAAGTGCCCGGGGGCGACGATGCCGCCGCAGACCCGGGTGATCGCCCACAGCAGGCGCTGCCCCTTCTCCAGGGTGCCGGGGAACAGCTCGACCAGGCCCCAGCCGGCCAGGAAGGAGATCAGCAGGCCGACGAGGAGCGCGGCGAGGGCCCGCAGGAACGCGCCGCGGCGCGCGTCCGCGTAGAACTCCCGGTGGGCGAGGACCAGGACGATCAGGGCGAGGCCGCAGACGATCGCCGAGGGCAGGGCCTCGCCGACCTCGCCGAATGCGATCGTCAGTCCGTCCAGGATGATCAGTACGGAGAGGTAGGCGACCACCACGCGCCAGGCGATGGTCTTGCGGGAGGCGCAGGCCGCGGCGAGCAGGAACAGGAACACGGCGTTGGCGAGGTTCGCGCTGACCGGCACCGTCGCCGTGTCCAGGGCGTGCGTCACGGGTCGCAGCAGCCGGCGCAGCGGGGCGATCACCGCGATGAGTACGCAGTAGCCGCCGACGAGCCCGAAGAACGTCGCGAACGCGTCCGGGACCCTGCTCAGCCAGGCGTCGCCGCGTGGGCCCCCTCCCCGCTCCTTGGGCGGCGCGTCGGCTATGGCGGGCTCGGACTCCTGCACCCTGGCGCTCATGATCCGACTCTAAGAACGCGGCCCTGGACCCGCCCGTCGAGCGAGGCCCGGCGGGGTACCCGGGCGCGGGGCCCGGCCATGACAGGCCCTATCCTCACGGCGTGACGGAACACCAGGCCCACCGGTTCGAGCGGGGCACGGACGGCCCCAAAGTGATCGTCGTCGGCCTCGACGGATCCGAGTCCTCGCTGCGCGCCGCGGCCTACGCGGCGGGCCTCGCCCGACGGCAGCGCGCGCTGCTCGCGGTGGTCTACGTACAGCCGGTGATGACGGCGGGCGCGGCGCTCGGGGCGCCGGTCGGGGGCACGACGGACGAGATCGCGGAGTCCCTGATCAAGGAGATCCGGGAGGCCGCGGAGCGGGTCCGGCACATATACGACAACGTGCGCTGGGAGTTCCACACCTTCCGCGGCGACCCGTACAACGGGCTTGTCGAGGCCGCCGACGCGCTGACCGCCGACGCCGTCGTCGTGGGCGCGTCCGAGCAGGCCGGGCACCGGCTGATCGGCTCGGTCGCGGTGCGCCTGGTGAAGGCGGGCCGCTGGCCTGTCACGGTGGTGCCGTGACCCCAACGCACTCCCGAGACGCTTCCCGTCTTCCGTCGGGGACGCTTTGCCAGCATCATGACCGGCCATCAGCCACTGTCGTCCACGACGAGGTGAGACTCATGGCCGGGCTCCGCATGGGACAGGGCGTTCTGCGCCGCAAACCGATTGAACAGATCGAAGAAGGCAGCGCCAGCCAGCAGCTGACCCAGACGCTCGGTCTCTGGCAGCTCACCGCCATCGGCGTCGGCGGCATCATCGGAGCGGGCATCTTCAGCCTGGCCGGCGCCGTCGCCAACGGCACCGCGGGCCCCGCGGTGCTGGTGTCGTTCCTGATCGCGGGCATCGCGAGCGCCGCGGCCGCGTTCTCGTACGCCGAGTTCGCCGGCATGATCCCGAAGGCGGGCTCCGCCTACACGTACGGGTACGCGGTCCTCGGTGAGCTGGCCGGCTGGTTCATCGGCTGGGACCTGCTCCTGGAGTACACGGCCATCGTGGCGGTGGTCGCCATCGGCATCTCCGGCTACTTCGGCTTCCTAGTCGAGGCGATGGGCGCCGAGCTGCCGAACTGGATGATGGGGGCGCCGGGGACCGGCGACGGGCACCGGATCGACCTGTTCGCGGTGGTCCTGTGCCTGTTGATCGCGTATCTGCTGACCCTCGGCATCAAGAACGCGGCCCGGTTCGAGACCGTGGTCGTGATCCTGAAGGTCCTGGTCGTGCTCCTGGTGATCGCGGTCGGCTTCTTCCACATCGACACGGCCAACTACAACCCGTTCTTCCCGTACGGGGTGGGCGGGGCGTTCACGGGCGCCGCGACGGTGTTCTTCGCGGTGTTCGGGTACGACGCGATGTCGACGGCGGCCGAGGAGTCCAAGGACGCGCAGCGCCACATGCCGAAGGCGATCATGTACTCGCTCGCCATCTCGATGGTCCTGTACGTGCTGGCCTGCCTGGTCCTGACCGGTATGCAGAACTACAAGGACATCGACAAGGAGAGCGGCTTCTCCACCGCCTTCGAGTCGGTGGGCCTCGACGGGCTCGCCAACGTCATCGCGGTCGGCGCGATCATCGGCATCCTCACCGTGATGTTCACGTTCATGCTGGGCGTCACGCGCGTGTGGTTCTCGATGAGCCGGGACGGGCTGCTGCCGCAGTGGTTCGCCAAGACCCACCCGACCCGGCACGTGCCGACCCGTGTCACCTGGATCGTGGGCGTGCTCTCGGCGGCCATCGCCGGGTTCATGCCGATCGGCGAGGCCGCCGAACTCACCAATATCGGGATCCTGTTGGCGTTCGTCGTGGTCTGCGTCGCGGTGATCGTGCTGCGCTACCGGCAGCCGGATCTGCCGCGCTCCTTCCGCTGCCCGGGGATGCCGTTCGTGCCGGCCATCGGCGTGGGGTTCTCGCTGTGGCTGATCACGTTCCTCGCCTGGCAGACCTGGGCACGGTTCGCGGTCTGGTTCCTGATCGGCCTGGTCGTGTACTTCGGCTACTCGTACCGCGCCTCGAAGCTGGCCCGCCCCGAGGAGGAGACACCGCACAAACTCTGAGACACGGCCCACGGGTACGGGGGTCCGCCACTGCGCTCCGGGCAGTGGCGGGCCCCCGTTCCCGTACCCAAGTGCCGTACAGCACCCGCTACTTGGCCATCACGAGCCCTTGCTTCGCGGCGCCCCGGCTGAGCACGATGCGGCGGATCCGGTCGCGCAGCTCCGTGTGCTCGGCGCCGCGTGCGAGGGCCGCGTTCAGGTTGACCACGCGCCCCTCGTCGGTGTTGAACCAGTGCGGCAGGAACTCGGCCTTGGCCACCTCCCAGCGCCCGCCCGGCCGCTTCGGCGGTACGAAGGTGAAGCGGCCGATGGTGCCCTGGTTGCCGCGTGCGTCCCGCGCCCCCGAGTGGTTGATCATGTCTCCGGCGATCTGGTCACCGAGCCCGTACACCACCCAGGTCCCGTTGACCTTCTCGTACGCCTGCGGAACATGTGCGTGGGTGCCGATGATCAGGTCGATGTCGGGGCGTCCGGCGGTCCGGGACGCGGTGAGTTCCTTGGCGAGGCGCACCTGCTTGGCGTCCGGCTCGTCCTGCCACTCGGTGCCCCAGTGCGGGGAGAACACGACGACGTCGGCGCCTGCCTTGCGCGCCGCCCGCGCGTCGGCGATCACCTTGTCCTTGTCGAGCCGGTTCACGGACCACGGCTTGCCGTCGGGGAGCGGGATGCCGTTGGTGCCGTACGTGGCGGCGATGTGCGCGACCTTCGCCCCGCCCGCCGTCAGCATCGTCGGGGTCCGCGCCTCCTTCTCGGTACGGGCCGAACCGGCGTGCTTCAGGCCGGCCTTGTCCATGGCGCCGAGGGTGCGGGCGATGCCTTCGGCGCCGGCGTCGAGGGTGTGGTTGGACGCGGTGGAGCAGCCGTCGTACCCGGTGGCGGCGAGCGCGGAGGCGATCTGGGGCGGGGACTTGAAGGTGGGGTAGCCGGTGTAGTGGCCGTTCTCGCCGTAGACGGTCTCCATGTGACAGAGCGCCAGATCGGCCCGGGAGATGACGGGTCGGGCCCCGGCGAGCATCGGCCCGAAGTCGTAGCCGTCGCCGCCCGCGTCGGCCGCGGCCTGCTTGATGATCGAGGAGTGCGGGAGCACGTCGCCGGAGGCCGCGAGCGTGAAGCCGGGCTCCGCCGCTGTCTTGCCGCCCACCGCGGAGTGCGCGCCGGGCCTGCCGGAGGAGCGCGGGGCGGCGGAGTGCGCGGGGGCGGACTTCGGTGCGCCGGGCGGGGGCGCGGCGCACCGAAG
>NZ_JAAAHS010000380.1 GCF_009908195.1 Streptomyces boluensis | reverse complement strand
CCCCCGCGACCTGACCCCGCGCCAGAATCACGGCCATGAACTACCTCGAACAGCACTTCGGTCTCCACGGCCGCACCGCCCTGGTCACCGGCGGCAGCTCCGGCATCGGCCGGGCCATCGCCGCCGGCCTGGCCGGGGCCGGGGCCCATGTCGTCCTGCTCGCCCGCCGCGAGGAGCCGCTCAAGGAGGCCGTGCACGAGCTCAACTCCCTTGGCCTGAAGGCGGATCACCTCACCGCCGACCTCGGTGACCGCTCCGCCCTGCGCGCCGCCGCCGACCGCGCGGCCGAGGCGTACGGGGAGCCCGACATCCTCGTCACCTCCGCGGGCGTCAATCTGCGGCCGCCGTTCGACGAGCTCACCGAGGACGAGTGGGACACCACGATGGCCGTGAACCTGGACGCCCCGTTCCTGCTCGGCAAGCGCTTCGGGCCGGGGATGGCGGAACGCGGCTGGGGCCGGATCATCCACCTCGCCTCCCAGCAGAGCGTCCGCGCCTTCGGCAACAGCGGCGCGTACGGCGTCTCCAAGGCCGCCGTCGCCGGGCTCGCCCGCTCACAGGCCGAGGCCTGGGCGCCGTACGGAGTGTGTGTGAACGCCCTCGCGCCCGGCTTCGTCCACACCCCGCTCACCGAGCCGGTGTTCGCGGACCCCGCACGCGCCGCGGCGATGGCGGCGCGCACCATGGCGGGGCGCAACGGCGAGGCGGAGGACTGCGCGGGGGCCGCCGTGTTCCTGGCGAGCGACGCGGCCCGCTATGTGAACGGCCAGACCCTGTTCGTCGACGGCGGGTTCTCCGTGACCTGAGCGGTGGTCCGCCGAGCCCGCCGAGGCAGCGGTCTCACTCGGCCCGGGTGAAGTGTTCCCGCACCAACTCCCCCACCACCGCGAGGTCCTGGGCGGCCAGGGCTCCGAGGAGTGCGGAGTGCTCGGCCGCGTCGGCCACCAGGTCGGCGCGGCGGTGGTGCACCGGGCCCGAGGCGGGCTGCCACTGCGAGCGGCGGTGCAAGTCGTCGGCGATCAGCAGGAGTTGCCCGTTCCCGGCGAGCGCGAGGACCGCGCGGTGGAAGGCGCGGTCGGCGTCCGCGTACGCGGCCAGGTCGCCACGGGCCGCGGCCGCCGAGGTCGCGTCCGCGAGCGGCTGGAACTCCGCCCAGCGCTCCGCGGGCACCGTACGCGCCAGGCGGAGCATCACCGGGACCTCCAACAGGGCCCGGATCTCCGCGAGTTCGGCCAGTTCACGGGAGCTGCGCTCAGCGACCCGGAAGCCCCGGTTGGGCACCACTTCCACGGCGCCCTCGTGGGCGAGCTGCTGCATGGCCTCGCGTACCGGAGTGGCGGAGACGCCGAGGCGCTCACCGAGCGCGGGCGCCGAGTACACCTCGCCGGGCGCGAGCTCGCCGCCGACGAGGGCGGCCCGCAGCGCTTCGAGTACCTGCCCGCGCACCGAGTGCCGCTGCACCGGGAGCCGGGGCTGCTCGGCGTGGGTGTGCTCACCGCGCGCCTGCTGCTGCGGCACCCGCCCCGCCGGTACGGAATCGCCGAGTACGGAATCGCCGCGTACGGAGTCAGCGAGTACGGGGTCGGTGATGCCCGGTGTGGGGCGCGGCCTTGCCTGCTCCATTCGGGCCCTCCTCGCTACGACGGCGACTTGCCGGGGACGGTCCGTTCCGGCCCGAGATGGACCCTATGCGGGTAGCGCTCGAGTTCAAACCTAAGATCAGTCGGGTAAGGTAAGGCTTACCTGCAAACGATCGCTAGAAATCGGTGATCCCGCATGCTCCTGCCCGCCGTGGCCTCAGGCTCCGTCCGACCGGGTCGCTCGCCCGTCGCGGATGCGTATGCCCGCCTGACCGAGGTCTTTCCCGGGCTGCGGTTCCAGGAGCTGCAGGCGCACGAGGACACCCCGAGGGGCGGCGGCTGGGTCGCCGCGTCCCGGCTCGCGGAAGGCGGGGCGGACCTCGACGCGTTCCTGGCGTGGGACAACGCGCAGATCCTGCGGGACTACAAGGAGCAGGCCCGCCCGGACGTGATCGCCAGCTTCGGCCTGCACCGGTACGCGTGGCCCGCCTGTCTGCTGATCACCGTGCCGTGGTTCCTGCTGCGCCGGGTGCCGCGCTTCCCCGTGGCCGATGTCACGTTCCAGCGCACGCTCGGCCGGATGGCCGTACGCGTCAGCGACTTCGCCTGTCTGCCGGACGACCCGGCCGCCGACCTGCCGGGCGCGCGCGTCGTGCCCGACGAGGAGGCGCTGCGCGCGGAGGTGCGGGCGGCGGTGGCCGAGCACCTCGGCCCGGTGCTCGACGGCTTCAGGCCCCGGATGCGGCGCGGCCCGCGCGCCCTGTGGGGCATGGCGACCGACGAGATCGTCGAGGGCCTCTGGTACGTGGCCCACCTCTTCGGCGCCGAGGACCGCGCGATGGCGGAACTCGAACAGCTGCTTCCCGGCACCACGAAGCCGTACGTCGGCGCCGCGGCCTTCCGTGAGCTGACCGGTCCGAACGGCGAGAGCCTCCCCACCCGCGACCGGGCGAGCTGCTGCCTCTTCTACACGCTGCGCCCGGACGACACCTGCGTCACCTGCCCGCGCACCTGCGACGCCCAGCGCGTCGAGCGGCTCACCGCGGCCGCGGCCCGCTGAGCCACCCGTTCGGGCGGCGCCGCTCGAACCCAACTCGCCCCGCTCGACCGGAAGTTCGAACCGAGGGCCCCCTTCCGTCCCGCGCGGCAACCCCTTTTTGTGCTCTTGCGCCGAAAACGCCTGGGCGCTCCCCGGGTTGAGCCACGATGGCGCCCGAAACGCGCTCATGCGACGCAAGGGACCCAGATGAGAATGACCGACATATCGCTGGACTGGCTGCTCCCCGGCGGCGTACTGCTCCTGGGCATGCTGGTGGCGGTGACGGTGCTCGCGCGCGGGAAGCGTGCCGGGGAGAAGGCGGCGGACGACTCCTGGGAGCGCAGCGAGGAGCGCCGCAGGCGCAAGGAGGCCGTCTACGGCACGGCCTCGTACCTGCTCCTCTTCTGCTGTGCCGCGGTGGCGGCCGCGCTGTCGTTCCACGGCCTGGTGGGCTTCGGCCGGCAGAACCTCAACCTCTCCGGCGGCTGGGAGTACTTGGTGCCGTTCGGCCTGGACGGGGCGGCGATGTTCTGTTCGGTGCTCGCGGTGCGGGAGGCCAGCCACGGTGACGCCGCGCTCGGCTCGCGGCTCCTGGTGTGGACGTTCGCCGGTGCCGCGGCCTGGTTCAACTGGGTGCACGCGCCCCGCGGGTTGGGGCACGCGGGCGCGCCGCAGTTCTTCGCGGGCATGTCGCTGAGCGCCGCCGTGCTCTTCGACCGCGCCCTGAAGCAGACCCGCCGCGCGGCCCTGCGCGAACAGGGCCTGGTACCAAGGCCGTTGCCGCAGATCCGGATCGTCCGGTGGCTGCGGGCGCCGCGGGAGACCTTCGGCGCCTGGTCGCTGATGCTCCTGGAGGGTGTGCGCAGCCTGGACGAGGCGGTCGAGGAGGTACGCGAGGACCGCAAGGAGAAGACGCAGAACCGGCTCCGCAGGCGCGAGAAGGGCAAGCTGGAGCGGGCCCATCTGAAGGCCGTGAGCCGGGGCAATCACGTACTGGCGGGGCGGATCAGCAAGCTCTCCGACCAGGGTCAGCAGCCCGCGATCGGCGCCCAGGGGCAGCAGCCCGCGGTGGCGTCGGGGGCCCCGGCCGCGCAGGTCGGGCAGGGCAGCGGCACGGACCCCGCCATATCGGCGGAACAACTGCCCGTACGTTCCAGACCCTCCCTGCAGTCCCTGACCGGCGCAGAGCCCACATCGGGAACGGGGCCGAGGACGGTCGACCTGACCGCGGAGGACGACACCCAGACCCTGCCGCGGCTCGACTCCCTGGAGCAGAAGCTCAAGGACCTTGAGCAGCAGTTCGGTTGAGCGGTCGCGACGGGGCGCACCCGTCGCGACCGCCCGGTGTCGCGGCGCGCGCTGTCACTGCCGCGTGCTGTCACGTGCGCTCGCCGTCCAGCTCGAACCACACCACCTTTCCCACGCCCAGGGCGCGCACGCCCCACGTGTCGGCGAGTGCCTGGACCAGGAACAGTCCGCGGCCGCCCGTACCGTCGTCGGCGTCCGGTACCCGCGGGCGCGGACCGTGTGCGACGGAGTCCCGTACCTCGACCCGGAGCCGGTGCCCGCGCACCGTGGCCGTGAGGACCGCGTCGTCGTCGGTGTGCACCAGTGCGTTCGTGACGATCTCACTGGTGAGGAGCTCGGCCACATCCGAACTCCCCGGCTTGCCCCAGTGCGTCAGCAACTCCCGTAGTGAGCGCCGGACTTCGGGCACCGCCCGCAGGTCCGAACACCCGAGTCTCCGGCGCAGCCGCGCATGGTCCCCCACGACCATGGCGCCGCCGGCCGTTCCTTCCTGTGCGTGCCTTCTCATGATCCCCGCCCGTAGGCCGTCGGCTCGTCCCTTCATGGACAGCTCACGTCGAACACGTACAGGTGATGCATGCCCCGCCCGGAATGCGGCACGCATCGGCCGGTGGCTCCGGGTTTGGCGGGGCGGGCAGCCTGGAACGTCGCGCGTACGGCCCGACCGCCGCCGGGTGTCGGGCCCCGTCCCGAGGAGCCGCACATGCACGACGACCGACTACTGGTGGAAGGTCGCCTGGAGCGGGCGCTGCGCCAGTTCATCCGGCCCGCGATCCACACGGCCCGCACTCCGCTGACGCTGACCGTCTGGCACGCGCCGGGTGAGCCGGTGCCGGTGGCTGAGGCGCTTGCGGCCGCGTACGAGCCGTTCGAGCCCGGCACGCTCTGGGGCCGCCCCTGGTCGACGAGCTGGTTCCGGCTCGCCGGGCGGGTGCCCGAGGAGTGGGCGGGGCGCCATGTCGAAGTGGTCGTGGATCCCGGGTTCAACGACGAGGGGCCGGGGTTCCAGGCCGAGGGGATGCTGTACGACGCGGCGGGCGTGCCGCTCAAGGGCGTCCACCCGCGCAACCGGCACCTCACCGTGGCCACCCGCGCCGAGGGTGGCGAACCTGTCGACCTGCTTCTGGAGGCGGCGGCCAACCCGGCGGTCCTCCGCGACTTCGAGCCGACGTTCCTGGGCGACGTACGGACCGCCGGGGACCGGCCCCTGTACCGCTTCGCGGGCGCCGAACTGGCCGTGTTCGACGACGAGGTGTGGCATCTGGTCCTCGACATCGAGGTGCTCTCGGAGCTGATGCGCGAACTGCCCGCCGACCGGCCGCGCCGGCACGAGATCCTGCGTGCCCTCGAGGACGCGCTGGACGCGCTCGACCTGCACGACGTGCCCGGCACGGCGGACGCCGCACGGGCCGCTCTGCGCCGGGTGCTGGCCCAGCCCGCGGCGGCCAGCGCACACCGGGTCTCGGCGACCGGGCACGCGCACATCGACTCGGCGTGGCTGTGGCCGCTGCGCGAGACGGTACGTAAGGCCTCGCGCACCTTCGCCAATGTGACGGCCCTGGCGCGGGACTACCCGGAGCTGGTGTTCGCCTGCTCGCAGGCCCAGCAGTACGCCTGGGTGAAGGAGAACCAGCCGCACGTGTGGGAACGCATCAAGAAGGCGGTCACGGACGGTAATTGGGCGCCCGTCGGGTCGATGTGGGTGGAGTCGGACGCCAACATGCCGGGCGGTGAGGCGCTCGCCCGGCAGATCGTGCACGGCAAGCGGTTCTTCGCCGAGGAGTTCGGGGTGGAGACGGAGGAGATCTGGCTGCCGGACTCCTTCGGGTACACGGCCGCGTTCCCGCAGTTGGCGAAGTTGGCCGGGGTGCGCTGGTTCCTCACCCAGAAGCTGTCGTGGAACCAGAGCAACAAGATGCCGCACCACACGTTCTGGTGGGAGGGCATCGACGGCACCCGGGTGTTCACCCACTTCCCGCCCGTCGACACGTACAACTCCCAGTTCCTCGCCGCCGAACTCGCCCACGCAGAACGGAACTTCGCCGAAAAGGGCCGCGCCAGCCGTTCCCTCGTGCCGTTCGGCTGGGGCGACGGCGGGGGCGGTCCGACCCGCGAGATGCTGGAGCGTGCCCGCCGCCTCCGCTCGCTCGACGGGTCACCGCGGGTCGAGATCGAGAAGCCGTCGGCGTTCTTCGCGGCCGCCGAGGAGGAGTACGCGGCGGCCGCGCCGGTGTGGTCGGGCGAGCTGTACCTGGAGCTGCACCGGGCCACGTACACCACGCAGGCCAAGACCAAGAAGGGCAACCGGCGCAGTGAACACGCCCTGCGCGAAGCCGAGTTGTGGTGCACGGCGGCCGCCCTGCGCGACCCGTCGTACGCGTATCCGTACGACGCTCTGGACCGCATCTGGAAGACGGTCCTCCTCCACCAGTTCCACGACATCCTGCCCGGCTCGTCCATCGCCTGGGTGCACCGGGAGGCGCGCGACACCTACGCGGCGGCGCTCGCGGAGCTGGACGCGCTCACCACGGACGCGGTGCGGCACCTCGGCGGTGCGGGGCTCGGCAGCGCGAGGGAGGCCGCCCTGAACGCCTCGCCCTACCCGCGCGCCGAGGTCGTCGAGGCGGACGACGGCGCGCTCGTCCACGTGGACGTCCCGGCCCTGGGCGCCCGCACCCTGTCGCCCCCGCCCTCCGGCACACCCCACGTGCAGGCCCAACAAGCCGACGGCGCCTGGGTGTTGGAGAACGACCACCTGCGCGTGACGGTCGACGCCGACGGCCTGCTCAGCTCCGTACGGGACCTGCGCGCCGCCGGCCGCGAGGTGCTCCCGCCCGGCAACCGAGGCAACCTCCTCCAACTCCACCCCGACCACCCCAACCAGTGGGACGCCTGGGACATCGACAAGCACTACCGGCGCAAGCACACCGACCTCACCGCGGCCGACTCGGTGGAGCTCGTCGAGTCGGGGCCGCTCCGGGCCACGGTCCGCGTCGTGCGGTCCTTCGGGGCGTCCCGGATCACCCAGGAGCTCCGCCTCGCCGCGGGCAGCCGCCGCGTCGACATCGTCACGGACGTCGACTGGCAGGAGTCGGAGAAGGTGCTCAAGGCCGCGTTCCCGCTCGACGTGCAGGCCGAACGGTCCGCCGCCGAGATCCAGTTCGGCCATGTGCACCGGCCCACGCACACCAACACCGGCTGGGACGCGGCCCGCTTCGAGATCTGCGCCCACCGCTGGCTGCGGGTCGCCGAAGAGGGGTACGGGGTGGCGCTGCTCAACGACTCCACGTACGGCCACGACGTCACCCGCACCCCTCATGCCGAGGGCCTGGGCACCACAGTCCGCCTCACGCTGCTTCGCGCCCCGCACTCCCCCGACCCGGAAACCGACCTCGGCACCCACCGCTTCACCTACGCGCTGCTGCCCGGCGCGGCCGTCGGGGACGCGGTCGCCGAGGGCCTGGCCCTCAACCTGCCGCTGCGCACCGCCCCC
>NZ_JAAAHS010000038.1 GCF_009908195.1 Streptomyces boluensis | reverse complement strand
CCCCGCCCCTTCCCGAAAGCCTGCGGCGCCGTTCTGTCGCGCTCCGCGCTCGTCCTCAAGCGCCGGACGGGCTGGATTCAGCCGGGCGAGGCTTGCCCGTCAGCGGTGTCAGTGCGGGCGACTACGCTCCCCCTCATGGCTCTGAACACCTCCCCCGAAGCCCCGCTGCCCGTCGGCGAGGTCTCGCGGCTCATCGGCCGGTGGATCGACCGGCTCGGCGCGGTGTGGGTCGAGGGGCAGATCACGCAGTTGAACCGGAGGCCGGGCGCCGGGGTGGTCTTCCTGACCCTGCGCGACCCCTCGCACGACATCTCGGTCGCGGTGACGTGCTACCGCCAGACGTTCGACGCGGTGGCCGACATCGTCTCCGAGGGCGCCCGCGTGGTGGTGCACGCGAAGCCCGAGTGGTACGCACCGCGGGGCCAGCTGTCGTTGCGCGCCGCCGAGATCAAGCCGGTCGGCGTGGGTGAACTGCTGGCCAGGCTGGAGCAGTTGAAGAAGTCGCTGGCGAGCGAGGGGCTGTTCGCGGCCGAGCGGAAGCGGCCGCTGCCGTTCCTGCCGCAGCTCATCGGGCTCGTGTGCGGACGCGCCTCGGCCGCCGAGCGGGACGTCCTGGAGAACGCCAGACACCGCTGGCCCGCCGTCCGCTTCGAGGTGCGGAACGTACCGGTGCAGGGCGTGCACGCCGTGCCGCAGGTGGTGCAGGCGGTCAAGGAGCTGGACGAGCACGAGGGCGTGGACGTGATCGTCGTGGCGCGCGGCGGCGGCAGCGTGGAGGACCTGTTGCCGTTCTCCGACGAGCAGTTGGTCCGCGCGGTGGCCTCGTGCCGTACGCCGGTGGTGTCGGCTATCGGGCACGAGCCGGACTCACCGCTGCTCGACCTGGTCGCGGACCTGCGCGCGTCCACGCCGACGGACGCGGCGAAGAAGGTCGTGCCGGACGTGGGCGAGGAGTACGACCGGGTGCGGCTGCTCCAGGACCGGGCGCGGCGCGCGGTGGGCATACACCTGGAGCGGGAGGAGCGCGGCCTGGACGTGGCGATGTCGCGGCCCTCGATGGCGCATCCGCACCGGATGATCGACGACCGGGACGAGCAGGTCACGGCCCTGTCGGAGCGGAGCCGCCGCACCCTCGGGCACCTCCTGGACCGCGCCGACTCGGAGCTGACCCACACGCACGCGCGCGTGGTGGCCCTCTCCCCCGCGGCCACGCTCCAGCGGGGGTACGCGGTGCTGCAGCGCCCCGACGGCCATGTGGTCCGCGCCCCGGACGAGGTCACCGCGGGCGAGGCGCTGCGGGCCCGGGTGTCGGGCGGCGAGTTCGCGGTCGAGGTGACCGGGGCGGGCCCGGCACCCGCGCCGGGCGCGGACCCCGAGGTCCAGGAACCGGCGGGCGGCACGAGCCCGTAGCACCGCCGCAACGTCTTCTTCGTAACGGAAATCTAGGGTGGAGCACATGAGCAGTACGGGTACCGGGACCGCGACCGACGGCGCGCTCGGCTACGAGCAGGCGCGGGACGAGTTGATCGACGTGGTGCGGCGCCTGGAGGCGGGCGGCACGTCGCTCGAGGAGTCGCTCGCGCTGTGGGAGCGCGGCGAGGAGCTGGCCAAGGTGTGCCGGCGCTGGCTCGACGGCGCGCGGGCCCGGCTCGACGCGGCGCTCGCGAGCGAGGACGGCGAGGGCGGCGCGGACGACGGGGTGGAGCAGCAGGCCCGCTGATCCGGTACGCGCGTGGCGGGGGTCATCGCAGTTGTGAAGCCGATCACGCTGCACCCGTTTTTGTTGAACCTTAAACCGAATGGGCGTAACGTCAGTGCCGCAAGCCCGTTCCACTGATCGTCTCGAGAAGGTTGCCCGCATGTCCCTCAGCCTCGACGCCGCCGCCCAGGACCTCCTCTTCCGCGAGGCCCGCACCGCCAACACCTTCACCGACGAGCCGGTCACCGACGAGCAGATCCAGGCGATCTACGACCTGGTCAAGTACGGCCCGACGGCGTTCAACCAGACCCCGCTGCGCGTCACCCTGGTCCGCTCCGCCGAGGCCCGCGAGCGCCTCGTCTCGCACATGGCGGAGGGCAACCGCCCGAAGACCGAGGCCGCCCCGCTGGTCGCGATCCTCTCCGTGGACAACGAGTTCCACGAGGAGCTGCCGAAGCTCGTCCCGCACGCCCCCGGCATCAAGGACGCCTTCTTCGCCGAGCGCCCGGTGCGTGAGCAGGCCGCCACGCTCAACGGCGCGCTGCAGGCCGCGTACTTCATCGTCGGCGTGCGCGCCGCCGGGCTCGCCGCGGGCCCGATGACCGGCTTCGACTTCGCCGGTGTGCAGAAGGAGTTCCTGGACGACGACCACACCCCGCTGATGGTGGTCAACATCGGCAAGCCCGGCGACGACGCCTGGTTCCCGCGCCTGCCGCGCCTCGCCTACGACGAGGTCGTCAGCACGGTCTGAGCCCTCTCACTTCACAGCTACGCGAAGGCCCCCGGCGAGATCGCCGGGGGCCTTTCGCATGTCCATCAGGTGGCGCGGGAGGCGCTACTTCAGCGCCTGTGCCATCTGCGCGAGTTCCTTGAACGAGGCGGAGCCGGTGATCACCGTCGTGGCGCCCTTGTCGGTGCGCACGAGGGCGTCGTACGTCGGGCCCTCGTACCGCGTCCAGGTGTCGGCACCGATCTGCTGGCTCTTGCCGGTCTCCTCGGCGCCCCGGGTGACCTGGTCGACGAAGACCGCGGCCTTCTCGGTGGACTGCTCGACGGCGACGTACTTCTCGCCCGGCGTCTGGAAGCCCAGGTGCCAGTGGTCCCGCTCGGCGCCGTTGAACCGCACGGTCGTCGGCTTCCACTCCTCGGTGAGGCCCTTCGGGGCGAGCACCGGGTACGCGGCCGCGCGCTTGGCCGTCGCCAGCTCCACGTCGTAGTTCACCCGCTTGACGGGGGTCGCGGTCTCGTCGTGCGGGATGAAGACGTAGATGCACGCCACCACCGCGCCGATCACCGCGAGGGACAGCACCATGTCCCGGATCGTCTTCGTGCCTTTCGTTCCTGCCACGCCCCCATCGTCGCAGGTGCTCGCTCTGCTCATGCGTGGGGGCCTCTGCTCATTTTGTCGGGCTCCGGATAGAGTGCGAAGCACACCCTCACCGGCCGCTCACCCGACCCCGCCACCGCCCTTCGGCACTTCGGGCGCGGCCTGCTGGTCGTATCAGAAAGGTGCGCTCCGATGTCCGAGCATCACTTGCCGTCCGAACTGGAGGTCTCTCCCGAGGCCCCCGACCGCAACCTCGCGCTGGAACTGGTCCGCGTGACCGAGGCCGCAGCCATGGCCGCCGGGCGCTGGGTCGGCCGTGGCGACAAGAACGGTGCCGACGGCGCCGCCGTGCGCGCGATGCGCGCCCTTGTCTCCACCGTCTCCATGAACGGCATCGTCGTCATCGGTGAGGGCGAGAAGGACGAAGCCCCGATGCTCTTCAACGGGGAGCGGATCGGCGACGGCACCGGGGCCGAGGTGGACATCGCGGTCGACCCGATCGACGGCACCACCCTGAACGCCAAGGGCATGCCGAACGCGATCGCCGTGCTCGCCGCCGCCGACCGCGGCACCATGTTCGACCCGTCCGCGGTGTTCTACATGGACAAGCTGGTCACCGGCCCGGAGGCCGCGGACTACGTGGACATCAACGCCCCGGTCTCGGTGAACATCCGCCGGGTCGCCAAGGCCAAGAAGTCCGCGCCCGAGGACGTCACGGTCGTGATCCTGGACCGGCCGCGACACGAGGGCATCGTCAAGGAGATCCGCGAGACGGGCGCCCGGATCAAGTTCATCTCGGACGGCGACGTGGCCGGTTCGATCATGGCGGTCCGCGAGGGCACCGGCGTCGACCTGCTGATGGGCGTGGGCGGTACGCCCGAGGGCATCATCTCGGCCTGCGCCATCAAGTGCCTGGGCGGCACCATCCAGGGCAAGCTCTGGCCCAAGGACGAGGCGGAGAAGCAGCACGCCCTGGAGGCCGGGCACGACCTGGACCGTGTGCTCTACACCAACGACCTGGTCTCCGGCGACAACGTGTTCTTCGTCGCCACCGGCATCACCGACGGCGAGCTTCTTCGCGGGGTGCGCTACCGCGCCGAGACCGCGACCACCCAGTCCCTGGTGATGCGCTCGAAGTCCGGCACGATCCGGCAGATCGACTCCACGCACCGCCTGGAGAAGCTGCGGGCCTACAGCGCGATCGACTTCGACCGCGCCAAGTAGCCTGCCCGCCGGTCGCGTTCGCGGCCGCGTACACGACGACTTCGGGGTGCCCCTTGTGCGGAGGGGTGCCCCGCTGTCGTTCCGTACGCACCCGTTTCCGTACGCACCCGTTTCCGTACGCGCCGTTGCCGTACGGGCCCGTTTCCGTACGGGCCCGTGCGCTCAGCCGGCGGCGGCGATGGGGTCGGCCGCCCGTGCGGCCTTCTTCAGTTCCAGTTCGCGGCGCCTGCGGCGGGCCAGGACGACCCGGCGCTCGGCGGCGGTGAGCCCGCCCCACACGCCGTACGGCTCGGGCTGCAGCAGGGCGTGTTCGCGGCACTCGACCATCACGGGACAGCGGGCGCAGACCCGCTTGGCGGCCTCCTCGCGGGAGAGCCGCGCGGCGGTCGGCTCCTTGGACGGGGCGAAGAACAGGCCCGCCTCGTCCCGGCGGCAGACCGCGTCGGAGTGCCAGGGGACGTCCTGGTCCCGTGGCGGAGCGTCCTCGACGTTCTGGCGTTGCGTCGGCACCCTGCCCCATGCACTCGGCTGCGCTCGTGCAGGGGATGTCCCAGCGGCCGGATCGACGGCAACCTGCAGGGACTGATGCGGCGAAAGCGGCACGGTCTACTCCTGACGACGGCTTCGCGAGCGAGAAGAGACGATGCAGCAGTCCCTACCCGCTGTACGCGGCCCTATGCACTGAGTTCCGAAGACCGGAGAGTCGTCCCCAACTTCCGTACACCCCGCCGCCGTTGACCCCTTAAGGGGTCCCTTGAGGGGTCCCTTGAAGGGCCGGTCAGCCGAGGTGCTTGCGGAGGTGCTTCGCCGTGTATCTGCCGACGTATTTGTGGAGGTCCTCGATGAACTTTCCGCGCTTCGGCTTCGCCTCGATGTTGCCGAAGACCGAGAAGCCGTCGACGAAGACCACGGGCGCCTGACTGTCGCCGGACTCCGCGGTGTCCACCTCGAAGTTGCCGAAGACACCGCTGCCCGTGCCGCGCAGCGTGACGTTCTCCGGGACCCTGACCTCGATGTTCCCGAAGATCGACACCACTTTGATCACCACGTGCTGGTGCTCGAAGATCGCCTCGGTCAGGTCGATCTCGACCCGGCCGAAGACCGCGTACGCATGCGTCCTGCGGCCCACGCGCCAGCGGCCCTTACGGGTGGAGCTGCTGAAGACCGCGACCAGGTTCTCGTCCGGCCCCACCGGGACCTCGCCGGGCAGGGGCGCACCGGAGTGCGCCGCGGCGGCCGGGTCGCGATCGTCGTGCGCTCCGGGCAAGTCCCTTACGTACGGCTCCAGTTCGGCGACGGTCTTCGCGAGGTACACCCCGTCGATGCGCTCGGCGTGTTCCTCCGCGGTGAGCCGGCCCTCGGCGAGCGCCTCGCGCAGGATGTCCGCGGTGCGGTCACGGTCGGCGTCCGAGGCGCGCAGCTCCGCGACCGGAGCGACCGGAGTCTCCCGCGCCTGCGGCGGCGCGTCACGCGGCTCGTCGGGGGCTGTCGTCGGGCTCGCTTCCGGCGTCTGGGGGCGCTTTTCGAGGTCCACCGCGCCAGCGTACCCAGACGCGATAGATCGCGACTACCCCGTGAGCGGACCAACTGAGCCTTACCTCACAAGTACGGCGGCGGCAGCAGGTCCTACCCTGGAGGGCGCCGGGCCAAGGGAGGCCTGGCCGCTGCTGTCGAGTGAGGAATGGGCGAGATGCCTGAGTTCGCGTACACGGATCTGCTCCCCCAGGGCGAGGACACCACGCCGTACCGCCTGGTGACCTCCGAGGGTGTCTCCACCTTCGAGGCCGACGGGCGGACGTTCCTCAAGGTCGAGCCCGAGGCGCTGCGCAAGCTCGCCGAGGAGGCCATCCACGACATCCAGCACTACCTGCGCCCGGCCCACCTCGCGCAGCTGCGCCGCATCGTCGACGACCCGGAGGCGTCGGGCAACGACAAGTTCGTGGCGCTCGACCTGCTGAAGAACGCGAACATCGCCGCCGCCGGCGTGCTCCCCATGTGCCAGGACACCGGCACCGCGATCGTCATGGGCAAGCGCGGCCAGAACGTGCTGACCACCGGCGAGGACGAGAAGTCGCTCTCCAAGGGCATCTACGACGCGTACCAGAACCTGAACCTGCGCTACTCGCAGATGGCCCCGCTGAACATGTGGGACGAGAAGAACACCGGCTCGAACCTGCCCGCGCAGATCGAGCTGTACGCGACCGACGGCGGCGCCTACAAGTTCCTCTTCATGGCGAAGGGCGGCGGCTCGGCCAACAAGTCGTTCCTCTACCAGGAGACGAAGGCCGTCCTGAACGAGGCCTCCATGATGAAGTTCCTGGAGGAGAAGATCCGGTCCCTCGGGACCGCGGCCTGCCCGCCGTACCACCTCGCCATCGTCGTCGGCGGCACGTCCGCCGAGTACGCGCTGAAGACCGCCAAGTACGCCTCCGCGCACTACCTCGACGAGATCCCCGCCGAGGGCTCCGAGCTCGGCCACGGTTTCCGGGACAAGGAGCTTGAGGAGAAGGTCTTCGAGCTGACGCAGAAGATCGGCATCGGCGCGCAGTTCGGCGGCAAGTACTTCTGCCACGACGTGCGTGTGGTGCGCCTGCCCCGGCACGGCGCCTCCTGCCCGGTCGCCATCGCCGTGTCCTGCTCCGCGGACCGCCAGGCCACCGCGAAGATCACCGCCGAGGGCGTCTTCCTGGAGCAGCTGGAGACGGACCCGGCGCGGTTCCTGCCCGAGACCACCGACGAGCACCTCGACGAGGCGTCCGACGTCGTGGAGATCGACCTCAACCAGCCGATGGACGCGATCCTCGCCGAGCTGACCAAGTACCCGGTCAAGACCCGGCTCTCGCTGAACGGTTCGCTGGTCGTGGCCCGCGACATCGCGCACGCCAGGATCAAGGCGCGGCTCGACGCCGGCGAGGACATGCCGCAGTACCTGAAGGACCACCCGGTCTACTACGCGGGCCCGGCGAAGACCCCCGAGGGTTACGCGTCCGGTTCGTTCGGTCCGACGACGGCCGGGCGCATGGACAGCTACGTGGAGCAGTTCCAGGCGGCGGGCGGCTCGATGGTGATGCTCGCCAAGGGCAACCGGTCCAAGCAGGTCACCGACGCGTGCGACGCGCACGGCGGCTTCTACCTCGGCTCCATCGGCGGCCCGGCCGCGCGCCTCGCGCAGGACTGCATCAAGAAGGTCGAGGTCGTCGAGTACGAGGAGCTCGGCATGGAGGCGGTCTGGAAGATCGAGGTCGAGGACTTCCCGGCGTTCGTCGTCGTGGACGACAAGGGCAACGACTTCTTCCAGAACCCGGCGCCGGAGCCGACGTTCACGTCGATCCCGGTACGGGGTCCCGGTCTCGCGTAAGTACGTCAGAACGCGCTGAGCGGGCGCCGTACGGACCAACTGCGGTCCGTACGGCGCCCGTTCGTCATCAGGCGAACTTCTGGCTCGCCGAGCCGTCGCACTTCTGGAGCCGGATCTGCGACTTGGCGGCCGACTGCGTCAGGCACATGCCCGTCGCCGCGGCGGGCCTCAGGGTGGAGCCGTCACGGACGAACTTCTGGTGCCGGCCGCCGTGGCAGTTCCAGACGACCATGCCCGCACCGGCCTGGTAGGTGGCGTCACCGGTGTCCAGGCAGCGGTCCTGGGTGAGGCCGGTCATGACGGTCTGGCGGGCCGAGTCGTACCACCAGGTCTGGTTGCGGGTGCCCGTGCAGTCCCAGCCGAGGACGCGGGTGCCGTTGGAGCTGACGGAGCTGTCGACGTCCATGCAGTTGCCGGTGGCGCCGTTCTTCAGCGGCTTGTAGACGTCGTCCCAGGCGACCGGGAACAGGGTGGGCTTGCCGGTCGAGTTGACGTCGGCGCAACTGGCCTCCTTGAGGCCGGAGTTGTAGAGCTGGGTGAGACAGGAGGCGAAGGCGGCGTGGCCGCGCGCGTTGGGGTGGAAGGACTGGCGCAGCGAGTTCTCGTCCGGCGGGCCGGGCTTGGAGACGTCGATGAACGCGCCGCGGGCCCAGGTGTCCTCCATACAGACCTCATGGCCGTGGAAGAGGCGGGAGTTGTCGAGGTAGGTGGCCCCGGTGTCCTGAGCCGCCTTCCGCATGCCGCGCTCGAAGGCGGGAACGGCGACGTTACGGCCCCACTTGGTGTCGGAGTCGTAGCCCAGGCCGCCGCAGCTGAGCTTGCCGGGGAAGCTGGGGTTGTCGTAGAAGTCGGGGCCGATGGGGCTCGGGTAGCCCATGAGGACGAGCTTGTAGTCGCCGTCCGCATACCCGGCGCCACGCATGGTCGTGCGCAGGTCGTTCACGGTCTGCTCGACCTTGGGCACGAGGGCGTCGACGCGGGACTGCCAGCCGCCGTCGTACTTGGGCTCGCAGGCTCCTTGGGAGAGCAGGTAGCGCGTGACGCAGTCGGTCATGACCGGGCCGAACTGGAGGTCGTCGTTGGCGCCCGCGACGAGCAGCACCATCTTGATCTTCGTGTTGCGGGCCTTGACCGCGAGGTTGTCGCTCTGGACCAGCTCGTCGGCGTACTGCTTGCTGCCGCCGATCTTGATGTTGCCGGTGTAGGCGCCGGAGCAGGAGACGTTGTAGGTCACGTCGGTGGGGATGGCGGTCTTGTGGATGGCCGCGTCGGCCGAGCGGTGGCACCAGTTGTCGGGGCCGTTGGTGGGCGGCTCGTACGTGCCGACGCCCTCGCCGGAGATCTCGCTGTCGCCGAGCGAGATCAGGGCCGACTTGCGCTCGGCGAGCGGGCGTTCGGCCGCGTCGCCGTAGAGGGCAGTAGCCTCGGCCGCCCGGATCTTCTCCAGTTCGGGCGGCAGGGGGGTGCTGGCAAGTCCAGTGCCCCCTGAGGGCGTGGCGGCCGACGGTGCGGCCTGGACTGCGGGAGCGTTGAGCCCGACCAGGGCCACCGCTGCCGCCGAGAGGGCGATGGCGGTACGCCGTAAGCCGGTGAGCCTGGGTCTTGTGCGCTGCGTGCGGTGCACGGTGCCTCCCGAGGATCGCTGTTACCCCCGGTATTTACTCGCCGGTAGACGGATTGGGAATACGCCGAACAAGACAAGCGCTCACCTTTTCGCAACGACTTCGGAGGCGAAGGACATGAGAGCCGACCAGACGGCGAACGGCGCGACGGACGACGGCGGTTACCGCGTCGAGCACGACTCCATGGGCGAGGTACGGGTGCCCGCGCACGCCAAGTGGCGCGCGCAGACCCAGCGCGCCGTGGAGAACTTCCCGATCTCCGGGCAGCACCTGGAACGCGCCCACATCGAGGCCCTGGCCCGGATCAAGGGCGCGGCCGCGAAGGTCAACGCCGAGCTCGGCGTGCTCGACGCGGACCGCGCGCGGGCCATCGAGGACGCGGCCGCCGAGGTCGCCGAGGGCCGCTGGGACGCGCACTTCCCGGTCGACGTGTTCCAGACCGGCTCGGGCACCTCGTCCAACATGAACACCAACGAGGTGATCGCGACCCTCGCCACGGAACGCCTGGGCGCCGAGGTCCACCCCAACGACCATGTGAACGCCTCCCAGTCGTCCAACGACGTCTTCCCCTCGTCCATCCACATCGCCGCGACCGCCGCCGTCACCCGCGACCTGATCCCCGCCCTCGACCACCTCGCCGAGGCCCTGGAGCGCAAGTCCGCCGAGTTCGCGGAGGTCGTCAAGTCCGGCCGTACGCACCTCATGGACGCCACCCCGGTCACCCTGGGCCAGGAGTTCGGCGGGTACGCGGCGCAGGTGCGGTACGGCGTGGAGCGGCTGCGGTCCGCGCTGCCCCGGCTCGCCGAACTCCCGCTCGGCGGCACGGCGGTGGGCACCGGCATCAACACGCCGCCCGGCTTCTCGGCCGCCGTCATCGCCGAGGTCGCCCGCGCCACCGGCCTGCCGCTCACCGAGGCACGCGACCACTTCGAGGCGCAGGGCGCGCGGGACGGCCTGGTCGAGACGAGCGGGCAGTTGCGGGTGATCGCGGTCGGCCTGACGAAGATCTCCAACGACCTGCGCTGGATGGCCTCAGGGCCGCGCACCGGCCTCGCCGAGATCAACCTGCCCGATCTGCAGCCCGGTTCGTCGATCATGCCCGGCAAGGTCAACCCGGTGGTCCCCGAGGCCGTCCTGATGGTCGCCGCCCAGGTCATCGGCAACGACACGACCGTCACGACGGCCGGTGCGGCGGGCAACTTCGAGCTGAACGTGATGCTGCCGGTGCTCGCGAAGAACGTCCTGGAGTCGGTACGGCTCCTCGCCAACGCCTCCCGCCTCCTCGCCGACCGCACCGTCGACGGCATCACCGCCAACGCCGAACGCGCCCGTGAGTACGCGGAGTCGTCGCCGTCCGTGGTCACGCCGCTGAACAAGTACATCGGGTACGAGGAGGCGGCGAAGGTTGCCAAGCGTTCTCTCGCGGAGCGGCGGACGATCCGAGAAGTTGTCCTTGACGGGGGGTACGTCGAGCGGGGCGATCTCACCGTTGAGCAACTCGACGAGGCGCTGGACGTTCTGCGGATGACTCGGCCCTAGGTTCAGGTGCGGGTCGTACGGGGCTCGGTCCTCCAGGGCTGCCGCCCCGGACCCCGCTTCCATCGGCCTGCGGCCTCGTCCTCAAACTCCCCCAGCCTTCGGCCGGGAGGTGCCCCCAGACAGGCTGGATTTTCGGCCTGCGGCCTCGTCCGCCGGACCGGCTGGATTTAACCCCCAGCCGGGCTGAATCACTAGCATCTGTCCATGGCAGACACAACCAACATCACACGGAACAGGCCAGGTGGGAGCGGGAGTTGGGCGCCGGGCGCCCAAGTCCTGTGGCGGTATCGCGACAACGCGTCTCCGCGCTACCACATCTGCCGGCCCGTCACCGTCGTCCAGGACACCCCCGAACTCCTCGCCGTCTGGCTGGCGCCCGGTACGGAATGCGTCAAACCCGTGATCGCGGACGGCACCCCGGTGCACCAGGAGCCGCTGGAGACCCGGTACACCAAACCGCGTGCCGTCCACCGCGACCGGTGGTTCGGGACCGGGGTGCTCAAGCTGGCCCGGCCCGGTGAGCCCTGGTCGGTCTGGCTGTTCTGGGAGCCCGGATGGAAGTTCCGGAGCTGGTACGTGAACCTGGAGGAGCCGCGTACCCGCTGGTCCGGCGGGGTCGACTCCGAGGATCACTTTTTGGACATCTCCGTGCGCCCGGACCGCAGTTGGCGCTGGCACGACGAGGACGAGTTCGCCCAGGCCCAGCGCGACGGCCTGATGAGCGCCGGAAAGGCGCGGACCGTGCGGGCCGCGGGGCGGGCCGCGGTCGCGTCGATCGAGGCGTGGGGGGCGCCGTTCACCGACGGCTGGGAGCACTGGCGTCCCGATCCGGAATGGAATGTGCCGGTCCTCCCGGTGGACTGGGATCGTACGCCCGCGCATGTGTCCCCATGAGACCCTTGCTGCGCCCCCATGGTCCAAACGTAGGATCGTCGTCCACAAGGGCGCGTAGATGCGGCGGGGTGCGAGGACAACTGACCTGGTCCTCGGACCTTTTGACTGAACGTCACCGAGGGGCGGCAAGGACGTGAGCGAAGGGTACGAGGGGTACGGCGGAGCCGCCCCGGACCGTGCCGGGCAGGCTGAGGCCTTCGACGCCATCGGTGCCCGGTACGACGAGGCCTTCCCGCACAAGGAGGGCCAGCTCGCCGCGGTCGCAGCGCTCGCGAAGGCGTTGCCGCCCGGCTCCCGGGTGCTCGACGTGGGCTGCGGCACCGGCTACCCCACGGCGCGCCTGCTCGTCGATGCCGGGCACACCGTCGTCGGCGTGGATCTCTCCCGGACCATGGTCGGCCTGGCCCGCGCCGCGGTGCCCGAGGCCGAGTTCCATCAGCGCGACCTCGCGTCCCTGGCCGCCGAAGGGCCCGCGGGGCTCGGCCAGTTCGACGCTGTCACCTGCTACTTCACGCTGCTGATGCTGCCGCGTGCGGAGATCCCGCACGCGCTGCGCACGCTGCGTTCCCTGCTGCGGCCCGGTGGCCTGCTCTCGCTGTCGATGGTCGAGGCCGACCTCGACGACACGGCAATTCCGTTCCTGGGGCACACAATCCGGGTATCGGGTTACCTGCGAGACGCATTGCGCCAGGTCGTGAGCGCCGCGGGTCTGGAGATCACCGGGGAGGACTCGTACGCCTACGCCCCGGCCGGGCCCGATACCGCCGACCCCGAGCACCAGCTGTTCCTCAACTGCCGACGCGCGTGAGGCACATCCACGTCAGCCCCCTCGCCGACGACATCACGGCGCGCAGCGCGCAGCCCCGGACGGACGGATCGAAACGCGTGACGGAGCACCCCACCTCCCACGAGGACCGGCAGCCAAGAGCTGCCCGTCCGGCCTCCCCCGCGGACCCCCGCGGGGCGCTGCTGCGTTCCCCCGACGCCCCGGACTGCCCGGACGCGCCGGACTCCCGGGACGGTACGGAGGCGCCGGACGCGACCGCGGCCGCCGCGCAGTCCGGCGAGCGCCCCGGCCGCGCCAGGACCGCCGCCGCCTTACCGGCACAGGGCGGGCCGGGCGACGGCGGCGCCGAGCACCGCAAGACCGGGCCCGGCGACAGTTCCGCGCCGGACGCGCACCGCCCGCGCCCCGGCGCACAGGCCGGTGCCGGGCGCGGAGTTCCCGTACAGCCGGGCGGCGAACCGGCCGGTACCGGCAGCCGTCCCGAAGAGGTGCCCCCGGTGCCTCCGGTACCGCCGGGACCGCCCCCGAGTGACGCAGACACCGAGCGCCGCGGTGGTGACCGGCTGCGCTTCGTGGGCGCCGCGACCCGGCGGATCGCCCGCGGCATAGACCTCGACGAGATCGTCATGGGCCTGTGCCGGGCGACCGTGCCGACGTTCTCCGACGCGATCCTCGTCTACCTCCGCGACCCGCTGCCGGTCGGCGACGAGCGGCCCGTCGGCCCCGTTGTGCTGCGCCTGCGCCGCACCGACCGGATACCCGACGAGATCGACGACACCGTGTCCGACGGCGGCAGCCTGCTGCCCGCCCTGTCCGTGCAGCCCGACCCCTCCCCGGCCGCCGAGCTGTGCGAGGTACAGCTCGGCGGCGCGCTCGCCGAGGTGCTGCGCGGGGTGCGGCCGGTGTTCGGCGACAGCCCCGCCGCCCGCGCCGCGCTGCCCGAACTCCTCGGCGGGGAGCACGCGTTGCCCGCCGGGCGGCGCGCGATCCTCGCCCCGCTGCGGGGCCGGCGCCGGGTGATCGGCGCGGCGGTGTTCCTGCGCCGCCCGGAGCGGCCCGCGTTCGAGCCCGACGACCTCCTGGTCGCCGCCCAGCTCGCCACGCACACCGCGCTCGGCATCGACAAGGCCGTCCTGTACGGCCGCGAGGCGTACATCGCGGACGAGCTGCAGCGCACGATGCTGCCCGAGACCCTGCCGCAGCCCACCGGCGTACGGCTCGCCAGCCGCTACCTCCCGGCCGCCGAGACCGCCCGCGTCGGCGGCGACTGGTACGACGCGATCCCGCTGCCCGGCAGCCGGGTCGCCCTGGTCGTCGGCGACGTGATGGGCCACTCCATGACCTCGGCCGCGATCATGGGGCAGCTCCGCACCACCGCGCAGACCCTCGCCGGTCTCGACCTGCCCCCGCAGGAGGTCCTGCACCACCTCGACGAGCAGGCCCAGCGACTCGGCACCGACCGCATGGCGACCTGCCTGTACGCGGTGTACGACCCGGTCGCGCACCGCATCACCATCGCCAACGCGGGCCACCCGCCGCCCGTCCTGCTGCACATCGGCGGCCGGGCCGAGGTCCTGCGGGTCCCGGCCGGGGCGCCCATCGGGGTCGGCGGCGTCGACTTCGAGGCGGTCGAGCTGGACGCGCCCGCCGGGGCGACACTGCTCCTCTACACCGACGGCCTGGTCGAGTCCCGCCTGCGGGATGTGTGGACCGGCATCGAGATGCTCCGCGAACGGCTCGCCGCCACCGCCGAGTTGACCGGCCACGACCACTCGCCGCCCCTCGAAGCGCTGTGCGACGAGGTCCTGGACATGCTCGGCCCCGGCGACCGGGACGACGACATCGCACTGCTCGCCGCCCGCTTCGACGGCATCGCGCCCAGCGACGTCGCGTACTGGCACCTGGACCCGGAGGACTCGGCGCCGAGCCGGGCCCGCCGGCTCGCCCGGCGCGCGCTCGCCCGCTGGGACCTGGAGGAACTCACCGACTCGGTGGAGCTGTTGGTCAGCGAGGTCGTCACCAACGCGGTGCGGTACGCGTCCCGGCCGATCACGCTGCGGCTGCTCCGTACCGACGTACTGCGCTGCGAGGTCGGCGACGACGTGCCGCAACTGCCCCGGCTGCGGCAGGCGCGGGCCGACGACGAGGGCGGGCGCGGGCTGTATCTGGTCAACCGGATGGCACGGCGCTGGGGTGCGACGCGGCTCTCCACCGGCAAGGTGGTGTGGTTCGAGCTGAATCGGGGCTGAGGCGGGGGCTGGAGGGTTCAGCTCGCCGTCGACTCGGGCACCGTTGATCGCCCTGCGGGCTCGTCCTCAAACTCCCCCAGCTACCGCTGGGAGGTGCCCCCAGGACGGGCTGAATTTGACCCCACTCTAGTCCCGGCCCGGCTTTCTCTGGGTGTCGCCTCCGTCGCTCGGTTCCGTCGGGATGCCCCAGGAGCCGGAGGGCTCGTCGGTCGGGGGCTCGATCGTCGGGTCGTCCGTCGGGTCCGTCGGCGGGGCCGAGCTGGTCGGCGGCTCCGTCGTCGGGGGCGCCGTCGTCGGGTCCTCGGAGGTCGGCGTGTCCGACGGGGTGCCCGTCGGTTCGTCGGAGGGTGCCTCGGTGGTCGGCTCGGCGGGCGGGCGTACGCCCGTACCCATGTCCGTGTCGAGGTCGAACTCGGCGTCGGAGCCGCCGTTCAGGGCGCCCAGGGTGTACGCCGCCCAGATCCGGGACGGGAAGCCACTGCCGTGGATCTTGCCGTCGCCGCCGGCCCCGGCCAGCGAGACGTGGTCGCCGACCTTCGCGGGTGACTTGTCGGGGCGCTTCAGGTCGCCGCCGCCCTCGGGCGCCTCGCCGAACATGCCGACCACGGTGACCATTTCGGGGGTGTAGCCCGCGAACCAGGCCGACACGTTGTTGTCGGAGGTGCCGGTCTTGCCCGCGGCCTCGTACTTGCCCGCGTACTGCCCGGAGCCCACCACGGAGCCGGTGCCGTCGTTGACGACGCCCTGCAGGACCGAGGTCACGGAGTCGGCGGTGCCGCGCTGGACGACCTGCTCGCCGAGCGGCTCCGGCTTGATCTGCTCGCGGTCCTTGTGCGTGGCCGTCCTGAGGATGGACGGGGTGACCTTCTTGCCGTGGTTGTCGAGGGTCGCGTAGACCCCCGCCATGTCCATCGGGCTCGCGCCCATCGAGCCGAGCGTCATCGCCGGGTCGGTGGCGATCTTCTGCATGCCCAGGTCGGACGCGGTCCGCGCCACCCGGTCCATGCCCACGTCGGCGCCCATCTGCGCGAACACCGAGTTCACCGAGTTGTCCATGGCCTTCTGGACGGTGATGTTGCCGTAGTCCTTCTTGCCCTCGTTGGGCGGGGCGTACGCCTTCTCGCCGCCCACGACCGGACGGCCGCTGGTGCCGTCGTAGACCGTGCCCGCCTGGATGGCCTGGCCCTCCTGCGTCTGGGCGTCGTTCTCCAGGGCGGCGGCGAGGATCACCGGCTTGAACGTGGAGCCCGGCTGGTAGTCGCGCCGGGTGGCGTTGGAGAGGTAGTGCTTCGCGTAGTCCTCGCCGCCGTAGAGCGCGACGACCTGGCCGGTCTTCGGGTCCACGGAGACGGCGCCCGCCTGCACGGCGGCGTCGACCTTGCGCTTGTCGCTGTCCAGCTTGTCGTTGAGCTGGGCGTCGACGGCCTTCTTCAGTTCCTTCTGCTTCTTGGACTGGACGTTCAGGGTGACGGTCCAGCCGCCCGCCTTCACCTTGGCGATGGCGTCCTCCCTGGTGTCGCCGCGCCGCTCCAGCTCCGCCACGATCTGGTCGTCGGCGGCGTCCACCAGGTACCCGGCCTGCCCGGCCCGTCCGGCCTCCGCCTTGGGCTTCTCCGGCACGTCGAACTTCAGGCCGGCCCGCTTGCCCGCGTCGAGCCACTTCTGCTCGACCATGTTGTCGAGTACGTAGTTCCAGCGCTGCTTGACCAGCTTGCGGCTGGTGTCCGACGCGGACGTCCAGTCGTACTGGCTGGGCGCCTGCAGCAGCGCCGCGAGGTACGCGCCCTGCGAGACGTCCAGCTTCTCCGCGTCGATGCCGTAGTAGGCCTGGGCGGCGGCCTGGATGCCGTAGGCGCCGCGGCCGTAGTAGCTGGTGTTGATGTAGCCGGCGAGGATCTCCTTCTTGGAGTACTTGCCGTCCACCTTCAGGGAGATCACCAGCTCCTTGAGCTTGCGGGTGACCGTCTGGTCCTGGTTGAGATAGAAGTTCTTGACGTACTGCTGGGTGATGGTCGAACCACCCTGCTTGCCCTTGCCCGTAAGGGTGTTGACGACTCCGCGTGCGGTGCCCTTGATGTCGACGCCCTGGTCCTTGTAGAACGTCTTGTTCTCGGCGGCGACGAAGGTTTGCTGGACCTCCTTGGGCACCCGGTCCAGGCCGACGATCTCGCGGTTCACTTCGCCGGTACGGGTGATGAGCTTGCCGTCGGCGTACTTGTAGACGTTGCTCTGCTGTTCCGCCTGGGCGTTGGCCGGGGGCACCGGCACGAATATGTACAGGGCCACGAAGGCGCCCATCGCCAGCAGGCAGAGTCCGAAGAGGGTGCCTATGACCCGCTTCCAGGTGAAGAGACGGCGCTTGCCGCCACGGCCCTTCGCCGCCCGGCGGGCGCCACGGGGGCGTATGCCATCGGACTGCGACCGCGCCGCCACCCGGCGGGTCCCGCCGCGCTGCCGCGCTCGTCTCGCTTCCGCTCGGCCCATTGCTCCGTCGCTCCAGTCAGTTCGGCTCCCCCGGGTCAGCTCAAGAAGCTAACACCGGCCATGCGGACAAACGCCTGCCGATCCGGCCTTTTCCGGACGTGACAATCAGCACCTGCCCCATGGGAACCGACTCCCCGCGGCGGCGAAGGGTTGCCCACGAAGTGTGTGGAGGGTTGGCAACGGATCGGCACGGGCATTAAAGTGATATCACTTTGCTAGGCACTTAGTAGCTACTCAGGCGCCCAGGTGCCTGAGTACGTGAAAACGGAACAGCCATAGAGAACGGGGAACCCCATGACCAGTAACGACCACACACCGGCAGCCGAGGACAGCGCCGCCGACGTGCCCGCGATGCCGGAGCCCAGAGTCCGGGAGTTCGCCGCGCACTCCATCGGCGGCGGCCTCGCGCTGCTGCTCGGCCTCCTCGGCCTGGCCGGCGGCGCCGCCCTCGTGGTGTGCGCCACGTTGCTCGACTCGGCCGGGCTCAAGGCCACGCTGATCGTCGGCGGCATCGTCATCGCCATCGCCGCGTTCCTCGCGATGTGCGGACTGAACATGGTGGCGCCGGGCGAGGCCCGCGTCGTCCAGCTGTTCGGCCGGTACCGCGGCACGATCCGTACGGACGGGCTGCGCTGGGTCAACCCGCTCACCTCGCGCGTGAAGATCTCCACCCGGGTGCGCAACCACGAGACGGCCGTCCTCAAGGTCAACGACGCGTACGGCAACCCGATCGAGCTCGCCGCGGTCGTGGTGTGGAAGGTCGAGGACACCGCGCAGGCCTCGTTCGAGGTGGACGACTTCCTGGAGTTCGTCTCGACCCAGACCGAGGCGGCCGTACGGCACATCGCGATCGAGTATCCCTACGACGCGCACGACGAGGAGGGCCTGTCGCTGCGCGGCAACGCCGAGGAGATCACCGAGAAGCTGGCCGTCGAGCTGCACGCGCGCGTGGAGGCGGCCGGGGTGCAGATCATCGAGTCCCGCTTCACGCACCTCGCGTACGCGCCGGAGATCGCCTCGGCGATGCTGCAGCGCCAGCAGGCCGGTGCGGTGGTCGCGGCGCGGCGGCAGATCGTGGACGGCGCGGTCGGCATGGTCGAGGCGGCGCTCGCCCGGATCACCGAGCAGGACATCGTGGAGCTCGACTCCGAGCGGAAGGCGGCGATGGTGTCCAACCTGATGGTCGTGCTGTGCGGGGACCGCGCGGCGCAGCCCGTACTCAACACCGGGTCGCTGTACCAGTGAGTCCGTCCGACACCGGGGACCCCACCCCGCGGCGCAGGCCGCAGCAGCAGCGCAAGCAGGTGCTGCTGCGGCTCGATCCGTCGGTTCACGATGCGTTGGCGCGCTGGGCGAGCGACGAACTCCGCTCGGCCAACGCCCAGATCGAGTTCCTGCTGCGCAGGGCACTCGCGGAGGCGGGCCGCCTGCCGGGCGAGGCCGGCCCCATCCCTAAACGGGGTCGCCCACCGAAGTCGCCCTGAAGGGGCACGTATACACCGAGGGTATACACGCGATGTATAGTCCGACACATGTCGATCCCCCACACCCTCCTCGCACTCCTCGAATCCGGCCCCCGCCACGGCTACGACCTGAAAAAGACCTTCGACGAGAGATTCGGGCACGACAAGCCGCTGCACTACGGCCAGGTCTACTCGACGATGTCGCGGCTCCTGAAGAACGGCCTCGTCGAGGTCGACGGCGTGGAGGCCGGCGGCGGCCCCGAGCGCAAGCGGTACGCGATCACCGACGCGGGCGTCACCGACGTCAAGACCTGGCTGGCGACGCCGGAGAAGCCGGAGCCGTACCTCACCTCGACCCTTTACACGAAGGTCGTCCTCGCCCTGCTCACCGGCCGGGACGCCGCCGACCTGCTCGACACCCAGCGCGCCGAGCACCTGCGGCTGATGCGTGTCCTCACCGAACGCAAGCGCAAGGGCGACCTCGCCGACCAACTGATCTGCGACCACGCCCTGTTCCACCTCGAAGCCGACCTGCGCTGGCTGGAACTGACCGCCGCGCGCCTCGACAAGCTCGGAAAGGCGGTCGGCGCATGAGCATCGCCACCGAGGGCCACACCCGCCCGGCACCCGCGGGCTCCCTGCTCGTCGCGGACGGCCTGCGCAAGACGTACGGCGCCACCGCCGCCCTGGACGGGGCGGACTTCTCCATCCACCCGGGCGAGATCGTCGCCGTCATGGGCCCCTCCGGCTCCGGCAAGTCGACGCTCCTGCACTGCCTCGCCGGGATCGTCACGCCCGACTCCGGCACCATCACGTACAACGGCCGTGAGCTGAGCGCGCTCGGCGACGCGGACCGCAGTGCGCTGCGCCGCTCCGAGTTCGGCTTCGTCTTCCAATTCGGCCAGCTCGTACCCGAGTTGACCTGCGTGGAGAACGTGGCCCTGCCGCTGCGCCTGACCGGTATCAAGCGCAAGCAGGCCGAGCGGACCGCGCTCGGCTGGCTGGAGCGCCTGGAGGTCGACGACGTGGCGGGCAAGCGCCCCGGCGAGGTCTCCGGCGGCCAGGGCCAGCGCGTCGCCGTGGCCCGCTCCCTGGTGACCGGCCCCCGGGTGCTGTTCGCCGACGAGCCGACCGGCGCCCTCGACTCCCTCAACGGCGAGCGCGTCATGGAGCTGTTCACCGAGGCCGCCCGCGCCACCAACGCCGCCGTCGTCCTCGTCACCCACGAGAACCGCGTCGCCGCCTACTCGGACCGCGAGATCGTCGTACGCGACGGCCGCGCCCGTGACATGGAGCGCGCCGTATGAACACCATCCGGACCTGGGCGCGCGACCTGGGGCTCGGCGTGCGGTTCGCCGTGAGCGGCGGCCCGGAGGGCTGGGTGCGCACCGTACTCACCGCGATCGGGGTCGGCTGCGGCGTCGCTCTGCTGCTCGCCACCACGGCCGTCCCCGGCGCGCTCGACGCCCGCTCCGCGCGCAGCGACGCCCGTACGGACGTGCTGTTCAGCTCGGAGCCGATGGCGAGGAGCGACCGCACCCTGGTCGTCGCCCACACCGACACCGAGTTCCGGGGCGCGGACATCCGCGGCCGGGTCTACCAGCCGGAAGGGCCCGACACCCCACTGCCGCCCGGAGTCTCCGCGTACCCGAAACCCGGCGAAGTGCTCGTCTCGCCCGCGCTGAAGCGGCTGCTCGACTCCGGCGACAGCGCGCTGCTGCGCGAGCGGATCGACGCGAAGGTCGTCGGCACCCTCGGCGACGACGCCCTGCTCGGGCCGCACGACCTCGTGTACTACAAGGGCGCCGACGACCTGAAGCCGTCGGCGTACCCCGTCGAGCGCATCGACGCCTTCGGCACCGACCAGCCCGAGGAGGGCATGGACCCGGTGCTCCTGCTCCTCACCCTTGTCGTCTTCGTCGTGCTGCTGATTCCCGTCGCGGTGTTCATCGCGGCGGCCGTACGGTTCGGCGGCGAGCGCCGCGACCGCAGGCTGGCCGCGCTCCGGCTGATCGGCGCGGACAGCCGTACGGCCCGCCGGATCGCCGCGGGCGAGGCGCTCGCCGGGTCCGTGTTCGGCCTGGCCGTCGGCGCCGGACTCTTCCTCGTCGTACGGCAGTTCACGGCCCGCGTCGACCTGTTCCGGGTCAGTGTCTTCCCGCACGACCTCGACCCGTCGCCCGCGCTCGCCCTCCTGGTGGCCGTGACGGTGCCGGCCGCCGCGGTCGCGGTGACCCTCTTCGCCCTGCGCCGCGTGGTCATCGAACCCCTGGGCGTCGTCCGCACCTCCGCGCCCCGGCGCCGGCGCCTGTGGTGGCGGCTGCTGCTTCCGCTCGCCGGGGCCGGACTGCTCGCCCCGATGATCGGGCAGGGCGACAGCAACGGGAACTTCAACCAGTTCATGGTCACCGGCGGCGTGGTCCTGCTCCTCGTCGGCATCACCGTGCTGCTCCCGTGGCTGGTCGAAGCCACCGTGGCCCGGCTCGGCGGCGGCGGACTCTCCTGGCAACTGGCCGTCAGACGGCTCCAGTTGAGCAGCGGCACCGCGGCCCGCACGGTCAGCGGCATCGCGGTCGCGGTGGCCGGAGCCATCGCCCTGCAGATGCTGTTCGCGGGCGTCGACAACGACTACACCCGCTCCACCGGCGAGGACGCGAACCGGGCCCAGATGTACCTCTCCCTGCCCCCGGCCACCGACACGCCCCGCCAACTGAAGGCCACCGCCGACGAGTTGGCGCGCACCGAGGGCGTGACCAGGACGACCCCGCCCCGCACCACGATGGAGGCCGGTGAACGCAAGGCCGACCCGGAGGAGTCCATGACGGTCACCGTCGGCAGTTGCGCGGCCCTGCGCGAAGTGGCGCAACTGCCGTCCTGCCGCGACGGCGACGCGTTCGTGGCGACCGACACCCCATACGACACCTCGACGCCGAAGCTCGCCAAGTCCGGGCGGACCGTGTACCTCGACCCGGCGTACGACACCTTCGAGGGCGCGGCCGTACCGATGCGGGTGCCCGCTGATCTGCGCGAGGCCAAGCCCCGCAAGGACCCGCTCGGCGACAACACCGGCGGCCTGCTGCTGACCCCGAAGGCGTTCCCGGCGGGGACGGCCGTCCCGCAGCGCGGCGAACTCTTCGTCCGGCTCGACCCGTCGGCCCCGGACGCGGCCGAGTACGTACGCAATGTCGCCACCCACGCCGGCCCGGTGATCGAGGCCCGCACCCTCCAGTCCTCCCGGCAGAGCGACCGCTTCGCCCAGATCCGCAACGGCCTGTTCATCGGCGCGGTCTGTGTGCTGCTGCTGATCGGGGCGAGCCTCCTGGTGTCCCAACTGGAGCAACTGCGCGAACGCAAGAAGCTGTTGTCAGCCCTGGTCGCCTTCGGTACGCGACGCCGCACGCTGAGCCTGTCGGTGTTCTGGCAGACCGCCGTACCGGTCGGGCTCGGCCTGGTGCTCTCCTGCGTGGTGGGGCTCGCGCTCGGCTCGGTGCTCCTGAAGATGGTCGGCCAGAAGGTGACGGTCGACTGGGCGGCGGTCGCGGGGATGACCGGGGCCGGGGCGGCCGTCGTGCTGCTCGTGACCCTGCTCAGCCTGCCGCCACTGCTGCGCCTGATGCGCCCGGACGGGCTGCGCACGGAGTAGCCCCGCAGGGGCGCTCTTTTCAGGGGCGCGGGGAACTGTGCGAGCAACCCACGACGGGCCGCACCCGGCAACGAAGCGAACATGGCAGACGCGTCTGCCGTCGACGCGCCGTCGGCGAGTGCCGCGCCGTCGTGGCTGATCGCGCCCACGCGGCGGAGCCGCAAATGTCACAGCCCCGCGCCCCTGGTGGGGCACGACTAGTGGGGCACGACGCGTACCGGGAGGGCCGACATCGCCTCGCGCAACTCCCCCGCCAGCTCCTCGTACTCCGCACCGCGCGCCGCGCCCGTCCGCATGGCGAGGGCGATGCGGCGGGTGGGGGCGGGCTCCGCGAAGTACCCGGTGAGGAGCTGGCTGGAGCGGCTGGTCTCCACCTTCACCGCGCTCCGCGGCAGCAGCGTCACCCCGAGCCCGCCCGCCACCAACTGCACCAGCGTGGAGAGCCCGGCCGCCGTGGTGGTCACCGGCAGCTCCCCGCGCCCGGCCTCCCGGCAGATGTCGAGCGCCTGGTCACGCAGGCAGTGCCCCTCGTCGAGCAGCAGCAGATTCAGCTCCCGCAACGCCTCGCGCGGGATGCCCTCCCGGCCGCCGAGCCGATGGTCAAGCGGCGTGATCAGTACGAAGTCCTCGTCGAACAAGGGCAGTTCGGTCACCCCGGGCACCCCGAGCGGCACGGCGAGCAGCAGCAGATCGAGCCGCCCGGCGAGCAGCCCCTCGATCAGCGACGCGGTCTGCTCCTCGTGCACCTGGAGGTCGAGCTCCGGATACCGCTCGTGCACCAGGCGCAGCACGCTGGGCAGCAGATACGGCGCCACGGTCGGGATCGCGCCGAGCCGCAGCGCCCCGGTGAACGGCCCGCGCACCGCCTCGGCCTCCTCCATCAGCCCGCCGACCGCTTCGAGCACGTCCTTCGCCCGCCCCGCGAGCCGCTCCCCGGCGGGCGAGAGCAGCACCTTGCGAGTGGTGCGCTCAAGCAGCTGTACGCCCAGTACGTCCTCAAGGGCGGACACGGCCCCGGACAGCGCGGGCTGGCTCATCCCGATCGCGGCGGCCGCGTCCCGGAAATGCAGATGCTCGGCCACCGCGTCGAAGGCCCGCAACTGCGCGAGCGTCGGCTGCTTCCCGCCACGCCCCACACTCGCCTTACTCCTCTTACTGACGGTCACTGATAACCACCTCCGATCAACGGGACTGAGTCTAGCTATTCCCGCGATCAGGGCTATTTCCCGCCGACAGCGCCAAAGCGGACGAGACGGGGCTCCGCTCGTACAGCGCGCCGGAGCGGCGGCCGAAGGGAAGGCCGTCCAACTCAGGCTGCCGTACCGGCCCCATGGCCAGCACCCCGAGCGCGAGTCTCCAGGTGCCCCTGCGCCAGCCTCCGCGCCCTGCGCCGGCCCAACAGAACCGCCGCCACGGAGACGACGGCGAGCGTCACCGTCGCGATGTCACCGACACCGAGAGTGACGACTGCTAGTGCCACGATGCCGATCAGCAGGGACCGAAGAACCACGGAATTGGCGCTCTCCTCCACGGCGGAAGCCGGATGAATCGCGCGCGCTCGACCCTGCTCCGCGAGTTCGTGATCCGCCGGTACGAGTGCGCCCCCCGGCAGCTCGACCGAAGCATCCGCGGTCTCCAGCCACCCTGAGAGGTAACGCTGCCCCTCCAGGACCAGTACCGCGTAACCGACCGAATTCAGGTAGGGAAGCTGCCGAGTGGGGCGGCGCCAGTAGACGTGGCCACTCGTTCCATCCACCGCCTCTGCCAGGGGTGTGGGGTCGACGATCTCGTCCAGGTACAGGTCGAGCTCACCGAACTCCGCACTCGCCATACGCAGTCGCGGCTTCAGTTGTCCGGCGACAGAAGCGGACGGCGGGCGCTCGTCGCGGGCTACATCCACGCCCGACACGGAGACGGGCACTACGTGAAGCACGCCTTGCTGCCGGGAACGGTGCAGGCCACTCACAGGATCGGAGCGCCAGCGCCCGAACATGTTCATGAACCAGCAGAAGCCGATGCCACCAAGAGTGAGGAAGATCGTCCAGAGGTCCGCCCGGCCACCGGTCTTCTCTTCGAGGACCTGCCGGTCACCGACGAGGAAGCCCAGCTCGGGCGACGACGGCGCGAAGAGCACCCAGACATCCGCTCCGGCCTGCGGCTTGTCGTCTGAGGACAACTTCACCTCAGAGGTCTTCGCCTCCTGATCGAAGGGGACGGACACCCGCACGGTGGAGCTGTAATGGCCGGTCCGCTGGCTTCTCACGTACTTCGTGGACAGGACCTTCTCAATCTTGGTCGTACGCAGGGAGGAGCCGGCATCGACGATCTCCCACGCCGCAGGTGTCGGAGAGAGGGCCGCGTAGGCCACCAGAAACACCGGCACCACCCAGGACCAAGCCGCGAAGCCGACCCACGCGTTGCGCTGGTCCACCCACCAGAGCGTGCCTTCCCCACGGGAACCGATCGGGCTGCGCCGGAGCGACAGCATGCCGACGGCCGTTGCGACGGCTGCCAACACGAGGCAAGCGAAGAGATCCCACCGGGGAGGGCGAGTTGAGGGTTGGAGGAGGACGGCGGCGGCCGTAGCCAAAGCGCTGAGACCGAAGACGACCATGCAGCGGCTCAGAGTGCGGGACCTTGTCATCATCCGAAGTCTTCCGCAATGCTGCGCTGCTGACGACCAAACGGCGTTGTGGGCTCCGCCTCACCCTTTCCCTTGGCCTCTTCCTCACTGGCGGCGAGCTCACCACCGGCACCCGCCAAGCCGGCTCCCACAGCGCCACCAGGCACCTCGATGGCAAAGTCGGGATTGATGCCACGCTGCCCGTATCTCGAGGAGTCCCAGTTCGGGTCAACATTCGGAGACGGATTGTCGGCGAGATCCTGCCGATAGTGTCCGGCGCCTCCCACCGCGGCTCCGCCGATCGCTCCGCCTACCGCGTTGATCAGGGCGTTCTTCCCCCATTCCGGGTCCTCGTCCGTCGTGAGCGCCGTGTGGCCATCGACAGCAAGTCCGCCCGCCACATTGCCGACGACTCCTCCCGTGATGTTCTCAGTGAGGTGCTTGGCAAGGTTTCCCGGAGGGCTGGCCATCCCGTCCATGATGTTGGCGACCTTGCCGGCCGCTCCTGCGCCCGCAGGTGTTCCGATGCCTGCGGCAAGCCCGCCCTGCCAGGTGGCTTCCCACATCTTCGCGCCGTCGACCTTCTGGCCGGACAGGCCAGCTCCGATCAACGTACCGCCAGTGTTTCCAGCCCAGTTGACGAAGAAGCTGGCCGTGAGCTTCACCATTTTGCCGGCTTGCTGGTAGGCGCGGATTGCTGCCGCGATACGACGCAGCAGGGCGCCGAGGCGAGCCGAAATGCGGATCGCCTGTGTGGCGAGTCGAGTGACATTCGCTGCGGCCGCACCACCCGCGACGCCGAACGACACGAAGGACAGCGCCACTCCGACACCGATCGAGACCCCGATCTCGGCGTAGATCGAGTGAATCTCTTCGTTGACGGTCTCGATCTGATCAGCAACTTCATCGAGCTGCTTGGCGATGTCGTCGTACTCTTCGACCCCGTCTTCGACGGCGGCTTTGAACTCACGCCAATGCTTTCGGAAAGCCTCCGCAGCTTCACCACGCCACGTATGACCGACCGTGTCCTCGACATTTCGGTCCAGCGCCTTGAGCAGACCGCTGTCGCCGGCGATCTCGGCCTTGAGTTGCCGCCAGGCCTTGGCCGCCTGCCTCAGTTCCTCCGGCTCGCCACCAGGGTTGACGAGTTCCAACCCAAGCTCGACGAGCTCCTCCGCACCCGACTCCTTACCGCTCACTTGTCTCCCCCCGACCCCTTGCCGAAGAGCACCGCAGTGTTCTCGTCATTCACCTCGGTGTTCTTGTTGACCTTCCTCAACGCGTCAGCGATGGCGTCGAGATGCTCATGCACAGCCTTCATCGCCGCGGCTGCGGTCGTCGAGTACTCGATGTAGGCGTTTCTGACCTCATCTGATTCCGTGAGCAGGCCAAAACCATCAGAAATCGCCTCTTCGCCGGTCTCATCCTGGAACTTCTTGAGATAGGCGCGCAGGTCGTACGCCTGCAGCTCGAATTTCTTGGCCATACTCCGGCCGACTCCGTCTGCGTAGTACGGCGCGTCATCTGACATTTGCTACTCCTCTGCGCAGTCGACTCGCGAGAGCCGATCAGTTCGATTGAGCTCGAGGCCCTGTGCACCGGCGCGGCCCCGTCGATCCAGAGACCCTGTAAATCCACGAACTGCGGGTCTTGCCCGCGATTTGGTCACCTTGAACCCTGCCGCGCCCCCCGCCAACTCCCGCCTGCCCGACTCATTTTGTCTCACGACGCCGAACGCATCAGCCTTGCAGCAAGCCCTGTGGAACGATCAGCACCTGATCGTTCCAAAATCGGCACGGAACGGCACGGGACAGCACGACACGGAACCGCTCACGTATTACGCAACCATCGAGAAGCGCCTGCGACGCCCGTCGCCCCACTGATCGCTACTTCCGATCAAACAGTCTCGATCTTCCTATTTCCCTGATCAATCTCAACCATGACACCGTGACTCCCGTCCAACCCCCGCGTAAGCCCAAAAGGGGACTTACGAAGCACATAGGAGAGCGCGTGCTCACTGTCGGTGACAAGTTCCCCACGTATGACCTGACCGCCTGCGTGTCGCTGGAGAGCGGCAAGGAGTTCGCGCAGATCGACCACAAGTCCTACGAGGGCAAGTGGCGCGTGGTGTTCTTCTGGCCGAAGGACTTCACCTTCGTCTGCCCCACCGAGATCGCCGCCTTCGGCAAGCTGAACGACGAGTTCGCTGACCGTGACACCCAGATCCTCGGTGTCTCCGGCGACTCCGAGTTCGTGCACCACGCCTGGCGCAAGGACCACGCCGACCTGCGTGACCTGCCCTTCCCGATGCTCGCCGACTCCAAGCACGAGCTCATGCGCGACTGCGGCGTCGAGGGCGAGGACGGCTTCGCGCAGCGTGCCGTGTTCATCGTCGACCAGAACAACGAGATCCAGTTCACGATGGTGACCGCCGGTTCCGTGGGCCGTAACCCCAAGGAGGTCCTGCGGGTCCTCGACGCCCTGCAGACCGACGAGCTCTGCCCGTGCAACTGGTCGCAGGGCGAGGACACCCTCGACCCGGTCGCGCTCCTCTCCGGCGAGTGAGCGGGACTGACTGACATGGCTCTCGACGAACTGAAGTCCGCCATACCGGACTACGCCAAGGACCTGAAGCTGAACCTGGGTTCGGTCATCGGCAACTCCGACCTGCCGCAGCAGCAGCTGTGGGGCTCGGTGCTCGCCTGCGCGATCGCTTCGCGTTCCCCGCGCGTGCTGCGCGAGCTGGAGCCCGAGGCGAAGGCGAACCTGTCGCCGGAGGCGTACCAGGCCGCGAAGTCGGCCGCCGCCATCATGGCGATGAACAACGTCTTCTACCGGACGCGCCACCTGCTCTCCGACCCGGAGTACGGCACGATGCGCGCCGGCCTGCGGATGAACGTCATCGGCAACCCCGGTGTCGACAAGGTCGACTTCGAGCTGTGGTCCCTCGCCGTCTCGGCGATCAACGGCTGCGGCCAGTGCCTCGACTCGCACGAGCAGGTGCTCCGCAAGGCGGGCGTGGACCGCGAGACGATCCAGGAGGCCGTGAAGATCGCAGCCGTCCTGCAGGCGGTTGGGGCGACCCTGGACGCGGAAGCGGTTCTCGCGGATTCCGCTTCGGTCTGATCCGCTCAACTCCCCGGAGGGGCCCTGCCGGTTGGCAGGGCCCCTCCGTCTTACCCGAGCAAATTGATACGACGAAGCTCCCCGCCCGGGGCCGAACCCGGGTGGGGAGCTTCGTGTTGGTCAGGCCGCTGACCGCTTCTTGCGCAGCAGCAGGAAGCCGCCGATGAGCAGACAGAGCAGGCCAACAATCGCGCCGCCGATACCCACGGCGAGTTGACCGGTGTTCATAGTTGCGTTACGGAACTTCTCGGTACCGGTGGGCTTGGCGAAATGCTCCTCGCCCTTGTACGGCTTCACGGCAGTGTCGATCTTCGGCGGGTTGCCGACCGCCCGTACAGCCGCCGCGGCGTTGATCTGGCCGGCGCCGACGAAGGCGTTGTGACCGCCCGGCGGGTGCTTGGCGGTACGCATCAGGATGGCGCGGACCTGCGCGGGGGTGAGGTCCGGGTTCTCCGCGACCATCAGGGCGGCGACGCCGGAGGCGAGCGCGCCGGCTGGCGAGGTGCCCTGGACGGGCCGGTAGCCGCCCTCCAGATTGGCGCTGATGATGCCGACTCCGGGGGCCGCGATGGTGTTGTGGGTGCGGACCGTGGAGAAAGAGGCGCGGCTGCCGTCCTGCTGGGTGGCGGCCACGGAGATGACGGGGGCCAAACCGGCCGGGTAGTTCCCCTCGTTGCCTTCCTCTGCACTGTTGCCTGCCGATGCGAGGATGGTGACACCTGCCTGTACGGCACGACCGACAGCGGCCAGTTCAGCGCCGCTGAACTCCGCGAACATATTTCCGCCGATGGACATGGAGATCACGTCGGCGCCGTTCTCAACGGCGTAGTCGATGCCCTGGGCGACCGGGTGCTTGCCCTTCGGCCGCACTGGCAGGTCGTGATCCCCGACTTCGTCGCTGGTGACCCGGGCGGCAATGATGTCAGCCTTGGGAGCGACCTTCAGCACGTCGGAGGCCATCGCGGTGCCATGGACGCCGTAGTTCGGGTCGCCCGGTTCCAGGTCGTCGTACTTGCTGTAGAAGTCGGGGCCGATGTCCTTCACTCGCCCCTTGAGCGCGGGGTGGTTCTCGTCGATGCCGGTGTCGAGGACAGCGACGGTGACGCCTTCACCCTGGCTGCTGCGGTGCGCGGCGGACAGACCGAGTGCGGCCGACTCCCAACTGGTGGGGGTCTTCTCCGCGGCGGCGGCCGGGGCAGCGCCGGTGAGCAGCGCCGAGCCGAGCAGCCCGGCGAAGGCGGTGACAGTCACGGCGTAGCGCAAGAAACGGGTCTTCACGAAGCCTCTCCCATCACTCGCGACAGGTGTCCGCTGACGAATGTCTCCACCAGGTTCCTGGCGTTGCCGCTCCAGGAGTCGCGGTCGGCGTCGAGTCCGCCCTCGAACTCGTCGGGCAGTTCGCCCGCCACGTGTCCGTCGACCGAGCCGACGGTGACGCCGACGGCGTACGGCACGGTCTCCTCGGGGACGGCCATCATCCAGGCGCCGTTGCGTGGCCATTTGTCGGCGATGGTGCCGGGAACCTGGTACGGGCTCACAGCGCCATCGTCGTACATGTTGTCCTGCCAGGCCTTGGCCACCTGGTACTTGGGGCCGGTCTCGGGTGCTCCCTCGGGGAGGACCACGACGGCGAGGGTGGCGACCATGTTGGCGGTAGGGTCGACGTAGGTGGCGCGCAGGACGGCCTTGCAGTCGTTGTCCTTGGCCGCCTTGAGAGTCTTGTACGTGAGTCCCTGCTCGCAGTCCGTCTTGGGCGAGATGCCGACGCGGTGCCAGACCGCCCTCTTGGGGTCGTAGGGCTTGGCTCCATATCCGGCGACACCGGCGAAGGTCTTCGGGAAGAGCTTCTCGACCGGCTCGTTACGCCACAAGTCGTTGCCGTACGCCTCGTTGGGCATCTGCTGCTGGTGGTTGCTGTAGGCGTTGCCACCGATCACGAGGCCGACGATCATGAAGAGTGCGCCCGCGGCGCAGAGGATGCCGCCGAACACCTTGCGGCCGACGCCTCCACCGGGAGGCGTCTGGTGCGGGTAGGGCTGCCAGGGTGCCTGGCCAGGCAGTGGTGCTCCCACACCGGGCGGCATCGGCGGCTGTCCGGGCGGCGGCACAGCTGGCATCGCCGGCTGCTGTCCGTATGGCTGCGCGCTGCCCGGTGGACCGGGCGGCGGGTACGACATATAGGTCCCTCTCCCGACAAGACGTGTTCCAGACGGGGAGAAGTGAGCCCTCCGCGTCAGACAAACATCAGCCCAAGCTTTACGGGCATGTCAAGTCGCACAGGCGGGCGAGGAATTGACTGCGTCACTGCCTGTTCAAGTTCGGTGAACGTCCTGTATCGAGCTCGTGTTAATGCCGGCTGCCACGGTGTCGGCCCGGTCGTGGTCAGGCCGAGGGTGCGCCCGGCGCGGACGTCGGTGCGACATCCGCGACGGTGGCTTCGTGCAGCGGAGGGGAGTTCCGCAGCGCGTTCTCGGCGGCATGAGCCCGCAAGTACCCCACCACCGTGTTCACAACAGCCACGAGCGGCACAGCCACCACCGCTCCGCCGATCCCGCCGACCATCCCGCCGCACGCCACGGCCAGCACGACCGCCAGCGGATGCACCCGGACCGCCCGGCCCAGGATGAACGGCTGCAGTACGTGGCCCTCGATCTGCTGGACCGCGAGGACCACGATCAGGGCCATGAGTGCGGTGAACACGCCCTGCGTCACAAGCGCCACGACCACCGCGAGCGCGCCCGAGATGACCGCGCCCACCAGCGGGATGAACGCGAACAGGAAGATGAACACGGCGAGCGGCACGGCCATCGGTACGTCGAGGAAGTAGATGCCGATGCCGATGAAGATGGCGTCGATCAGGGCGACGACCACCGTGCCGCGGACGTACGCGGTGAGGGTGCGCCAGGCCTTGGGGCCCGCGCCCGCCACCCCCGGCCGGGCCGGTGCGGGGACGAGCTTGAGGGTCCAGTTCCAGATCCGCTTGCCGTCGTAGAGCAGGAACAGCGTCGAGAACATCGCGAGCAGTATGCCGGTGAGGAACTCGACGACCACGGTGACGCCTTCGAGGCCCGCGGTGGTGATCTCCTCGGTGTTGGTGCCGACGGCGTCGCGCAGGTTCTTCGCGATGTCCTTGATCTGGTCCTCGGTGACGTGGAACGGGCTCTCAAGCAGCCACTTCTGGAGTTCGTCGATGCCCTCCTGGACGCGCTCGGCGAGGGTGTCGATGTTCTCCATGACCTGCCAGACCACGAACCATCCGACCAGGCCCATGATGACGAAGCCGGTGATGAACGCGACGGCGGTGGCGAGGCCGCGCGGCAGTCCGAGCGAACGCATCCTGCGGACGGCCGGCTGGAGCAGCGCGGTGATGAGGAGCGCGGCCAGGAAGGCCATCACGACCAGCTGGACCGAGGTGATGGCGCGCGCCAACACCCAGAGCGCGGCGGCGAGTACGAGCAGCCGCCAGCCGGCCTCGGCCGCGACGCGCAGCCCCCAGGGCACCGCAGCCACCGGATCGGGCCGGGCGGCGACCGCCGGCGCGTAGGCGGGCGGTGCGGGTACGTGGTCGCGCGGAGAGTCGGCCGGAGCGTCGGGCGGAGAGTCGGGCGACGCGGGCAGGTCCGACGCGTGGTCCGCGTCGTCCGGCTCGCGCTCCGCGGCTTCGCGGCGCTCGTCCAACCGCTCTCCCATCCGGGTCAGTCGAGCCCCTACCC
>NZ_JAAAHS010000379.1 GCF_009908195.1 Streptomyces boluensis | reverse complement strand
ACACGGGAGGGTGGGCGGAAATGCGGGACACGCTGGTACTGAACGCGAGCTTCGAGCCACTGTCGACGGTGTCGCTGAATCGCGCCGTCGTTCTGGTCCTGCAGGACAAGGCCGTGGTCGAGGCCGCCCATCCCGAGCTGCGCATGCGCGGCGCCGCGGTGGACCTGCCGGTGCCCCGGGTGATCCGGCTGCTGAGGTTCGTACGCGTGCCGTTCCGAAGACAGGCACCGTGGTCGAGGCGGGGTGTGCTGGTACGGGACCGGCACAGGTGCGCGTACTGCGGGCACCGGGCGACGACCGTGGACCATGTGGTGCCGCGGTCGCGGGGTGGCGGGGACACCTGGCTGAACACGGTCGCCTCGTGTGCCGCGGACAACCACCGCAAGGCCGACCGGACACCGGCTCAGGCTCAAATGCCACTGCTTTTCGAGCCGTTCGTGCCGACGCCGTCCGAGGCCATGCTCCTCGCGCTCGGCGCCGACAGCCGTGCGGGGCTTCCCGACTGGCTGCCGGAGCTGCCTGCTGTGGCGTAGGCCGCCTTGCCGGTTGTACGAGCAGGGCCCGCCTCCCTTGTACGGGAGGCGGGCCCTGGTCGCGTACGGGGCAACTGTCAGTCGAGCGGGGGCTGTTCGCGGCGCTCGGGGATCTTGGCGGTGGAGACGCCGGGGACCGAACCGCCGCCCGGCTGGCCGAAGTTGCCGAAGGCGCCGGAGAGGCCCTTGAGGGCGTCGCCGATCTCGCTGGGCACGATCCAGAGCTTGTTGGCGTCGCCCTCGGCGATCTTCGGGAGCATCTGGAGGTACTGGTAGGAGAGCAGCTTCTGGTCCGGGTCGCCGGCGTGGATGGCCTCGAAGACCGTACGGACTGCCTGTGCCTCGCCCTCCGCGCGCAGGGCGGCTGCCTTGGCCTCACCTTCGGCCTTGAGGATCGCGGACTGCTTCTCGCCCTCCGCGGTGAGGATCGCGGACTGGCGGATGCCCTCGGCGGTGAGGATCGCGGCGCGCTTGTCGCGGTCGGCGCGCATCTGCTTCTCCATCGAGTCCTGGATGGAGGTCGGCGGCTCGATCGCCTTGAGCTCGACGCGGTTGACGCGGATGCCCCACTTGCCGGTGGCCTCGTCGAGGACGCCGCGCAGGGCCGCGTTGATCTCCTCGCGGGAGGTCAGGGTCCGCTCCAGGTCCATGCCGCCGATGATGTTGCGCAGGGTGGTGACGGTGAGCTGCTCGATGGCCTGGATGTAGCTGGCCACTTCGTAGGTGGCTGCTCGGGCGTCGGTGACCTGGTAGTAGATGACCGTGTCGATGTTGACGACCAGGTTGTCCTGGGTGATCACCGGCTGCGGCGGGAAGGGGACGACCTGTTCACGGAGGTCGATCCGGTTGCGGACCGAGTCGATGAACGGCACGACGATGTTGAGTCCCGCGTTCAGCGTGCGCGTGTAGCGGCCGAACCGCTCCACGATGGCGGCGCTTGCCTGTGGAATGACCTGGATCGTCTTGATCAGGGCGATGAAGACGAGCACCACCAGGATGATCAGGACGATGATGATCGGTTGCATCGGTGTTCCCCCGAGCCCTTCGTACTTTCTGATTCCGGAAAGATCTTGAGGAGCGAGTCTGTCAGACGGTCGGCGCGCGTGGGCCGCCTTCGTTCAGTTCACGCCAACGTCCGCCGCGCGGGCGTCACATGACGATCGCCGTCGCACCCTCGATCTCGACGACGTCCACCTGCTGGCCGACCTCGAAGGACTGTGAGGCGTCGAGGGCGCGGGCGGACCAGACCTCGCCGGCCAGCTTGATGCGGCCGTCGCGGCCGTCGACCCGCTCGAGGACCTCGGCCTGCCGGCCCTTCAGGGCGTCGACTCCCGAGGCGTGTCCGGGTTGTTGGGAGCGGTGGCGGGCGGCGATGGGGCGTACCACCACGAGGAGGGCGACCGAGACGGCCGCGAAGACCACCACCTGCCAGACGATGCCGCCGCCGAGACTCGCGGTGACGGCGCCGGCGACGGCGCCCACCGCGAACATCCCGAACTCCGGCATGGCCGTCAGGACCAGAGGAATGCCGAGGGCGACCGCCCCGATCAGCCACCACACCCATGCGTCGATGTCCACATGGTCATGGTAGGCGGGAAGGTCGCCTCGGGGACAGGGGGCGTCCGGGCCGCTGTAGTCGCTCAACTGACTTACGCGGTAAGGGTCTTGGCTGTCCGCGTCGCGGCTGTCTCGTCTTCGCTGTCGCGTCTTGGCCGCTGCGTCGTGGGCCTCGGCGCGGGTGGTTCAGCTCAGCGGCAGGCCCTGGGCCGTCCAGCGGTCGCCGACCTGCTCGACGACGAGCGGGAGGCCGAAGCAGCGGGAGAGGTTGCGGGAGCTGAGCTCGAGCTCGATCGGGCCCGCGGCGAGCACCTTGCCCTGGCGGATCATCAGGACGTGCGTGAAGCCGGGGGCGATCTCCTCGACGTGGTGCGTGACCATGAGCATCGAGGGGGCGATCGGGTCGCGGGCGAGGCGGCCGAGCCTGCGTACGAGATCTTCGCGGCCGCCGAGGTCGAGGCCCGCGGCGGGCTCGTCGAGGAGGAGCAGCTCAGGGTCGGTCATCAGGGCGCGGGCGATCAGGGTGCGCTTGCGCTCGCCCTCGGAGAGGGTGCCGAACCTGCGGTCGACGTAGTCCGTCATGCCGAGGCGGTCGAGGAAGGCGCGGGCGCGCCGCTCGTCGATCTCCTCGTAGTCCTCGTGCCAGGTGGCGGTCATGCCGTACGCCGCGGTGAGGACGGTCTGCAGGACGGTCTGGCGCTTGGGCAGCTTGTCGGCGAGCGCGATGCCGGCGACGCCGATGCGGGGGCGCAGCTCGAAGACGTCGGTGCCGGGCCGGCCGAGGGTCTCGCCCAGAACGGTGGCGGTGCCCGTGGTGGGGAAGAGGTAGCTGGACGCGAGGTTCAACAGGGTCGTCTTGCCCGCGCCGTTGGGGCCGAGGATGACCCAGCGCTCGCCTTCCTTGACGGACCAGGAGACCTGGTCCACCAGGGCCCGGCCCTCGCGGACCACGGATACGTCCACCAGCTCCAGAACATCGCTCATGAGCGCGTTGTCTCCCATTGCAGTCTCGTCTCGCTTGCGCCTGTGGACGCAGCCCCCGGGGAAAAACCTACGCCACCGGTCGGACACTCCCGTCGCCAGTGGGGTCCTTAGGCTGGTGTCCATGCTCACGGAACCACGCTCGGGCCTGCTGGCCTCTTGGGGAAATGCCCTTATTGCTGGACTTGTCTCACCTGATGACGCGGTGCTCGCGATAGTCGGTACGGACGCGGTGCACCGGGTCGAGGGGCTGCCCGGTGAGTCGGGGCCGGTCGGCCTGACGCTCGCGCTCGGCCGGCTGCGCGCGCTCGGCGCGACGGGCCTGCGGGTGGCGCTGCCCGCGCCCGGACATCCGCTCGGCCTGAGCGGCCCGCCGGAGTTCAACGCGCGTGCCCTGGAGGCCGAGGAGGCGGTCGTCTGCCACGGGGTCGCGCTGGGGCTCGTTCCCGAGGTGTACGAGGCCGGGCCGGAAGGTGACGTACATGTCGAGGTCGTCTGGCACTGCCTGCCGGTGCGTGAGGCGCCGCCCGCGGACGTGCCCTCGCTCGGTGAGGCGGAGCGGGAGCTGGCCGAGGCGCTGCGGGATGCCACGCACCTACTGCTGCGGCTCGACGTGGCGGGCTCCGGTCCGGTCGCCGATGCGGCCGTCGACGCGTACCGGGCGCGGGCCGAACGCGGCCGCGAGGTGCTGGCTCCGGGCTATCCCCCGCGCGCGGTACGGGTGTTGGAGCTGGCGCAGCGGGTGGGCCTGCTGATCTCGGTGGCGTACGAGAACGGGCCGGGCGGCGCCGTGAGCGCATCGGAGATGGCGGCTCGGGGCGAGGCGCTGCGGCCGGTCGAGCGCACCGCGCGGCGGGCGCAGGTGGCGGCGTACAACGCGTTCGTGGAGGAGCGGGAGCGCGGGGTGCGCTGAGGCGTGTGCACAGGCCTGCTCGGTTCCTTGTGCGCGGACGGCCCTCCAGAGTGTGCCTGGAGGGCCGTCGGGTCAGCGGGGTGACCGGGGAGGCGGGCGTCAGTTGTTGACGGCGCCGTTCCCGAAGGCCGGGTTGAGCAGGCCGATGACGTTCACGGTGTTGCCCACGGCGTTCACCGGAACGTGGACCGGCGCCTGGACGACGTTGCCGGAGCCGACGCCCGGGGAGTGGGTGGCCACGCCCACGGCGTCCGCGCTGGTGGCGGAGGCGAAACCGGTGGCGGCGGCGACCAGGCCACCGGCCATCATCGAGACGGCAGCGGCCTTCTTCAGGTTCTTCACTACGGGACCCTTCTAGCGGAAGCTGCGGCCAGCCGCCGCAGCACGCACTGAGAACGGCCGGGGCGCGCGGAGGTTGCGCCATCCGGGCTACATCCACACGACGGTATGAATCTCAGATCGGAACATGACGGTCCGCAGGGGCAGTTGGGCCCCTGCGGTGGTCGGGTGCCTGTGGTGGGTCTGCTCAGCCCGCCGCCCCGTGGCGTACCGCCCAGAGTGCCGCCTGGGTGCGGTCGGCCAGGTCCAGCTTCATCAGGATGTTCGAGACGTGGGTCTTGACCGTCTTCTCCGAGAGGACCAGGGCGCGGGCGATCTCTCGGTTGGAGCGGCCGTCGGCGATCAGGCCGAGCACTTCGCGCTCCCGCTCGGTGAGCGAGCCGCCTCTGCCCTGCGTACTGCCCGACTCGTCCTGGGCCAACAGGGCGTCCGCCACCTCGGGTTGCAGCAGGACATGGCCCGCGTGCACCGAGCGGATGGCGCCGGCCAGCGCCTCCGGGTCGATGTCCTTGTAGACGTACCCGGCGGCGCCCGCGCGGAGGGCGGGGACGACCGTGCGCTGTTCGGTGAAGCTGGTGACGATCAACACCTTGGCGGGGTTGGCCAGTTCACGCAGTTTCCGGAGCGCCTCCACTCCGTCCATGCCGGGCATCTTGATGTCCATGAGGACGACGTCCGGGCGCAGTTCCTCCGTACGCGCGATGCCCTCGGCGCCGTCGGACGCCTCGCCCACGACCTCGATGTCGTCCTGGACCTCGAGGAAGGTGCGCAGTCCGCGGCGCACCACCTGGTGGTCGTCCACGAGCAGCACTCTGATGGCCCGCCCGTCTCCCGCCGCGCGCGCGGCGCCGCTCGCTGCCTCAGCCACCGGGGACCTCCATGGTGATCGTGGTGCCCTTGCCGGGCTCCGATTCGACGCTCAGGCGGCCGCCGACCCCGCCGGCCCGGTGTCGCATCGACACCAGGCCGAGGTGGCGTCCTGCGCTCCGTATCGCGCGGGTGTCGAACCCGCTGCCGTCGTCCGTGATGCTCAACTCGGCACCCTGCTCGCACTTCTGGAGTACGACGCTCACGTGTGCGGCGCCGGAGTGGCGCAGGGCGTTGTGCAAGGCCTCCTGGGCGACGCGCAGGAGTGCCTCCTCCTGTGCCGAGGGAAGGGCGCGCACGCCGCTGCACTCGAAGGTGACGTGCGCCGAGTGCGCGCGGTCCAGGACCTGGATCTGCGTACGCAACGTCGCCACCAGGCCGTCCTCGTCCAGGGCGGCGGGGCGCAACTCGACGACGGCCGCGCGCAGTTCGTCCGCGGCCTCGGCGGCGAGCGCGGCCACCTGCTGGAGTTCGTCCTTGGCGCGGGCCGGGTCGCGGTCGACGAGGGCGGCGGCGGCCTGTGCGGTGAGGCGCAGCGAGAACAGCTTCTGGCTGACGGCGTCGTGCAGTTCGTGCGCGAGCCGGGAGCGCTCCTCGGCGATGGTGAGCTCGCGGCTGCGCTCGTACAGCCGGGCGTTGGTGAGGGCGAGGGCGGCGTGCTGGGCGAAGATGCCGAGCAGCTCCTCGTCCTCCTCGGTGAATCCGCAACCGCCGTGTGGTTCCGGGCACTTGGGGTCCGTGGAGCGTGCCTCCACGGGGCGCAGTTTGTTGGCGAGGAACAGTGCGCCGAGGATCTCGTCGCCGTCCCGGATGGGCAGGCCGAGGAAGTCGGACATCTCCGGGTGCGCGGCCGGCCAGCCCTCGAAGCGGGGGTCCTCGCGCACGTCGGCGAGGCGCTCGGTGTCGGCTGCGTGCAGCATCGACGCGAGGATGCCGTGCTGGCGGGGCAGCGGGCCGATGGCCTTCCACTGCTCCTCGCTGACGCCGTCGACGACGAACTGCGCGAAGCCGCCGTGGTCGTCGGGCACACCGAGCGCCGCGTACTCCGCGTCCAGGAGTTCGCGTGCCGACACGACGATCGTCTTGAGGACGTCGCGCACTTCGAGGTGCCGGCTCATGGCGAGGAGCGCTGAGCTCACCGCGAGCAGGCCTGAGCGTGGAGCACCGGTCATGGCCTCACCGTACCGGCGGGGTCCGACAGTCGGATCGGCCGTGAGTACGCGCTCGCCTGGGCCCCGAGGACTAGGGCGAAGGGCCCTGCGGGGTGCGGTCCCGGGCCTGAGGCGTCCGGTGCGGAGGCGTTCCTACGTTGGGAGCGGAGGTGTTCCCACGTGGTGGAACGGAGGTGTTCCTACGTGGTGGAACGGAGCACTCCGGGGACACACGCCAGGGACAGCGGACGCGTCGAGGGGTTGGACACCATGCCGGTAGCGATCGTGACGGGGGCTTCGAAGGGGTTCGGGCGGGCGTGGGCCACCGCGCTGGCGGCCCGTGGTTGGGACCTCGTTCTGGACGCGCGCTCCGCCGGGCCCCTGGCGGAGACGGCCGCGGAGTTGAAGGGGCACCACACGCGCGTGCTGGCGGTTTCCGGTGACGTGACGGACCCCTGGCACCGCGGTGCCCTGGTCGCCGCGGCGCGTGAACTCGGCGGGCTCGACCTGCTGGTGAACAACGCGAGCGCGCTGGGCGCCGAACCCCTCGTACGGCTCGACGAGCTGCCGCTCGACGGGCTGCGGCAGGCGCTGGAGACCAATGTGGTGGCGGCGCTCGGGCTGATCCGGGAAGCGCTGCCGCTGTTGCGGGAGTCGGCGGCGGGGGCGGTGCTGAACCTCAGCTCCGACGCGGCCGCCGAGGCGTACGAGACCTGGGGCGGATACGGCGCCTCGAAGGCGGCGCTCGACCAGCTGTCGGCGGTCCTCGCGGTGGAGGAGCCGGGCCTGCGGGTGTGGGCGGTGGACCCGGGTGACATGCGGACGGACCTGTACCGGGCCGCGGTGCCGCTCGACGACGACTCCGGGCGGCCGTCGCCCGAGTCCGTGGTGCCCGCCTTCCTGCGGCTGCTCGACGCGCGGCCGGCGAGCGGGCGGTACTCGGCGCCTGATCTGGCGGAGGCGGAGCGGTGACGGTTCGTACCGGTGCCGGTGCGCCCGCACCGCGCGGGGCGGAGCCCACGCCGCACCCGGAGCCGGCGCCCACAGCCCGGAAAACCCTGCCCACGCGCGTGCCGGACGAGCTGTCCGCGCGGGTACCGGTCGAGCAGCGCAGGCCGGGGG
>NZ_JAAAHS010000378.1 GCF_009908195.1 Streptomyces boluensis | reverse complement strand
GTCCCACCCCGACCACGAGATCTGCAAGGAGAACGTCGAGTTCCTGCGCACCCAGACCGACGCCAGGGGCCGCAGCCTCCAGGTCGTCGAGGTGCAGGCGCCCACCAAGGTGACGGACGAGGACGGCGGCTGGACCGACTACTCGTACATCAACCACTACCTGTGCAACGGCGGCGTCGTGCTGTGCGGCTTCGACGACCCGCGGGACGAGATCGCGGCCGGTACGTTCCGCAGGCTGTTCCCGGACCGGACCGTCACCCTGGTCGATGCCCGTACGATCTTCGCGGGTGGTGGTGGCATCCACTGCATCACCCAGCAGCAGCCCAAGGTGTGAACCCGCACGCCATGGCGTGACCCGAGGAGAGACCCTGATGGCCGCGACGCCGCGTGTGCGCAGGAACGCGCCCCCACGTGACGAGGTGCTCACCGCGGCGATGGCGATGATCGCCGACAGCGGTCTCGACCGGCTCACCATGGCGGCGCTCGGTCGTGAGGTCGGGATGAGCAGCGGCCACCTGCTCTACTACTTCAAGACCAAGGACGAGCTGCTGCTGCAGACCCTGGAGTGGAGCGAGGGCCGCCTAGGCGAGGAGCGCCGGGCCCTGCTCGACTCCACGGCCCCGGTCCGGGCCCGGCTCGACGCGTTCGTCGACCTGTACGTCCCGGACGCGCCCCGCGACCCGCACTGGATGCTGTGGCTGGAGGTCTGGAACCGCTCGCAGTACGCGGAGGAGGGCGCCGACTCACGCGACCGGCAGGCCGCGATCGAGAAGGCCTGGCACCGCGACCTGGTGGCGCTGCTCGCCGAGGGCGTCTCGCGCGGCGAGCTCCGCCCCCTCGACCCGGAGCGCTTCGCGGCCCGCCTGCGGGCGCTGCTCGACGGCTTCGCGCTGCATGTGGCGGTGGGGCTTCCGGGCACGGGCCGGGCTCAAGTCCTGGTCCATGTAAGAGAGTTCCTGGACGACGCGCTGGGCGCCACGGACGCCTGAGCGCGTCGTCCAGGAGCAGTACGAGGACGTGCGGGGTCGGCGTGCGGCTCAGTAGACGTTGACCCGGTACGCCGAGAGGACCTCCTTCACCGGCTGGAACACCGCCGAGCCGCGCCCGTTGACGCAGATGCCGCCCGAGCCGGAGTGGATGCCGAGGGCGGTGGAGCCCGCGAAGTGCGCGCCGCCGCTGTCGCCTGCGGCCGAGCAGACGTTCGTCTTCACCATCTGGTGCACGTAGTAGCCGTTGCCGTAGTTCACGGTGACGTTGGTCTGCGTGACCGAGCCGGAGGTGACCTTGGTGGTGGACCCCGACTTCTTGACCGCCTGGCCGACCACGGCGTTGGCGGCCGTGGCGATGTCCTGGTAGCTGCCGTTGTAGAGGTTCACACGTCCGGCGGTGCCCGTGCTGCCGGCGTACTTGACGATCCCGTAGTCGTTGTACGGGAAGCTGGAGCCGGTGCGCTGCCCGATCACCGGCCAACCGCCGGCCGAGGAGCTCCACGAGGCGGCCTCGTCGGTGCAGTGCCCGGCCGTGAGGAAGTACCGGGTCGTGCCGGAGGCCACGTTGAAGGCGGCCGAGCAGCGGTAGCCGCCGCCGTAGATCGCGTCGCCGCCCGCGACCTCCTCCTTGAACTCGCCCGGTACGCGCGTCACTTGGACGGCGCCGCCGAGTCCGCGCGCGACGCTCTCGATCCGCGCGTAGTCCCGCGCCGAGACGGTCGAGTCGGCCTCGACGACGACCTGGTTGCGTCTGGGGTCCACGCCCCAGCTGGTGCCGGGGATCTTCGCGCCCTTCTCCAGGACGGTCATCGCGAAGCGCAGCGCGCGCCCGTCGCGCTCGACGAGCCGCGGGACACCACCGGCCGCGCGCACCGCTTCGGCGTCCGCCGCGCCGGTGACGGTGGTGACGAGTTTGCCGGTACGTCCGTCCAGATAGCTGCCCGCGCTGCGGTCGCCGAGCTGCCGCTGGAGTGCGGCGTCGCGCTGGTACGTGTCGGTGCCGGCGCGCACGCCGGGCGCGGGTGAGGGTTCGCCGGCGCCGGGTGCCGCGTTCGCGGCGGAGCCGGGCAGAAGGAGGGTGAGGGGGAGTGCCGCCAGAGTCACGGCGGTCGCCAGAGTGCGCTTCACGTGCTGCCTCTCGACAGGAGTGGGGTGTCGTGTTCAGAACAGAAGCGCCAGCATCTTAGGTCTGTACCTGGCGTGAGGCCGTCAGCGACGCGCGGGAACTACCCGGTCAGCCGCCTATGCGAGATCGTTGTAGGGGCCAAGTTGTCGCGGGAGCGATCATTCCGGCACTGTGTCCGGCATGCAGAAACAGCAGTGGAAGAAGATCTGGGTCGGCTCGGCCGGCAACATGGTCGAGTGGTTCGACTGGTTCGTGTACGCCAGCTTCTCGACGTACTCGCAGCCTCCTTCTTCCCCAGTGACAACCCCACCGCCCAACTCATGAACACCGCCGGCATCTTCGCCGTCGGCTTCTTCATGCGCCCCGTGGGCGGCTGGCTGCTCGGCCGGGTGGGCGACCGCAAGGGCCGCAAGGCGGCACTCACCCTGACCGTCTCGCTGATGTCGGCGTCCGCCGTCCTCATCGCGATAGCCCCGACCTACGGCGTCGCGGGCTACGGCGGCGCGGCGGTCCTCCTCGTCGCCCGCCTCCTCCAGGGCCTGTCGGTCGGCGGCGAGTACGCGGCCTCCGCGACGTACCTCACCGAGGCGTCCGACCCGAGCAGGCGCGGCTTCGCGTCCAGCTTCCAGTACGTCTCGATGACCGCGGGCCAGATCCTCGGCCTCGGCCTGCAGATCGTGCTGCAGCGGACCATGTCCGATGACGCGCTGCACAGTTGGGGCTGGCGCATCCCGTTCATCATCGGCGCACTCGGCGCCGCGGTGATCTTCTACCTGCGCCGCAACATGCTGGAGACCGAGGTCTACGAGGAGTCCGCCGACGACACCGCGGCCGACGACAAGGGCACCATCAAGGCGCTGCTCCAGCACAAGCGCGAGGCGTTCCTCGTCATCGCCCTCACGATGGGCGGCACGGTCGCGTACTACACGTACACGACCTACCTGACGAAGTACCTCTCCAACTCCGCGGGCCTGCCCAAGCAGACGGCGACCCTGGTGTCGTTCTGCGCGCTGATCGTCTTCGCCTGCCTGCAGCCGCTCGCGGGCATGCTCTCCGACCGCATCGGCCGCCGCCCGCTCCTGATCACCTTCGCCGTCGGCTCGACGTTCCTGACGGTCCCGATCATGACGCTGCTCCAGCGCGCGGGCTCCTTCTGGCCGGCCCTCGGCCTCTCGCTCCTGGCCCTCGTGGTCGTCACCGGCTACACCTCGATCAACGCCTGCGTGAAGGCCGAACTCTTCCCCACCGGCATCCGCGCCCTCGGCGTCGCCCTCCCGTACGCCATCGCCAACGCCCTCTTCGGCGGCACGGCGGAGTACGTGGCCCTCTGGTTCAAGGAAGGCGGCATCGAGTCCGGCTTCTACTGGTACGTGGCGGGCTGCGCGGCGGTGAGCCTGGTGGTGTACCTGACGATGCGCGAGACGAAGGACCTTGACCTGAACAAGGTGGGCAACAAGGAGTCGGTGCCCGAGCCTGTGGGCGCCCCCGTTCAGTAACTGCTGTGCCGGGCGCGCATAACGACAACTTCCAGGCGGTCGGCCCGGGGTGACGCACACCACGTCCCCGGGCCGCCCGCATCGTGAGACCCCCACCCCAGAAGGGGGCAACCTATGCAAAGCTCGCCGGGTGTTCCGTGAAGCGATGATTATTCGCAGCGAGCGCGCCGGTCCGCAGTGAACGCCACGTACCACCCCGTACGGGCGGACACCGTCGTCTCAGACCCGCGCGCAGACCTCTCGCACCCGCGAGAGGTTTTTCTGTTTTCCCGGCCCACCGCACACCGGGCGAACCGCACGAGGGATCATAGGGAGACGGTGGAACCGGTCATTCCGGTAGGCCGAGATCCGAATACAGGAGCCAGATCAGCATGACGGTAAGCACGGGAAATCCCGACGACTCGTTCCACGTCTTCGACACGACGCTGCGCGACGGCGCGCAGCGCGAGGGCATCAACCTCACCGTCGCGGACAAGCTGACCATCGCCCGGCACCTGGACGACTTCGGCGTGGGCTTCATCGAGGGCGGCTGGCCGGGCGCCAACCCCCGCGACACCGAGTTCTTCGCCCGCGCACAGCAGGAGATCGACTTCAAGCACGCCCAGTTGGTGGCCTTCGGCGCCACCCGCAGGGCCGGCGCGAAGGCCGCCGACGACCCGCAGGTCAAGGCCCTCGTCGCCTCCGGCGCCCCGGTCGTCACGCTGGTCGCCAAGTCCCACGACCGGCACGTCGAACTCGCCCTGCGCACCACGCTCGACGAGAACCTCGCGATGATCGCCGACACCGTCTCGTACCTGCGCGAGCAGGGCCGCCGGGTCTTCGTCGACTGCGAGCACTTCTTCGACGGCTACCGCGCCAACCCCACGTACGCCAAGTCCGTCGTCCGCACCGCCGCCGAGGCCGGTGCCGATGTCGTGATCCTCTGCGACACCAACGGCGGCATGCTCCCCGCCCAGGTGCAGGCCGTCGTCGCCACCGTGCTCGCCGACACCGGCGCCCGGCTCGGCATCCACGCCCAGGACGACACCGGCTGCGCCGTCGCCAACACCCTGGCCGCCGTCGACGCGGGCGCCACCCACGTGCAGTGCACCGCGAACGGCTACGGCGAGCGCGTCGGCAACGCCAACCTCTTCCCGGTCGTCGCCGCCCTCCAGCTCAAGTACGGCAAGGCCGTGCTGCCCGAGGGCGCGCTCGCCGAGATGACCCGGATCTCGCACGCCATCGCCGAGGTCGTCAACCTCACCCCCTCCACGCACCAGCCGTACGTCGGTGTCTCGGCCTTCGCGCACAAGGCCGGACTGCACGCCTCCGCCATCAAGGTCGACCCGGACCTGTACCAGCACATCGACCCCGAACTCGTCGGCAACACCATGCGCATGCTGGTCTCCGACATGGCGGGCCGCGCCTCCATCGAGCTCAAGGGCAAGGAGCTCGGCGTCGACCTGGGCGACGACCGCGAACTGGTCGGCCGGGTCGTCGAGCGGGTCAAGGAGCGGGAGCTGGGCGGCTATTCGTACGAGGCCGCCGACGCCTCCTTCGAGCTGCTGCTGCGTGCCGAGGTCGAGGGCGGCCCGCGCCGGTACTTCCGTACGGAGTCGTGGCGGGCGATCGTCGAGGACCGTCCCGACGGTACGCACGCCAACGAGGCCACCGTGAAGCTGTGGGCCAAGGGCGAGCGGATCGTCGCCACCGCCGAGGGCAACGGACCGGTCAACGCCCTGGACCGCGCGATGCGGGTCGGCCTCGAGCGCTTCTACCCGCAGCTCGCCAAGTTCGAGCTGGTCGACTACAAGGTCCGCATCCTGGAGGGCAAGCACGGCACGTCCTCCACGACCCGCGTGCTGATCTCCACGTCCGACGGCACCGGCGAGTGGTCCACGGTCGGCGTCGCGGAGAACGTGATCGCCGCGTCCTGGCAGGCCCTGGAGGATGCGTACACGTACGGGCTGCTTCGCGCCGGGGTCGAGCCCACCGAGTAGCGAGCCCACCGAACAAGGCGGGCCCTCGGCCGCTCGGATCCACCTCGACGGAGTTACCGTCTAGGTATGAGGCCTCACATATCGGTACGAATTATCGTCCGAGTGGTCCTGGCACTGCTCCTGGCCCTGGGCGTCGCCCTCACCGCGGCGCCCGGGGCACAGGCCGAGACGCCGGTGTCCGAGGTGGCGCAGGCTCTGCGGGAGAGCCCGGTGTACGTGGACCCCGCGGCCTCCGACCAGCTCTCCGACTCCCAGGCCGACGCCCTCGCCACGAAGATCGAGGACGCGGACAAGCCGGTGTTCGTCGCGGTCCTGCCCGCGGACTATCCGAAGACGGACCTCTTCGCGAAGCTGCGCGCCCAGACCGGCATCACCGGTCTGTACGGGGTGCGGGTCGGTGACGACTTCGACGCCAGGGCGGACGGTTCCGTCCTGGACAAGGAAGGCGTCGAGAACCTGCTGGTCGCGGTGGAGGGCACCACCGCCGACACCCAGCTGAACAGCTTCGTGGACCTCGCCGTCACCAGCGCCGGCGGCTCCGCCCCCAGCTCCTGGGCCAACGGGGACGAAGCGGGCGGCGGCGCCCTGATCGGTCTGGGCGCGGTCGTCCTGGCCGGTGGCGCCGGTGCGTACGTACTGGTCCGGCGGAACCGTAAGCGCAAGGCCGAGGCCGAGTGGGCGGCCCTGGCGAAGCTGCGAGTCGTCGTCGACGAGGACATCACCGCGTTCGGCGAGGAGCTCGACCGCCTCGACTTCAAGCCGAGCGAGCCCGGCGCCACGGACGAGATGCGCACGGACTACGAGCACGCCCTCGACTCCTACGACCAGGCCAAGTCGCTGATGGGCCAGGCGGGGCGCCCCGATGACGTACGCCCGGTGACCGAGGCGCTGGCCGACGGCCGGTTCTCGCTCGCCGTCCTGGCCGCCCGCCGCGAGGGCCGCGAGCTGCCGATGCGCAGGCCGCCGTGCTTCTTCGACCCGAGGCACGGCCCCGGTGTGGCCGATGTGCCCTGGGCGCCAGAAGGCGGTACCCCACGCGACGTGCCGGTCTGCGCGGCCGACCGGACCCGGATCGAGGACGGCGAGGCCCCCGACGTCCGTACGGTCGACACTCCCGCGGGCCGACGGCCGTACTACGAGGCGGGCCCGGTGTACGGCCCCTGGGCGGGCGGCTACTTCGGCGGCGGCCTGCTGCCGGGCCTGCTCATGGGCACGATGCTCGGCCACATGATGGCGAGCCCGGCCTACGCGGCCACGGACTACGGCTCCGGCGGCGACGGCTTCGAGGGCGGCGACGCCTCGGGCTCGGACTTCAGCTCCGGTGACTTCGGCGGCGGCTTCGGCGACGGCGGAGGATTCGGTGGGGGCGGTGACTTCGGCGGCGGCGGCTTCTAACGCTCGCTGACGAACGCGTCCCACGCGGCGGGGGTCACGGTGAGGGTCGACCCACCGGGGTTCTTGGAGTCGCGAATGTGTACGGCGGCGGGGTGGGCGGCGAATTCTAGGCAGGCGCCGCCCTCACTGCCGCTGTAACTCGACTTCCGCCAGTCGTAGGCGACTTCGAGGCAGGCGCCGCCTTGGTCGCTGCTGTAGCTGGACTTGAACCAATTCATGACTCTCCAAGCAGATCGTCCAGCAGGCGCATGCTCTCGGTGGGGGAGAGGGCCTGCGAACGCAGCATCCCGTGAGCAGGCGTCCGCACTGTTGACCTCAGCCCGCGGGCCGCTTCTGGTCCTCGATGTACTGGCGGATCACGGTTAGCGGGGCGCTGTCGCAGGAGCCGGCGAAGTAGGGGTGGGGCCAGGACACCGATATCGGGGTTTGGTTCCTAGCGGGGCGTAATACGTCATATGGTCGCCGGAATGGCCTTGGGA
>NZ_JAAAHS010000377.1 GCF_009908195.1 Streptomyces boluensis | reverse complement strand
CGCCCCGCCCCCGCGTGGCATCGTGGCGACCTCGACCGCACCTCCAGGGCGCCGGCACGCACCGACGCGCCCCCCACGAAAGGGCACCCCGCGCCATGAGTGAACTCCTCGACGTGACCGTGGACCAGGGCACCGCCGTGCTCACCCTGAACGATCCCGGGCGTCGCAACATCATCTCCGGGGCCCTCGTCGACCGGATCGCCGCCGCCTTCGACGCGCTCGAGGCCGATCCCACGGTCACCGCGGTCGTCCTCACCGGCGCGGGCAGCGCGTTCTGCGCGGGGGCCGACCTGGCGGATCTGCTCGCCGCCGCCGACGGTGACGACACCGGGGTGCGGCGCGTCTACGACGGTTTCCTGCGGGTGGCCCGCTCCCCGCTGCCGACCGTGGCCGCCGTCAACGGCCCGGCCGTCGGCGCCGGACTCAACCTCGCGCTCGCCTGTGACGTACGGATCGCCGGGGCCTCCGCCTGGTTCGACACCCGCTTCCTGAAGATCGGCCTGCACCCGGGCGGCGGTCACACCTGGATGCTGCACCGGCTCGTCGGCCCGCAGACCGCCGCCGCGATGGTGCTGTTCGGTGAGCGGCTCGACGGCGCGGCGGCCGTGGCGGCGGGCCTCGCCCTGCGCTGCGTGCCGGATGCCGAACTCCTCGATACGGCACGTGAGTTGGCGGCGGGCGCCCGCGGTGTCGACCCCGCACTCGTACGCCGCACCAAGCAGACCCTGCGCACCGCCGGTGACGGTCGCGGCCACGACGACGTGCTCGCGGAGGAGACCGACGCCCAGTTGTGGTCCCTCGGCCTGCCCGACACCCGTGCGCGCCTCGACGAGCTGCGCCGCCGCATCGGTAAGTGAACGCGGCCGGGGCCCTGCTAAGTTCTACAGTGCTGTAGAAATAACTCGGGGTGTGGTCCGCCCCGCCCCGAGTGCACCCCCGACACCGTACGGAGTCCAGTCATGGCCCTGTGGGACCGCGTCAAGGAGTCCGCATCGACGATGCAGACCCAACTCAACGCCAAGAAGAACGACTTGAAAAGCGGCGCCTTCCGGGACGCGAGCATGGCGATGTGTGCCCTGGTCGCCGCCGCCGACGGCACCATCGACCCGTCCGAGCGCCGCAAGGTCGCCCAACTCATCGCCACCAACGACGTTTTGGCGAACTTCCCCGCCGACGACCTGCGGCGCCGCTTCGAGGCCAACTGCGACAAGCTCGCCGCCGACTTCGACTTCGGCAAGGTCAGCGTCCTCCAGGAGGTCGCCAAGGCGAAGAAGAAGCCCGCCGAAGCGCGCGCCGTCGTCCAGATCGGCATCGTCATCGGCGGCGCCGACGGCGACTTCGACAAGGACGAGCGCCAGGTCGTACGCGATGCCTGCTACGCCCTGGACCTGCCCCCGCACGAGTTCGACCTCTGACCCATCCGCGTACGGCCCGGGTGCGCGGCCCACGCGCCGCGCACCCGGGCCGCCGCGCACCGAAAGTCGCTTGCCGCGCCACCGGCCGCTGGGTAGCTTCGCCGCTCGTGACCGAGACCCTGCACACCGAACACCTGCTGCTCACCCCGTACACACCCGAGGACGAGGACGCCTTCGTCGCGCTGTTCCAGGACACCCGGGTGTCGCGCTGGATGGGCGACGGACCTTCGACCGCCGCGGACGACCGGGCCCTGTTCGGGCGGATCTTCACGAAGGTCTACGCGCGCGGTCTCTTCGACGTGTGGGCCGTCCGCCAGGACGGACAGCTGGTCGGGCACGCCGAGATCAAGCACACCGACATCGTCGACGGCCACGAGATCATCTACGCCCTGACCCCCGGCCTCTGGGGCCGCGGCCTGGGCCGCGAACTGGCCGAGGCGCTCGTCGCGTACGGCTTCGACACCCTCGGCCGCACCGAGGTGCACGCCACCGTGGCCGCCCCGAACACGGCCTCCCTCGCCCTCCTGAAGAAGACCGGCTTCGAACACGTACGGGACATCACCGAGGACGACGGCAGTACGACCAGGGTGCTGACCCGGACCAACCCCTGAGTGCCTACAGCGGCGTCGCCGCGTGCAGGATCAGCACCATCGTGACCGCCGAGTTCGCGGACGACATCGCCGAGACCGCCGTACCCACGGCAGCGCCCCACGCGGCGAGCCCCACCGCCGTACCGGCCGGGGGCCACACCCGGGCCACCGGCGCCGGGGAGAGCAGCGCCGCGACCCGGCGCGGTACGGGTCCCGGCGCGGCGAACGCGGCGAACGCAGGTGACGGCGCGTGCCGGGACACGAGCGCCGCCCGGCCGATCGCACGGGCCACCGTCCGGCGGCTGCCCACCACCCGCGCCGCGTCCTCGTCCGCCCACCGCTCGGCCGTGTAGACCACCGCCGTACGCAGCGGCCGCAGGAACGGATTGGCGCGCGCCGCCAGCTGCACCACGAGCAGGAACCGGTGGTGCCGGGCCGTGAGATGAGCCCGCTCGTGCGCGAACAGGGCCCGCCGCTCCCGTGGTTGGAGCCGGGAGAGTAGACCCGTGGTGGCCACGATCCGGCCGCGCGCGCCGGGCAGCGCGTACGCGTACGGCTCGTCGTCGGGCAGCACCACCACCGGGGACGCGGGCCGGTCGGCGAGCGCCCGGTGCGCGTTCCGCCGGACCGTACGGTGCCGCCACGCGAGGCGGCCGCAGGCCACGAACACCGCGAGCAGCGCCGGGATCGCGACCCGCCCGGCCACCTCGTCGTACGGGACGGCCGCGCGGACCTCGGGGTCCGACCAGCCGTCGGGCAGCGGGTTGCCGGGCAACTGCGCGGTGCCGACCACCATCAGGAGCCCCAGGCAGAGCGTGCTGCACAGCGCCATCACCCCGGCCACCACGGTGAGCAGCCGGGACGCGGTACGCGGATGCAGATGCTGCTCGGCGAGGCGTGCGATCGGCCAGGCGGTCAGCGGCAGCACCAACGGCAGGAAGACGAAGACGCCCACGGGCGGTCAGTCCTCGGGCTCGTCGGCGGCCTCACCGAGGAGGCCGCGCAGCAGCTGTTCGTCGTCCGGGTCGAGCGTGGTGACGAAGCTCGCGAGGACCGCCTCGCGGTCCGTCTCACCGTCCAGGACCTTGCGCATCCGCAGCGCGGCGAGGCCCGCCTCGTCGGCGGCCGGCTCCCAGAGGAAGGACCGGCCCTCGCGCCGCCGGGTCACGGAGCCCTTGGCGAGCAGCCGGGTGAGGATCGTCATGACGGTGGTGTACGCCAGGTCCGAGCCGAGCCGCTCCTGCACCCAGCCCGCGTTCACGGGGCCGTCCGCCGCGCGCAGCGCCGCGAGCACCTGCCCCTCCAACTCGCCCTGCCCGCGCCGCCGACGCGATTCGGGTCCATCGCGCCCGTCGCGCACCATGGCCCTCTCCTCTCTGCCACAACCGCCGCCCGGTTCCGGAACGGCCCATCGTACTGATCGCCGGGGCGTGGTCCGGGGGCCGGGCGGTGGCCGCCGGCGTCAGGGCACCGGGGCCGCTTCCACCCCCTCGGACACCTCCTCCGGCACCCCCCGCATCGTCTCCGTCAGCCGTTGCCGGAGGGCCGCGAACTCCGGTGTGCCGCGCAGGCCGTGCCCGGCGAGGGGCGGTTCGCGGGGCAGGTCGACGGGGAGTTCCGCCACGATCCGGCCCGGCTCTGCGGCCATCACGAGGACCCGGGAGCCGAGCAGCACCGCCTCCTCCGCGGAGTGCGTGACGAACAGCACCGTGGTGCCGGAGGCGGCCGCGAGGGCACGTACCTCTTCCTGCAGACGTTCGCGGGTGAGCGCGTCGAGCGCGGCGAACGGCTCGTCCATCAGCAGCACCCGCGGCTCCGTCGCCAGGGCGCGGGCGATGGCGACGCGCTGCTGCTGGCCGCCGGAGAGCTCCCAGACCCGGCGCCCGGCCGTGCCCGGCAGGCCGACCCGCTCCAGGAGCTCCGCGACGCGTGCTGCGCGTTCCGGGCGCGGCACGCCACGGCGGGCGAGGGCGAACGCGATGTTCCCGCCGACCGTCCGCCACGGGAAGAGTCGCGGCTGCTGGAAGACGACACCGACCCGTTCCCGTACGTCGACGGTCCCGGCCGCGACCCGCTCGAACCCGGCGACCGTACGGAGCAACGTGGTCTTGCCGCAGCCGGACGGGCCGACCAGGACCACGAACTCGCCCTCGGCCACGGTCAGTTGGACATCCCGTACGGCGGTGACCGGTGCACGCTTCGTGCCGTACCGCACGGTCACCGCGTCCAGGGCGATCACGGGCTGCCGCCGGTCCTCCGTGGCCGTGTCACTTCGTGGCATCGGCGAGCTCCCGTACGGCGAGGGCGGAGCGGAACGTGTCCCGCGACGGCACCGCGTCGACGGCCTTCTGGTCCTTGAGGAACCCGGCCGCGTCGTACAGGTGCGAGGCGAGCGCCCCCGGCTTGCCCGGTGTGCCGAGGTACGCCGGGTCCTGCTGCTCCTCGGCGGTGAGCAGCACCAGTTGGGAGAGCTGCTTCTCGGCCAGGGCCGGGCTGATGTTGAGCTCCGCGCCGATGGCGGTCGCGGCCTTGCCGGGGTCGGACTCGGTGAGGCGCACCGCACGGTCCTGGGCGCGCAGCCAGGCCTTGACGATCTCCGGGTGCTCCTTCGCGAAGGCGTCGGTGACCACGCCCAGATCGGCGGTGGGCTTGCCCGCGTCCGCGAGCGCGCGGCTGGTGGTGAGCACCTTGCCGTCCTTCGCCAGGTCGTCGAGGGTCGGCGTCCATACGTACGCGGCGTCGATGTCGCCGCGCTGCCAGGCCGAGAACACGTCCTGCGGCTGGAGGTCGACGAGCCGCACATCGGCCGGCTTCAGGCCCGCCGACTCGAGCGCGGCGAGCAGCGAGTAGTGCGCCGTCGAGCCGAAGGGCGTCGCGACCTTCTTGCCCTTCAGCTGCTTCACGGACGCGATGCCCTTCTTGGCGACGAGGGCTTCGTTGTCCCCGATCAGGTCATGGATCCACACGACCTTGTACGGGATGTTCAGCGGCTCGGACAGGCCCTTGGTGACCGGGCTCGACCCGGCGAGGCCCAGGTCGACGGCGCCGCCGATGACGGCCGTGTTCACGTCGGCGCCCGAGTCGAACTTCACCCACTTCACGTCGGCGTCCGGCAGGGCCTTCTCCAGGAGCCGCTGGTTCTTCACCACCAGGTCGGCGTTGGGTATCGACTGGTAGGCGATGCGCACCTGGACCTTGCCGCCGGACCCCGAGGAGTCACCCGCGCCCGTACCGCAGGCGGTGAGGGTGAGGGCGGCGGCGGTGCCAAGGGCGAACAGGACGGTGCGGCGCGAGGCCACGGTCATGACGTACTCCGAACAGGGTTGAGGAGAGGGCGAGTTGAGGGGGAGTTGAGAGGGAAGGGGGCTGGTCTCAGGTGCGGCCGCGCCAGGGGACGGCGGCCCGTTCGACGCCCCGTAGCGCCGCGTCCAGGGCGATGCCCGAGATGCCGATGGCGATGATGCCCGCGATGACGAGGTCGGTCTGGTTGTAGCGCTGGGCGTCGCGGATCATGCCGCCGATCCCCGGCACCCCGTTGATCGTCTCGGCGGCCACCACGGAGGTGTAGGCGACGCCCACGGCGATCCGGATGCCGGTGAGGATCTCCGGCAGCGCGGCCGGGAGCCGCACCGCGAGCAGCAGCGTCAACGGCCCGCCGCCCAGGCTGCGCGCGGCCTCCACCAGATCGCCCGGCACGGTGCGCACGGCGGCGGCCGTGGCGGCGGCGACGGGCGGCAGCGCGGCGATGACGAGCAGCCAGATCTTCGGCGACTCGTCGATGCCGAACCAGATGACGAGCAGCGACAGATACGCCAGCGGCGGCAGCGTCCGCAGGAACGTGACGGCCGGTTCGAGCACCACCGCGACGGGCTTGACGACACCGATCACCAGGCCGAGCGGCACCCCGACGAGCACCGCGTACCCGGTACCGACACCGATCCTGCGCAGGCTCACGCCGAGGTGCTCGATCAGCAGATGGCCGCTGTAGCCACGTACACCGTCGTGTGTCGTTGACGCCTGGACGAAGGCGTGCCACACGTCGCCGGGCGACGGCACGAGCACGCGCGGCCACACCTCGGCGACGACGACCAGGTGCCACACCGCGAGCAGCACCACGAGTGCGACGGCGCGCAGGGCGAGCCAACGCAGCGCGAGCAGCCGGGAGTTGGTGCCGGACGGCCCGGCGGGGGTCGAGCTCGCGGACCTCTCCGGGGGCTTGCGCGCCGGTTCCGTCGTCCTGCGCGCGGCCTGCGTCAGGCTCATCGGGCACCGCCGGGACGGCTCGGAGCGGACACCGCGGCGGGGCCTTCGGAGGCTGCGGGGCCTTCGGAGGTGGCGGGATCTTCGGAGTCGGCCGCCTCGACCAGGGCGCGCAGCCGTGGCGCCACCTCCTCGCCGACCCGGAACGCCTCCTCCAGATGCGGGTACCCGGAGAGCACGAACTCGTCGACGCCGAGCGCCCGGTACTCGTTCAGGCGCGCCGCGACCTCGTCGTGCGAACCCACGAGCGCGGTGCCCGCGCCCTCACGGACGAGCCCGATCCCGGCCCACAGGTTGGGCGCCACGGTGAGCCGTTCGGCGGAGCCGCCGTGCAGCGCCGCCATCCGGGCCTGCCCGGTGGAGTCCATCCGCGCGAACCGCTCCTGGCTCGCGCGCACCGCCTCCGGGTCGAGTCCGCGCAGGATGCGGTCGGCCTCGGACCACGCCTCGCCGGCGGTGTCGCGGCTGATCACATGCAGCCGAACTCCGAAGCCCAGCGCGGGATTCCGGGACCGCAGCCGCGCGATCCGCTCGGCGATCGCGGCTGGCGGCTCGCCCCACAGCAACTGCACGTCCGCCCGCCGCGCCGCCACCTCCTCCGCCGCGGGCGAGGCACCACCGAAGTAGAGCGGTACGGGGTACTCGGTGGCGGGATCCGTCAACTGCGCGCCGTCCAGACGGATGTGCTCGCCCCGGTGGTCGACCCGCTCTCCGTGCAGCAGGGCCCGGAGCGTGGCCATCACCTCGTCGGTACGGCGGTACCGCTCGTCGTGCGCCAAGTGGTCGCCGTAGGCCCGCTGTTCGGCCGGATCACCACCAGTGACGACGTTGAGCCGCAGCCTGCCGCCGCTGAACCTGCGGAAGGCGTCGGCCTGTTGGGCGAGCAGGGTCGGGCTGGCGAAGCCGGTACGGAACGCCACCAGGAACCCGATCCGCTCCGTCACCTGCGCGAGCGCCGACGTGACGATCCACGGGTCGACACAGCCGAGCCCGACCGGCGTCAACAGCGAGGTGAATCCGGCGTGTTCGGCGGCCCTTGCGACCTGCGCGAGATAGCCGATATCGGCGGGACGCCGGGTCGCGGACCCGGTCCTGGCCTGCACGGCGGTGACCCCACCGGGGTCGCGTCCGTCGCCGCCCGTGGGCAGGAACCAGTGCAGCAGGGGCGGTGGGGTGGGCATGGCGGAACCTCGCGAGAAAGG